>NZ_QYUK01000011.1:1301428-1604285 GCF_003590945.1 Oleomonas cavernae | reverse complement strand
CAAGCGCCACCCGGCCGGTCTCGATCGCGAAGCGCGCCTCGTGCCGGGTCAAGGTCTCGACCACCCGGTCGTTCCACTGGGCGATGGTTTCGGCAAAACGCTCGCCGTCGCTGTAGTCGCTGGCGCCGCTCGATCCCGGCGGCAGGACGGCAACGAAGCCGCCGCGCTGTTCGTGTTGCGCCGCATAGTAGCGATAGAGATCGGGGGCGGTGCCGTCGGTCGCCGGCAGGAACACCACGGCCGGCCATTGCCTGTCTTTGGAGAACCCGGGCGGCAGGACGATACGCGTGCCATCGTCCTGCAGCAGGCCGTAGTCGCGCCGCCGGCCGATCCCGGCCGGCGGTGCCGTGGCACAGCCGGCGACGCCCAGCATCAAGGCGCCTGCCAGCAGGCGCCGGCTGATCTGGAAGCGGCTGTCGAAGCGATCGGGCATCTCGGCCTTTACCGATTCGTGTCCATCAATGGTGACGCAGGTGGCGCGCGGTTGCCAGATCGCTGAAAATGTTCCCGCCGCCGCGGCGCGTCGCCGCCACATTGGTTCCAAATCAGGCAAACCTGGAAACATAGCTGCAATATTTGTCAGTAAATATCCCCTGACAAAGAATCAGTGCGCGCCTTTTCTGGTCTTCTTTTGATGAGCGCCAGCAAAAGCAGCGTATTGCCTTGGTCAAATCTGACAATTTTGTTTCAGATTTCAGTGCGACGTGGCGTAACCCGGGGGATGACGGCGATGACCGACAAGAGCAGGCGAGATTTCTTGAAGCAGGCCGGCGCCGTCGCCGGTACCGCTGCCGCCCTGTCGGCGTTCCCGCCGGTCATCCGCGACGCGCTGGCCATTGCCGCCAACAACGCCACGCGCAGCATCCAGGATGTCGAGCATGTCGTCATCCTGATGCAGGAAAACCGCTCGTTCGATCATTACTTCGGCACCCTGGCCGGGGTGCGCGGCTTCGGCGACCGCTTCACCATCCCGCTGCCGGGCGGGCGCAGCGTGTTCCAGCAGAGCAACGGCACCCGCGTGGTGATGCCCTATCACCTGGATGCGAGCAAAGGCAACGCCCAGCGTATCAACAGCACGCCGCACACCTGGCCCGATGCCCACCAGGCCTGGGCCGACGGCCGCATGTTCGAATGGCCCCGGTACAAGGAAGACCGGTCGATGGGCTATTTCAAGGAAGCGGAGCTGCCCTTCCAGTTCGCCCTGGCCAATGCCTTCACCCTGTGCGACGCCTATCATTGCGCCGTACACGCGGGCACCAATCCCAACCGCCTGTTCCATTGGACCGGCACCAATGGCCCGACGGGATCGAATGTCGCCATCGTGGTGAACGAATGGGACAGCCTCGGGCCCTCGGGCGAGGGCCATGTCTGGACCACCTATCCCGAGCGGCTGGAGCAGGCGGGTGTAACCTGGAAGGTCTACCAGAACCTGCCGGACAATTTCAGCGACAATCCCCTGGCCGGCTTCCGCCAGTATCGCAAAGCCAGCGAGGCGGTCGGCAACACGCCGCTGGGCGGCTTGCCCTATATCCCCTACAACACGCGCCAGGATGCCAAGGCCCCGCTCTACAAGGGTGTGGGCAACACCATGCCGCTGGGCGGGCTGCTGCAGGAATTCAAGCAGGATGTGAGGGCGGGGCGCCTGCCGCAGGTCTCGTGGATCGTGGCGCCGACCTTCTATAGCGAGCATCCGGCAATCTCCAGCCCGGTCCAGGGCGGCTGGTACATGCAGGAGACGCTGGCGGCGCTGGTGGCCAATCCCGAGGTCTGGAGCCGCACCGCGCTGATCATCAATTTCGACGAGAACGACGGCTTCTTCGACCATGCGCCGTCGCCCTCGGTGTTCTCGATGAACGCCAACGGCACCGCGGCGGGCGCCTCCACCCTGGGCGACCTGGCGGCGGAGCGGTTCAATCATGCAGCCCCCGCCGGCACCAGGAACCAGCCCAAGCCCGACGGCGGCGTCTATGGGCCGGGGCCGCGCGTGCCCTGTTTCATCGTCTCGCCCTGGAGCCGGGGCGGCTGGGTCAATTCGCAGGTCTTCGACCATACCTCGGTCCTGCGCTTCCTCGAGCAGCGCTTCGGCGCGGTCGAGGCCAATATCAGCCCCTATCGCCGCGCGGTTTGCGGCGACCTGACCTCGGCCTTCGACTTCGTCAATCCCAACACCGCCGTGCCCAGCCTGCCCAAGCTCAGCAAGATCAACGCCGACGCGATCCGTGCCGCCCAGGCGCTGCGCCTGCAGGTGCCGATCCCGGCCGAGAACGAGCAGACGGCGCCGGTGCAGGAACCGGGCGTGCGGCTGTCCCGCGCGCTGCCCTACGAACTGCATGTCGAGGCGGCGGTGGATGGCAACGGCGTCCGCCTGCGCTTCCGCAACACCGGCGCGGCGGGGGCGGTGTTCCACGTCTACGACCGCCTGCACCTGGACCGGCTGCCGCGGCGCTACCTGGTCGAGGCCGGCAAGCAGATCGCGGGCGACTGGCCGATCGTCGCCGACGACGGCAAGTATGACCTGTGGGTGCTGGGCCCCAACAGCTTCCACCGCCACTTCACCGGCGACGCCAAGGTGGCCGCTGGCAGCGGCCTGGCAACGACCGGCGTGGCGGTCGCCTATGACGCGCCGCACCGGCAACTGGGCATCGTGCTGACCAACACCGGCGGGCGCAGCAGCATCCTGCGGGTCAAGGCCAATGCCTACGAAAGCTATACCGTGCTGCAGCGGGTGGATCCCGGCCAGCGGGTGGTGCTGCGGCGGGCACTGGAACACAGCAGCAACTGGTACGATTACACCGTCGCCGCCCACGACGGCATCGGCTTCGGCCGCCGCCTGGCCGGCCGCATGGAGACCGGTGCCGACAGCGTCTCCGATCCCGCCAACGCGCTGGTGATGGTAGGCGGGTAGGCGAACGGCGATAGGTTTTCCTGAATCGTAGGCGTTCCGAAACATTACTGACATGTCGCGCCGTCATCATCGCTGACCATCGCGTCAGCATGCTGGCGCCGCGGCCGTATCTGTCTACCTGGGGCAAGCCATCATGACCGATCAGAACAGGCGAAATTTCCTGAAAGGGGCGGGCACCCTTGCCGGCAGCGCCGCAGCACTGTCGATGTTCCCGCCGGTCATCCGCGACGCGCTGGCCATTGCGGCCAACAACGCCACGCGCAGCATCCAGGATGTCGAGCACGTCGTCATCCTGATGCAGGAAAACCGCTCGTTCGATCACTATTTCGGCACGCTGGCCGGGGTCCGTGGCTTCGGCGACCGCTTCACCATTCCGCTGCCGGATGGGCGCAACGTGTTCCAGCAGTGGAACGGCTCGCGCGTGGTGACGCCCTATCACCTGGATGCCAGCCAGGGCAATGCCCAGCGGGTGACGGGAACCCCGCATAGCTGGGGCGATGCCCAGGCCGCCTGGGCCAACGGCCGCATGTCGGAATGGCCGCGCTTCAAGCAAGACCAGTCGATGGGCCACTACAAGGAGGCGGAAATCACTTTCCCCTTCGCCCTGGCCAATGCCTTCACCCTGTGCGATGCCTACCACTGCGGCATCCAGGCCGGCACCAACCCCAACCGCCTGTTTCACTGGACCGGGACCAACGGCCCGACCGGGGCCGGGGTCGCCGCCGTCGTCAACGAATGGGACAGCCTCGGCCCGTCTTCGCAGGGCTACACCTGGCTGACCTATCCCGAGCGCCTGCAGCAGGCCGGTGTCACCTGGAAGGTCTACCAGAACCTTCCGGACAATTTCGGCGACAATCCGCTGGCCGGCTTCCGGCAGTACCGCAAGGCCAGCGAGACCGTCGGCAATACCTCGGCCGGCTTTCCTTATATCCCCTACCGCACGACGCAGGATGCCAAGGCCCCGCTCTACAAGGGCGTCGGCAACACCATGCCGCTGGGCGGGCTGCTGCAGGAATTCCGTGCCGACGTGAAGGCGGGGCGGCTGCCCCAGGTCTCCTGGATCGTGGCCCCGACCAATTACAGCGAACATCCCGGCCCCTCGAGCCCGGTGCAGGGCGCCTGGTATATCCAGGAAACCCTGGCCGCGCTGGTTGCCTATCCCGAGGTCTGGAGCCGCACCGTCCTGATCGGCAATTTCGACGAAAACGACGGCTTCTTCGACCATGTGCCGCCGCCGGCGCTGTTCTCGCTGAACGCCGACGGCACCCCGGCCGGCGCCTCGACCGTGAAGGACCTGGCGGCGGAACGCTTCACCCATCCCAACCCGCCCGGCACCGCGGGCCAGCCGCAGCCCGACGGCCGGGTCTATGGCCCCGGCCCGCGCGTGCCCTGCTATATCGTCTCGCCCTGGAGCCGGGGCGGCTGGGTCAATTCCCAGGTGTTCGACCATACCTCGGTGCTGCGCTTCCTGGAGCAGCGCTTTGGCGTGCAGGAGCCCAACATCAGCGCCTATCGCCGCGCCTTCTGCGGCGACCTGACCTCGGCCTTCAACTTCGTCGACCCCAACGCCGCCGTCCCGGCCTTGCCGACCCGGACCAAGATTTCGGCCGACGCGATTCGCGTGTCGCAGGAACTGCGGCCGCAGGTGCCAGTGCCCTCGGAGGCCGAACAATCCGTGCCGCAGCAGGCGGCCGGGCTGCGCCTGTCGCGCGCACTGCCCTACGAACTCTTTGTCGATGCGACGCTCGACGCGGCCAAGGTCCGCCTGCGCTTCCGCAACACGGGTGCCGCCGGCGCCGTCTTCCATGTCTATGACCGGCTGCACCTGGACCGGGTGCCGCGCCGATATTCGGTGGAAGCGGGCAAGCAGATCGCCGGCGACTGGTCGATCACACCTGATCTCGGCAAGTATGACCTGTGGGTGCTCGGCCCCAACGGCTTCCATCGCCACTTCACGGGCGACGTGAATGTCGCCGGTGCCCCCGGCCGGGCGATCCCCGAGGTCGCCGTGACCTATGATGCGCCCGATCAGCGCCTGAACATCGTGCTGACGAACACCGGCGTGCGCAGCAGCATCCTGCGGGTCAAGGCCAACGCCTACGAAAGCTTTGCCGTGCTGCAGCGGGTGGACCCCGGCCAGCGGGTGGCGCTGCGCCGGTCGCTGGAGAACGGCAACAACTGGTACGATTACACCGTCGCCGCGCACGACGGCATCGGCTTCGGCCGCCGCTTTGCCGGCCGCATGGAGACCGGCACCGACGGTGTCTCGGATCCCGCCAACGCGCTGGTGACCGTGGGCGACGCGAGCTGAGATTGGCGGGTGGCAGCCGAGGCATTCCGGCGTGAAATGTTGATGGTTCCATGCGCCGGCTGCCTTGGCAGCCGGTGCCGATTTATTGAAATCGTATCGCCCCTGCAATAGCGCTGACACGATCACCGAAGACTATTGCCGCCACGAGTTCCAAGGCCTTTGCCAGCCGGGCCTTTCCCGGCTGACCGGCCGATTTGTCTCCCAGTGGTGTCCAGGAGGGGATGCAGTCATGACTGATAGCAACAGGCGAGATTTTCTGAAGGGTGTCAGCGCAATCGCGGGCATGGCCGCCACCATGTCGGCGTTCCCGCCGGTCATTCGCGAGGCCCTGGCGATTCCGGCCAACAATGCGACGAAGTCGATCCAGGACGTCGAGCATGTCGTCATCCTGATGCAGGAAAACCGCTCGTTCGACAATTATTTCGGCACGATGTCGGGCGTTCGCGGCTTCGGCGATCGCTTCCCCATTCCGCTGCCCGGCGGCCGCAACGTGTTCCAGCAGTCGAACGGCACGCGCGTCGTGGAGCCGTATCACCTGGACGCCACCCAGGGCAACGCCCAGCGCGTCAGCGGCACGCCGCATAGCTGGGGCGACGCCCAGGCCGCCTGGGACAACGGCCGCATGGCCGAGTGGCCGCGCTACAAGCGCGACTGGTCGATGGGCCACTACGAGCAGGCGGAACTGGACTTCCAGTACGCCCTGGCCAACGCCTTCACCCTGTGCGATGCCTATCATTGCTCGCTCCACGGCGGCACCAACTCGAACCGCCTGTTCCTGTGGACCGGCACGAACGGCCCGACCGGCGCCGGCGTCGCCTCCGTGGTCAACGAGTGGGACGACCTGGGCCCGTCCAGCGAAGGCTTCACCTGGGGCACTTATCCGGAGCGCCTGCAGGCGGCTGGCGTGACCTGGAAGGTCTACCAGAACATGCCCGACAACTTCACCGACAACTCGCTGCACGGCTTCCGCACCTTCCGCAAGGCCAACGAGGACGTCGGCAACAACTCGGACGGCTCTCCCTATATCCCCTACCGCACCAACCATGAACTCCGCACGCCCCTCTACAAGGGCTGCGGCAACACCATGCCGCTGGGCGGCCTGCTGGTCGAGTTCAAGGCCGACATCAAGGCGGGCCGGCTGCCCCAGGTGACCTGGATCGTTGCCCCGGCCACCTACAGCGAGCACCCCGGCCCCTCGAGCCCGGTGCAGGGCGCCTGGTATATCCAGGAGACGCTGAACGCCCTGATCGCCTACCCGGAGGTCTGGAGCAAGACAGCCCTGATTATCAATTTCGACGAGAACGACGGCTTCTTCGACCACCTGCCGCCGCCCGCCCTGTTCTCGGCGAATGCCGACGGTACGCCCGCCGGCGCCTCGACGATCCCGGCGCACGACCTGGCCTTCGAACGCTTCATTCATCCCAAGCCGCCGGGCACCAGCAGCCAGCCGGCGCCGGACGGCCGCGTCTATGGCCCCGGCCCCCGGGTGCCCTGCTATGTCGTCTCGCCCTGGAGCCGTGGCGGCTGGGTGAATTCCCAGGTGTTCGACCACACCTCGGTGCTGCGCTTCCTGGAAACCCGCTTCGGCGTCGTCGAACCCAACATCAGCGCCTATCGCCGTGCCATCTGCGGCGACATGACCTCGGCCTTCAACTTCCTCACGCCGAACGGCGATATCCCGGCGCTGCCCAGCCGGAGCAAGCTCTCGGCCGACGCCATCCGCGCTGCCCAGGAACTGCGGCCCCAGGTGCCGGTGCCGTCCGAGGCGGATCAGGCGATCCCGCAGCAGGAGACCGGCCTGCGCCTGTCGCGCGCGTTGCCCTATGAATTGGGTGTCGACGCGACCACCGATGCCACCCGCGTCCGTCTGCGCTTCCGCAACACGGGCGATGTCGGCGCGGTGTTCCACGTCTACGACCAGCTTCACCTGGACCGCGTGCCGCGCCGCTACTCGGTCGAGGCGAACAAGCAGATCGCCGGCGACTGGACGGTCACCGCCGACGAGGGCAAGTACGACCTCTGGGTGCTGGGCCCCAACGGCTTCCATCGCCACTTCGAAGGCGATGTAGACCTGCTGGGCGAGGCCGGCCGCGCCATCCCGGAAGTCACGGTCAGCTACGACGCGCCGGACCAGCGCCTGAACATCGTGCTGGAGAACACCGGCAAGCGGAGCTGCGTGCTGCGCGTCAAGGCGAATGCCTATGAGACCTACTCGGTCCTCCAGCGGCTGGAGCCGGGTCAGCGCGTGGCCCTGCGCCGTTCGCTGAAGGATCACAACAACTGGTACGACTACACCGTCACCAACCAGGACGGCATCGGCTTCACCCGCCGCTTCGCCGGCCGCATGGAAACCGGTGTGGACAGCGTGTCCGATCCGGCCAACGCGACCGTGCTGGCCTCGGCCCAGTAGGCCGACGGCATCGCCTCATGCACCCCCGGCTTCGGCCGGGGGTGTTGCTTTTTCTAGGGGGCGGTCAGCACGGCGGCGCAGGCCGGCGGCAGGATCTTGGGTTTCGGCGGCGGCGGGGGCGGCGCATTGGGATCGCGCGGCGGCGGCGGGCGGAACCATTCCTCCAGGCTGTCGTCGCAGCCGTCGCCCACCGGGATCGGCTCCTGGTCCTTGCACAGGGGGCTGCCGGGCGGGCATTTCAGGCGGACGTGGAAATGCTCGTCGTGGCCCAGCCACGGCCGCAGCCGGCCGATCCAGCCGTGCTCGGCCGGGGGCAGGGTGAGGCACAGGTATTTCTTGATCCGGTAGTTGACGAAGATGCGGGCGACCAGCGGATCGGCCGCTGCGGTCTTCAGCATGGCAATCTGGGTCGCGCCGAAACGCTTGGGGTCCACGTCCTGCTTGTTCGCCGTCAGCATGCTGGGCGGGTCGCTCAGGGCCTCGCGGGCACTGGCCGCCATGGGGCCGGGCGTGAACAGGATGTCGACGTCGATGCCGATCTGGTGGCTGGCATGGCCATAGGCCATGGGGCCGCCGCGGGGCTGGCCCATGTCGCCGATCAGCATCGGCTTCAGCTTCCTGGCGACGAAGGCCGCCCCCAGGCGGTCCAGGTAGTCGATCAGTTGGGGGTGGCCCCAGTAGCGGTTGCGCCAGCGCCGCAACACCTGGAAGCCCGGGCCTTCCGCGTCCAGGGCGACGGCACCCGCGATGCAGCCGTTGGCATAGCCGCCGATCGCCTGCGCCGTGCCCCGGCTGGGTGTCGCCACCTTGCCCCAGGGCGTGTCGTATTTCGTCTGGGCGACGGCAGGGGTCGCGAGAAAGAAGAAAAGCGAGAGAAGGGTGCAGAGTGCCGTGACAACTCCCTCTCCGCCGCTTGCGGGGGAGAGGGAAGGGGCCCGTCGCGTCAGCGATGGGAAGGGTGAGGTGGTCGACGGGACAGGCTGTGTCTCACGCCGACCACCCACCTCACCCAACCCTCTCCCCCCTGAAGGGCGGAGAGGGCTACTTGGCATCGACGGGTTTGCCACGAGCCTAGCGCGACCGGCGCAGGTCGATGCGGCGCTGGAACGAGCCCAGCACGATCTTGTAGAGCTCGTCCTTCAGCACCGCATCCTCGACCCCCATGTCGATATTGGGGTTGTCGTTGATCTCGATGACGAAGATGCCCTTGTCGTTCTGCTTGAGATCCACGCCATAGAGGCCGTCGCCGATCAGGTTGGCGGCGGCCAGGGCAGTTTCGATCACCGCGCGCGGCGCCTCCTCGACGCTTAAGGTGCGCGCGGCGCCTTCCTGGAACTCGCCGCCCTTCTCGTGCTTGACGATCTGCCAGTGCTTCTTGGACATGAAATACTGGCAGACGAAGATCGGCTTGCGGTCCAGCACCCCCACGCGCCAGTCGTATTCCGTGTACATGAACTCCTGGGCCAGGACCATTTCGCTGTCCTTGAACATCGCCTTCAGGATCCCGTCCAACTCGTCCGCGTTCTCGGCCTTCTTCACGCCGCGGCTGAACGAACCGTCGGGGATCTTCAGGACCACCGGATAGGCGAACTGCCGCTCGATCTCGGCCACCCGGTTCTTGCCCAGAATCATGGTGTGCGGCCCCGGCACGCCGTTGCCGCGCAGCAGCTCGGCCAGGTAGACCTTGTTGGTGCAGCGCAGGATCGAGGTCGGATCGTCGATCACCGGCATGCCTTCCTCCTGCGCCTGCTTGGCGAAGCGGAAGGTGTGATGCGGGATCGAAGTGGTTTCGCGGATGAACAGCGCGTCGAACTGCGGCAGCTTGCGGAAATCCTTGCGCGTGATCAGCTCGACGTCGATGCCCATCTCGCTGCCGATGCGCACGAACTTCTGCAAGGTGCGGGCGTCGGTGGGCGGCAGCTTGTCGTCGGGATCGTGCAGGATGGCGAGGTCGTAGCGCGGCACCGCCTTCATGCGCGGCTTCACCCAGCGCTTCTGGGTATAGAGGTCGAGCGCTTCGAGGAACAAGGTATCCAGGGCCGCGGGCACTTCCTTGGGCGACAGGATCTCGATCTCGGGGACGTGCCAGACGCCGCCGTCGCAGGTGATCTCGATGCGCAGCAGGGGCGCCCGGAAACGGGCGAACACCGCTTCGGCCAGGTCTTCGAAGGCGGGATTGTCGGTGCGGCCGAAGAAGATGTGCAACTCGTGCGGTATCTCCTCGCCCGAACGGGTCTTGAGGCAGCGGCGCAGCACGTCGTCGAGATCGGCCAGCGCCTCCTTGTGCAGGGCGCGCTGGTCCAGCTCCAGCATGGTGGCGACGTCGGGCACGACCCGCTCGCCCCGGGCCTCGGCCAGCAGCGAACAATAATAGCCGACCGAGAGATAGCTGAAGTCGCGGCACAGGTTGACCACGCGGGCGTTGCGCAGCTTCAGATCGTCGGCATGGTCGAGATAGTCGAGAACGGTGATGACCCGCTGGCCCGGATCCGACCAGCGGAAATCGCTTTGCTTTTCGACGATGATCGCGTGGGCAGGCATCGGTCCTCCGCTTTCAGGTTATGCGCGCCGGCCCTTGATGATCACCGCCGCCTTTTGCTGGCCGCGCCCGAAGCGGGCCATGCGCTCGAATTCGGGCCGCGCAATCGGCATGCGAATCGAATCGTCCCTGTGCCGATCCTTGTAGATTGTCGGATCGTTGACGTAGACGAAATGCTCGTCGACGTCCGAGACCGCAATCCAGTGAGGTTGTTTCTGGCCGGCCATGCGCCAGACCGAAATCAGCACCACCGGCACTTCGCCCCGGCCGACCCGCTCGACCAGGGCGGACACGCCCAGGGTGCCGCGGACCACGGTGATGCCGGTCTCGATCACCTGTTCCGCCATGTCGTCGTGAACCAGGCGGACCACGCCCTTCTTTTCCTCGCTCCGTACCGAGTCGACGAACAGGGCGCCGTCGTCGTTGACGAAGACGTCGACGTCGAAGCCCCGGTGCCAGGCCGCCAGGGCCAGGCCGTAGGGGCTGCAGCCGCCGTGGCCCGAGGTCATGAAGATCGTCGTCGCCTCGCGCCACAGGCGCAATTCCTCGCGCCGGTCCAGCGCTGCGCCCACGTCGAAATTGCGCATCGCCATCATCAGGGCAGCGGGGCCGCAGGTGAAATCCAGGGTCTGGGCATAGAAGGGCAGGGTGCGGGCATCCGGCTCCGCCGCCTCGGCCAGGGATTTTTCGTAGCGCAACGCGGTGGTGCCGTCTTCGTAATAGGCGTCGTGGCGGCCGAACAGGCGGAAGCCGGCGGCCTCGTAAAGCCGCCGCGCCACGACATTGTCCTCGCGCACTTCCAGCCGCAGGGTGGCGCAGTCGCGCTCCCGCGCCGCCTCGATCGCCGCTTCCAGCAGGGGCCGGGCGATGCCCTTGCCGCGTGCCCGCGCCAGCAGGGCAATCGAATACAGCCGGGCGATCCAGGTGCCCTCGTGAAACAGCAGGCTGGCATAGCCGACGATTTCGCCCTCCGCCTCGGCCGCCAGCGTATAGGCATGGGCCTTGGTCAGCAGATGCTTGAAGCTGCGGGCGGACAGGCGATCGCCTGCGAAGGCGCGGGCTTCGATGTCGAGGAGTCGCGGCAGGTCGGCCGTGGTCGCCGGACGGATCATGCCCCTGTTGAATCACGGAACCGCCGCGCCATCAAGAGCGGGCGATGCGCTATTGGCGGCTCACACGCCACTCTCGATCGTCATGGCCGGGCTTGTCCCGGCCATCCACGTCGCCACGCCGCCTCCTCCGTCAACGGACTTGGCTCGTCCCGACGTGGATGCCCGGCACAAGGCCGGGCATGACGAGTTTGGTCGAACATCGAGGCCCGCGATTCGGGCCTGGAACGGCTGCATTACAGCCGTGCAGCATTGCTTGCTTGAAGCGGCGCGAAGGCCCGACCAATATCCCACTTCCGGGAGGGTAGAATGCTCAAGACCTTGATTGCCGTCGCGGCGCTGCTGGTGGGTATCGGCTGTGTTTCGGCGGGGAATGCCGTCCTGGCGACGACGGTCGGCATTCGCCTTGGCCTCGATCACGTCCCGTCGATCCTGGTGTCCTTCGTCCTGACCGGCTATCCGCTGGGCTTCCTGCTGGGCTGTCTCTATGCCCGCCCGGCGATCGGCAAGGTCGGCCCCGTGCATGCCTTCGCGGCCTTCGGCGGCCTGACCACGGTGGCCGCCCTGGGCCTGGCCCTGGTCGACGATCCTTATGTCTGGACCGTGCTGCGCGCCGCGTCGGGCTTTTGCAGCGCGGGCCTCTATACGGTGGCGGAAAGCTGGCTCAACAGCCGGGCGACGGTCGCCACCCGCGGCGCCGTCCTGGCGGCCTACATGATCACCGACAAGCTGGCCTATTCCGGCGGCCAGGGCATCGTCGCCTCGGGCGATCCCGCCACCCCGCTGCTGTTCGTGGTCTCGGGCCTGATCCTGGCCTTCTGCCTGGTGCCCGTCTCGCTCAGCACGGCCGAGGCACCGCAGGCGAGTGGGCGCTCGCGCTATGGTTTCCGGCAGCTCATGCGGGTCTCGCCCTTGGGGATCGCGGCAACGGCCGGGTCGGGGCTTGCCAATACCGCCGTTTCGCTGGCCGGGCCGATCTATGCCGCCGCGATCGGCCTGGACACCGGCCAGATCGCCTTGTTCATGTCCATGCTGTTCCTGGGCGGGCTGGCCTTGCAGTGGCCGATCGGCTGGCTGTCGGACCATTTCGATCGCCGCCTGATCCTGCTGGGCGCGCTCGTCGCCACCTGCCTGACGGCGGTGGGCATGGCCGTCGTCGGCCGCTCGGCCGAGATGCTCTACCTCATGGGATTTCTCTATGGCGGGGCCGCCTTCGTCATCTACCCGCTGGCCGTGGGCCATGCCAACGACATGATCGCGCCTGACCAGGTGGTGGCGGTTTCGGCCGGCCTGCTGATGTCCTGGGCCATCGGCTCGGTCGGCGGGCCGCCGATCGCGGGCTTGATGATGGGCTGGGTCGGGCCGTCGGGCCTCTTCATCTATGTCGCGGTGGTGACCGGCCTCCTGGCCCTGTTCACGATCTATCGCATGCGGGTGCGCGCCTCGGTGCCCAACGAGTTGCAGGGCAAATTCGTGCCCCTGCCCACGACCTCGGTCGCCGCGCCGCTCAATCCCCGGTCCGAGCGCCCGCCGAGCCAGCCGGCGGATGCGCGAGGCAATGCTTGATCCCCCGCCGGAACGCCGCTACCCCTAGGGAAAGCCAGAACAACGGCGGGGGGATCCTATGGAACGGCTCAGCGGGCTCGACGCCTCTTTCCTCTATCTCGAGACGCCGACCAACCACATGCATGTAGGCGGTCTGTGGATCGTCGAGATGCCCGAAGGCTACAAGGGCGGCTATTTCGACACGGTGAAGAAGCTGGTCGAAAGCCGGCTGCACCTGGCGCGGGCCTATCGCCGCCGCCTGCTGATGGTGCCGCTGGATATCGACCACCCGCTGTGGATCGAGGACCCGGATTTCGACATCGATTTCCACATGCGCCACATCGCCGTGCCGCCGCCCGGCGACATGAGCCAGTTGCTGGACCAGGTCGCCCGGCTGCATTCGCGCCCGCTCGATCGCTCGCGGCCCTTGTGGGAATTCTATGTGATCGAGGGCCTGGCCGATAACCGCGCCGCGGTCTACACCAAGATCCACCATTGCTGCATCGACGGCGTCGCCGGCACCGAACTGATGGTCTCGCTGCTCGACTTCGCGCCCGAGCCGCGCAACGTGGCGCCGCCCGACAAGCCCTGGGTGCCGGAACGCGCGCCCAACGACGTCGAGGTGCTGGCCCGTGCGGCCGTGCATGGCATCGTCAAGCCGATGTCGATGCTGCGCCGGATCCCCAAGCTGCTGGGCACGGTGCTGAACGTCGGCCGCCGCGCGCTGGAGCCGGGTGCCAGCCTGCCGCCGGCGCCGTTCCAGGCGCCGCGCACGCCGTTCAACCGGGCGCTGACCCCCCATCGCCGCTTTGCCGTGAAGACGATTCCGCTGTCGCAGGTGAAGGCGGTGAAGAATGCCCTGGGCTGCACCGTCAACGACGTGGTGCTGGCCCTGTGCTCGGGCGCCTTGCGGCGCTACCTCGCCAAGCACGGCCAATTGCCGGACAAGCCGCTGATCGCCATGTGCCCGATCTCGGTGCGCAGCGAGGAGCAGAAGGGCGAACTGAACAACCGCGTCTCGGGCATGCTGGTGTCGCTGGCGACCGATGTCGACGATGTGATCGAGCGGGTGGCGGCGATCAAGGAATCGACCAAGGACGCCAAGGAATCCTACAAGGCCCTGCCGGCCGACATGCTGCGCGACTGGTCGCTGTTCGCCGCCCCCCTGGTGGCGGCGCGGGCGGCCCGGCTCTACTCGCGTTACAAGATCGCCGACTATCACCGCCCGCCGTTCAACGTCGTGGTCTCGAACGTGCCCGGCCCCAGCTTCCCGCTCTACCTGGGCGGGGCGCAAGTGTTGCACACCTATCCGGTCTCGATCCCGGCCGACAGCATCGCGCTCAACATCACGGTGCAGTCCTATACCGACAATATCGAGTTCGGCCTGATCGTCGACCGCGAGGCGGTGCCCGACGTCGAGGACCTGGCCGATATGCTGCCGCTGGCCCTGGCCGAATTGACCGCGGCCGGGTCGGCCAAGGACAAGCCGAAGGAAAAGAAGGCCAAGCCCGCAGCCGGCGGCCGCCCGTCGAGCCTGGGCGCCGGCCGCATCACCGAAACGGTCGAGGAGATCGCCGCCAAGAAGGCGGGCTGAAGAACATTCCCTCTCCGCCGCTTGCGGGGGAGAGGGAAGGGGCCCGTCGCGAAGCGATGGGAAGGGTGAGGTGGTCGACGGGATAAATCACGCCCTATGCCGGCCACCCACCTCACCCAACCCTCTCCCCCTAAAGGGCGGAGAGGGCTATTTGCGGCTAGGCGTGCGGCACCAGAATGAACAGAAGCACCGCCACCACCGCGGGCAGGGCCTGCACGAATAGAATGCGCCGGTTCACCGTGATCGCGCCCCAGATCCCGGCGACGATCACGCAGGCGAGGCCGAACAGGGTGAAGGCCATGGCGACCGCAGGGTCGGCGTGAACGAAGCCGATCACCAGGGCCGCCACCAGGAAGCCGTTGTAGAGGCCCTGGTTCGACATGGCCGGCGCCAGGATCTCCACGGCATCGGGGCTGACCCCGAACACCTTAGGGCCGCGGGCTTTGAACAGCAGCATTTCCAAAATCACGATATAGACGTGGATCAGCGCCACCACGGCGGTGGCGATCTTCGCGGCGATCAGCATGAGGGCTCCTCTTGGGTTACGTCCGGCGCCGGGGACATTACTGCGCCTTGCGCTCGAACAGGTTCTGCTCCTCGATGTCGACTTCCAGGTTTTCCAGGAAACGGCTGACCATCATGTAGAAACCGATGGTGAGCAGCAGTTCGCACAGCTCGCGGTGCGAGAGATGGCTCGCCACGGCGGCGAACAGGGCCTCGGGCGCCTTGACTTCGCGCACCACCGCATCGGTGAAGCGCAGCACGGCCGCTTCCCTGGCGTCGAAGGCGGCGGCCTCCGGCCCCTCGTCGAGGGCGGCGATCTTGGCCTCGGCCACGCCGATGCGCCGCGCCAGTTGCTTGTGCTGATGGACCTCGTAGGTGGCGTGGCTGAGCAGGCCGACGCGGACGATGACCAGTTCGCGCAGGCCGGCATCGAGCTCGCCCTGGGTCAGCAGGGCATTGCCGAGCGCCAGGAAGCCGGGCGCGGCGGTCTTGGCATGGGGCAGCATCCTGAAGATGTTCAGCGGCCGATGGGCGACCATGGCCTGCATCTCGGGCGGCAGAGTCGCGATCTCGACATAGGGAATCCGGGCCATTTCGTCTCCTCGGGCGCCGCTTTGGCGGCTTGTTGCTTGATTTGGAGCTTAGCGGGCAAACCAGGGCAGCAGAAGGCCCAAGCGTGCCGCGACGTCATTTTGACTACCCTTGAGTAGGGCGTCATGCTCGGCCAAACTCCGGCGACGAACAAGGCCAAGAGATCAAGGGAGAGGCGTCATGGAGCTTCGCTTCAGCGAGGCGGACGAGGCATTCCGCGCGGCAGTGCGGGATTTTCTCGAGCACAATCTGACCGATGAGCTGCGCGCCGCCGGCCGCGCCTCGACCAGCGCCTTTTCCGAGAAGCAATGGAACCTGGGCTGGCTGAAGATCCTCCATGCCAAGGGCTGGGCGGCGCCCGACTGGCCGGTGGAATACGGCGGCACCGGCTGGTCGATCTCCCAGCGCTATATCTTCGATACCGAATGCGCCCTGGCGGAAACCCCGCCGCTCAGCCCCATGGGCCTGCGCATGGTGGCGCCCGTGATCATGGCTTACGGCCGGCCGGACCAGAAGGCGTTCTACCTGCCGCGCATCCTCGCGGGCGAGGATTACTGGTGCCAGGGCTATTCCGAGCCGGGCTCGGGCTCTGACCTTGCCTCGCTGCGCTGCCGCGCGGTCAGCGATGGCGACGATTACATCATCGACGGCACCAAGATCTGGACCACCCAGGCCCATTTCGCCAACCGCATGTTCGCGCTCGTGCGCACCGACGCGACCGGCCGGCCGCAGGAGGGGATCACCTTCCTGCTGCTCGACATGGACACGCCCGGCATCACGGTGCAGCCGATCATTACGCTGGCCGGCGATCACGAGGTGAACCAGGTCTTCTTCGACGGCGTGCGGGTGCCCAAGGCCAACCGCATCGGCGGCGAGGGCGAGGGCTGGGCGGTGGCCAAGTACCTGCTGATCCACGAACGCGGCAGCACCTTCACCGCCCGCATCCGGGTCTCGCTGCAGCGCCTCAAGACGATCGCGGCCGAGACCGGCGCCCTGGAAGATACCGGCTTTCGGATGCGCCTGGCGCAAGCCGGGGTAACCCTGGAGGGCCTGGCCATGACCGAGTTGCGGGTCATGGCCGAGATCAGCAAGGGCGCCTTGATGGCGGCCGAATCCTCGATGATGAAGACCCTGGGCACCGAGCTGATGCAGAAGGTGAACGAACTGGGGCTGGAGGCACTGGAGAATTTCGCCATGCCCTACAGCCACCGCTGGACCATTCCCGGCGCCAACGACGTGCCGGCGGGGCCCAGGCAGGCGCCGATCCTGATCGGCCAGTACCTGAACAATCGCGCCGCCTCGATCTATGGCGGCGCCAACGAGATCCAGCGTAACATCCTGTCCAAGCTGGCCCTGGGCCTTTAGTGCTATTGGCATACCGACCCGCCAGAGGTTGGATCCGCAAGGGAGTGGAACATGGGGCTGCTGGAAGGCAAGGTCGTCATCGTCACGGGGGCTGGGCGCGGTATCGGGCGTGACATCGCCCTGATGGCCGCGGCGCAAGGGGCGCGCGTGGTGGTCAACGACCTGGGGGCCACGGCGTGGGGCGAGGGCGCCGACAAGACCCCGGCCATGGAAACCGTCGCCGCGATCAAGGACCTCGGCGGCGACGCCGTGCTGAACGGCGAATCCGTGGGCGACTGGGGGGCCGCGCACCGCATGGTCGAACAGGCGCTGGACACCTGGGGCCGGCTGGACGGCATCGTCAACAATGCCGGCATCCTGCGCGACGTCATCTTTCACAAGATGGCCGAGGAGGACTGGGACCAGGTGATCCTGGTCCACCTCAAGGGCGGCTTCAACATGAGCCGGGCGGCGGCCGGCCATTTCCGGGAGCACGAGCGCGGCGCCTATGTCCACATGACCTCGACCTCCGGGTTGATCGGCAATTTCGGCCAGGCCAACTACGCGGCCGCCAAGCTCGGCATCGTCGGCCTGTCCAAGTCGATCGCGCTCGACATGCAGCGCTACAAGGTGCGTTCCAACTGCATTGCGCCCTTCGCCTGGTCGCGCATGATCGGCTCGATCCCCATCGCCGACGAAGCCCAGGCGAGACGGGTGGAGCGGATCAAGCAGATGACGCCGGCCAAGATCGCGCCGCTGGCCGCCTACCTGCTGTCGGACGCGGCGGCGGGCGTGACCGGGCAGATCTTCTCGGTGCGCCACAACGAGATCTTCCTGTTCAGCCAGAACCGCCCCGTCCGCTCGGTCCACCGGGGCGAGGGCTGGACGCCGGAAACCGTGGCCGAACAGGCGATCCCCGCGCTGGCCACCAGTTTCACGCCGCTGGACCGTTCCGCCGACATCTTTTCCTGGGATCCCGTGTGACCATGACCGATGCACCCAAGACCCTGCCGCGGGCCTATACCCCATCCAAGGGCACCGAACTGGGAATCGCCGCGCGCCTGGGCCTGCGTACCTTACGCAAGCGCCTGTCGGGCAAGCTGGAGAAGGCGCCCGACCTGGCCGCGTTCCGCCGCTTCTTCACCGAGGCGGTGGGGAAGCTGTCGCCCGGCACGCTGGTCGATGCCAAGCTGGTCGACCTGCCGGCCAATCGCGCGCCCTGGACCGCGACGGGTATCAGGCTCGACGCGGGCGACAAGGTGACCACCTTTGCCATGGGCCGGGTCGACATGGCCAAGCCGCTGGATGTCTGGGTGGCGCCGCCGTTCCAGTTCTGGGCCAAGGTCGGCGATGGGCCGGTGTTCCGCGGCACCCGCGCCGGCCATTCCTATGTCGCCGATCACGGCGGCGACCTGTCCCTGGCCAGTTATTTCCCCGGCGAATGGGCCAGCCCCGACGGCCGCCTGGGTACCGACCCGGCCGATTTCGCCGCCATGGGCGGCGGCATGCTGGCAGCGGTGCTGGTATGGGCGGTGCCGATCGAGGAGGGCCTGCTGCGGCTGGCCGCCCTCGGCGACCATGAGGGACTCGTCGCTGGCGAACTCGATCGCCTGCGTCATGCCAAGGCACCGCCCGCGGGCTGGAAACACCTGTGGTACCTGGGCGACAGCGAGACCTTCTTCCGATGCGAGGAAGTGGGGCGGGCGCGGGCGATCGGCTGCGTTACCCACCGCGATGTGGCGATCCTGCAATACGATGTCGAGGCGCCGTTGGAACCCGGCCTGATGCTCGAATGGCAGTGGAAGGTCGATCGCCTGCCCACCAGCCTGCGCGAGGATTCGGTGCCCAGCCACGACTACATGTCGATCGCGGTCGAGTTCGACAACGGCCAGGATCTGACCTATTACTGGAGCGCCGCGCTGCCCGTGGGCACGGTCTATCACTGCCCGCTGCCCACCTGGAAGGACAAGGAAACCCATGTGGTCCTGCGTAGCGGGCCCCAGGGCCTGGGCACCTGGATCGCCGAGGCGCGCGATGTCCATGCCGACTATGCGGCCGCCCTGGGCGGTACCATCCCGGGCAAGGTGATCCGCATCTGGCTGATCGCCAACAGCCTGTTCGGCCGCGACCGGGGCGAGTCGACCTTTGCCGGGATCGAACTGGTCCAGGGCGGGCAGCGGATTCCGGTGGGGTAACCTGTGCCGGGGCGAGCATTGTGCGTCCTTCGAGACGCCACCTTTGGTGGCTCCTCAGGATGAGGAGAATCTTTATGCCACCAAGATTCTCCTCATCCTGAGGAGGGCGCGAAGCGCCCGTCTCGAAGGACGCACGATGGTACTGCCAGCCGTTGACAGGATAGGGGACAACCCATGGCGATCGTCTACGACAAGCTGTTGAACTGGTCGTTCCCGGACCTGGAACATCGCTATACCGCCAAGGACACGATCCTCTATGCCCTGGGCCTGGGCTGCGGCATCGATCCGCTGGATCGTGGCGACCTGGCTTACGTCTACGAGGCGGGCTTGAAGGTTCTGCCGTCGATGGCGGTGGTGCTGGGCTATCCGGGCTTCTGGCTGAAGGATCCCGCCACCGGCGCCGACTGGGTCAAGGTGCTGCACGGCGAGCAGAGCATCCGCATCCACGTCCCCCTGGCGCCGTCAGGCACGGTGATCGGCCGTTCCAAGGTCGATGCGATCGTCGACAAGGGGCCGGGCAGGGGCGCGCTGCTCTATTCCTCGCGGCGGATCATCGACAAGGCCAGCGGCACCTTGCTGGCCACGGTGAGCCAGACCACGTTCCTGCGCGGCGACGGCGGTTTTGGCGGGCCCTCGGGGCCGGTCAAGGAACCCTTCGCGGTGCCCGACGATCGCGCCCCCGATCTGGTCGCGGCTCGCCGGACCGCCGCCAATACGGCGCTGATCTATCGGCTGTCGGGCGATTTCAACCCGTTGCACGCCGATCCCGACGTGGCGGCAAAGGCCGGTTTCAAGGCGCCGATCCTGCACGGCCTGGCCAGCCTGGGCGTCGCCACCCGCGCCCTGGTCGACGCGGTCGCCGGCAATGATCCCACCCGTCTCAAGGCGCTCGACCTGCGCTTTACCGCGCCGGTCTATCCGGGCGAGACCATCGCCACGGAAATCTGGCGCACCGATGAGGCGGCCGTCTTCGCTTTTCGCGGGCGGGTGGTAGAGCGTGACCTGATCTGTCTCGGCAACGGCCGGGTGGAGATCGCTCAGGCCTGAGACCCGGTCAAGGCAGGTCGATTTTGCCCTGCCGCAGCAATTCGCCGAAGGCATCGGCCTCGACCGCGCGGCCGAACAGGTAGCCCTGGCCGTGGTCGCAGCCGAACTCGATCAGGCTGGCGCAGGCCTCGGCGTTTTCGACCCCCTCGGCCACGCACAGCAGGTCGAGATTGTGGGCAAGGTCGACGGTCGCCCGGACGATCACCCTGGCGTCGCGGTCGGTGCTCATGCGCTGCACGAAGGAGCGGTCGATCTTCAATTCCGAGAAGGGCATCGAATGCAGCACCGAGAGCGAGGAAAAGCCGGTGCCGAAATCGTCCAGCGACAGGTCGAAGCCCTTGTCGCGCAGCCAGGTCAAGGCCCGCAGCGCCGTCGAAATGTCGGACATGGCGGTCTGTTCGGTGATCTCGAAGCGGATCAGGCCGTGATCGACGCCATGGGCATTGAGGATCTGGGCCGCGCTGGGGCCAAATCCCGGATCGGCCGCGACGCTGGCTTCGAGATTGACCGAAATCTTGCACGGCGACAGGCCCGCCGCCTGCCAGCGCCGGATCGCCACTGCCGAGTCGAGCAGCATGCGGTCGGTCAGGCGGCGCCACAGGCCGGCCTGTTCGATCACGGGCATGAAGTTGCCGGTGGGCGTGACCGAGCCGTCGGGACGCTTCCAGCGCGCCAGGGCTTCGGCGCCGACGATCCGCCCCGAGGCGAGATCCACCTGGAGCTGGAAGAACGGCATGATTTCACCGCTCTCGATCGCGGCCGTGACGTCTTCGAGCGCGGCGGGGCGCGTCATCGCGACCGAATTCACCAGCGCCGCCGACAAGGCGGCATAAGAAAACGGCTTGCGGAAAATGGTCGGCCGATCGAGGCCGAAGCGCTGGGCAAGGTCCCGCGCCATGGCGATGTCGTGCTCGTTCGCCTCGCTGACCAGGAACAGCGGCCCGGCGTAGGCCAGCCGCGACAGCATTTCCGTGGTGTCGTGCGGGGTCACACCGGGCAGGTTGAGGTCGGCGACGACGGCGGCCGGCGGCGCGGCGCGGCAGGCCGCCTCGAGTTCCGTGATGGTATGCACGATGGTGATGCGCAGCCCGTCCCGGCCGATGCGGGCACGCAAAACGTCGACGATGTGGACATCGTCGTCGAGAATGACGACCGAGGCCTCTTTTCCCTCATCGCCGCTTTGCGCGTTCAGCATCGTCATCATGCTCAATGTTACAGACACGAGTTAATTGCCCGCATTGAACCAGCGCAAGGGCATTGAACATAAACGGATAATGGTTTTGCAAAGGTTCGGGGAATTCGTTTCGGCTTTCCGCGAATGTGAGCACCCTTTTGCACCGCCGTCTCCATAAAAGACACGGGGCCTCCCCGTTAACCATCCTGGGCTGTGGCGTTGGCCGTCAATGGGACAGCGTAACCAGGAGGACGGCGGCAACCGCGGACAGGGCCAGGGTCGGCAACATGCCGATGCCAAAGCGCAGCATCGCCAGCAAGGCGGCGATGCTGAGCAGCGTCGCGCGCCAATCCAGGCTGTCCAGCACCGGCAGGTCGGGGCCGATGCCGGCGACGGTGAATGGCCGCACCTCGTGGAAGAGCACGTGGAGGGCGAACCACAATGTGAGGTTGAAGATCACCCCGACGATGGCGGCGGTGATCGTCGACAGCGCCGCCGACAGTGCCTTGCTGCTGCGCAGCGATTCGACGTAAGGGCCGCCCAGGAAGATCCACAGGAAGCAGGGCGCGAAGGTCACCCAGGTGGTCAGCAGCGCCCCCAGGCACCCCGCCAGCATCGGGTCGAGGCCATGGGCCTGGCGGTAGGCGGCCAGGAAGCCGACGAACTGCAAGACCATGATCAGCGGACCGGGCGTGGTCTCAGCCAGGCCCAGGCCGTCGACCATTTCACCGGGCGCCAGCCAGCCGAAGCCCTCGACCGCCGCCTGCGCGACATAGGCGAGCACGGCATAGGCGCCGCCGAAAGTAACCACCGCCATGCCGCTGAAAAAGGCGCCGATCTGCGTCCAGACGCTGTCGCCGCCGGTCAGCAGCCACAGGGCGGCGACAGGCAGCAGCCACAGCGGCAGCCAGGTCGCCAGAACCCGCAGGGTGGCAGCGCGCGAGGGCTGGGCATGGCGCAATTCGCCACGTTCGAACATGGCGTCGACGACGCTGAACGACCCACCGCCCGCGACCACGCCCTTGGCGCCGTGGCCGGCCGCGGCAAACAGGTGCGGCGCCTGCTTGCTGCCGAACCATCCCAGCAGCCCGGCGGCAAGCACGATCGCCGGAAACGGGATGTTCAGGACGTAGATGCCCACGAAGGCCGCCACGGCGACCCCGGCCATCGCCCGGTTCTTGAGCGCCCGCCGCCCGATCCGCAACAGCGCTTCGACCACCACTGCCAGCACGGCGGCCTTCACCCCGAAGAATACCGCATCGACCAGCGGGGCATCGCGGTGGAGCACGTAGAGGATGCTGAGCCCTAGCATGACCAGGGCCCCCGGCAACACGAACAGGATCCCGGCGGCGAGACCGCCGGCGGTGCGATGCAGCAGCCAGCCGACATAGGTCGCCAATTGCTGTGCCTCGGGGCCCGGCAGCAGCGTGCAGTAACCAAGGGCGTGCAGGAAGCGCTGCTCACCGATCCAGCGGCGTTCGTCGACCAGGATGCGGTGCATCAAGGCGATCTGTCCCGCCGGGCCGCCGAAGCTGAGCAGGCCGATCCGCGCCCATACCCGCAGGCCCTCGGCAAAGCTGGGCACGGGCCCGGTCGGCTCCGGCGATGCCGTTTCGGCGACGGTGCTGGTCATGATCGGTTCCCTCACGCGGCCGCCGGCCAGTTGTGGGCTTCTGTATTAGCGTCGCGGCACCAGCGATAGAAGGCGTCATAAAGCGGCAGGCTGTGGGCCAGTTGGACCAGGTCGTCCTCGAACATGGCGGAATAGCCCAGCGCCGCGGCGAGCAGGCCGGCGGCCTGGGGCGCCAGGTCGAGACGGGCGGTGTCGGCGCCCCGCACGATCGCGGCGAGCCGGTCCAGGGCCGGGGATTGCAGGCCGAAGGCCGCGATCATGGTATCGAAGCTGCAACGCTCCCCGCGGTGACTCCAGAAGACATCGTCGATGTCGAAGGGCGTGGCGTCGAAACGCTCGGCCACGGCCAGCACCTCGGGCGTCGGCACGAACAGGAACACGGCCCGGGGATCGATGAAGCGGCGGATCAGCCAGGGGCAGGCGATCCGGTCCACCTTGGGCCGCGACCGGGTAACCCAGACGGTGCGGCCCTGCGCATCGCGCGGCGGCAGGTGGCGCGGCGCGACCAGCAGGCCTGCCTGGTCGCGCCAGGCTTCGAAACCGCCCTCCAGCGTGGCGGCATCGACCCCCGCATGGCGCAGCCAGGCCACGGTGCCGTGGCTTAACTTCTTACCCTTCTGGCAGACCACGACGACGCTGCGGCCGGCATAGTCGCCGGCCCATTGCGCGACCATGCGATGGTCGCGGCGGACCGAAGCGGGCAGGAAGCGGTCGTCATTGTCGACGTCTTCCTGGAGGCGCACATCGAGGATGGCGGGCGCGTCGGGCAGGCCGACCGACAGGGCCAGTTGTGTTGTGGTGATTTGAGGATTCGACAGCATGAGCGTCCATCTCCGCACTAAGCGCGTGGACGCGATCCTTGGGCTGCCGCCTGACGGGGTGATCGCGAGGGACCCCGTGGCGGCAAAACAAGCATGAAGACACCCGCGGCGTCAATCGGTGCCCAAGAATCGCGCCACGAATCGAAAGGGCCGCGGTCATGCCGCGGCCCTTCGTTGCCATCGAGCGGATTGGTCAGCTCGTATAGGGGCGGATGATGACTTCGACCCGGCGGTTCTGCTGGCGGCCGAAATCGCTGGCATTGTCGGCCACGGGCTGGGTCTCGCCCACGCCATAGGCGTTCAGGCGCTGGGCAATGACGCCGCGGGACATCAGGTAGCTTGCGACCGACGAGGCCCGGCGTTCCGAGAGCTGCTGGTTCATCTGGTCCGAGCCGACATTGTCGGTGTGGCCGACGACGTCGATCAGCGATTGCGGGTACTGCTGCAAGACGCCGGCGACCTGATCGAGCGGGTTGTAGAACTGCGGCTGGATTTCGGACGAGCCGGTGCGGAAGGTGATGCCGCCCGGCATGATCAGCTTGATATTGTCGCCGACGCGCTGGACCTCGATGCCGGTGCCGGCCACCTTCTGGCGCATTTCGGCTTCCTGGCGATCCATGTAGTAGCCGACGGCGCCGCCGGCCAGGAGGCCGATGCCAGCGCCGATCAGGGCGCCTTCGCCCCGGTTGCCGGCCACGGCCGCACCGATGCCGGCACCCAGCAGGGTACCGATGCCAGCCCCCGCGCCGGTGTTCGAGATCCGGCCATCTTGCGTGCAACCGGCGGCGAGGCCACCGACCAACGCAAGGACTACAGCCTTCTTCAACATGCGTAGCTCCTCATCGATCCGTTCGCGCGCGAACGCGAAAACGCCTTATCCTATTCACACCCAAGCACCGGACGCCAGAGCGCCCCTGTGACCTGGATCACAGACGCCCGAGATCACCAGGCCCCAGATCCGCGACCCGCCGCCGCAGCCAGTCGAGCATCAGGCGATTGGTCTGCGCCGGCTGCTCCTGCTGGATCCAATGACCGCACGCGGGAATCACATGCCGCTCCAGATCGCCGACATATTTAGCCATGCCCGCCGCCATCGATGGCGGCAAGAACGGGTCGTCGGCAGCACTGATCATCAAGCTCGGCACATCTATCCATTGCCTCAACCCGGCCGAAGCCGTCCAGTTCCGGGTGAAGTTGCGGTACCAGTTGATGCCGCCGGTAAAGCCGGTGCGGGAAAAGCTCTCGACATAGAAGGCACGCTCCTTAAGCGACAGGAACGTTTCGCCCGGCCAATTTCCTGCGGCCAGCGCCTTCAGCAGCTCCTGGCGCTCGCCCTGGGGGTCGGGGGCGCCGCCCCGGCGCAGGAAGAAGTCGACACTGCGCCCGACATCGGCCGCCAGGGCCCGGTCGGCAACCTCGGGCTGCTGGAAGGCGACGATATACATATCGTCACCATAGGCCGCGCGCATCAGGGCGATGGGATCGGCCGACAGGCGCGGGATGAACGGCGTGCATAGGCCGATGACCCCGGCCACCCTGTCGGGATGGCGCAGCGGCATCTGCCAGGTGATCAGGCCGCCCCAATCATGGCCGCAGAACACCGCCTTCTCGATCTCCAGGGCGTCGAGCAGGCCGACCAGGTCGCCAGTCAGGTGCGCCATGTCGTAGGCCTCGACCGCCGCCGGCCGGTCGGTCAGGCCATAGCCCCGTTGATCCGGGGCGATGGCGCGGAAGCCGGCCGCCGCCAGGGCGGGGAGCTGATGGCGCCAGGAATAGGCCAGTTCGGGAAAGCCGTGGCACAGGACGACAGGCAGGCCTTTGCCCTGCTCGTAGACGGCCATGCGGATGCCGTTGGCGGCAACGAAGCGGGGCGGCGGCAGGGCGCTCATGCGGTTGCATCGCTGTCGTGACCGGGCAGGTTCCGGCCACGACGAGGGTCGAGACGCTCGCTCAATCCAGGCTCACTTGCGGCCCAGGATGGGACCCAGCTTCATGGCCACCGCCATGTTCCCTTCGACCTTCAGCTTGCCCATCATGAAGGCGGTCGTGCCGTCCAGCTTGCCGTCGACCATCGCCATGAAATCGGCCAGGCCGACCTTGATCGTGCAGTCGGCCGGCTTGTCTTCGTTCGACACGGTGTTGGGTGTCGACTTGCCGTCGACATAGACGATGCCGTCGCCGTTGAAGTTGAACTTCAACGTGGCGCCCAGGCCCGAATTGTCGCCGACGCGAGCCTTCATTTCCTGTGTGATCTGGGTAACGGCATCCGCGCTCATCATTCTCTCCAGCCCCCGGCGGGGATCGCTCCGGTCAGTCGTCGAAAACCGCCATCCCTCGGGGCAGCGGCGGTTGTGGTGAGGATAGGGGCTTCACCGGCCCTGACAATCCCGCAAGCCCGGGTTGGCGGCAATTGAGCCGGCTTTTTCTGACCAAGTTGGGCAGGTCTGCGTCACTTTATTGCGGCGCACAGCACTTGACGTCGCGTCGCCATGAACCGTGCGCGGCGGGCTTTGTGCGGTGCAGCGCAGCGCGCCCTTGGCGGCATGAATTCACCTCGGCTAGGGTGCGGGCAAGGATACGAGGAGACGGCGATGGCGGGGAGAGCATGGCAGCGAAGGGGCCGGGATCGGAACGGCAATGGCGCGATGCCCTGGCCCAGGGCCGCTTCACCGTGCCGGTGTGCGATGCCTGCGGCCGTGCCCACTTCTTTCCCCGGGTGATCTGCCCCCACTGCGGTTCGAACACGATCACGATGCAGCCGGCCAGCGGCCGCGGCACGGTCTATTCGACCACGGTGCTGGCGCGCAAGCCCGACGAGGGCGGCGACCTGAACATCGCCATGATCGACCTGGCCGAAGGGGCACGCATGATGTCACGGGTGGACGGTATCGCCCCCGCGGCGGTCGCCATCGGCCTTGAGGTCGAGGCCCGGATCGTAACCGAGGGTGGTGCGCCCGTCGTGGTTTTCGTGCCCGCCGGCGGGGAGGGGCGCTGATGGCCGATCCCCGGATGCGCGGCACCGCCGCGATCGTCGGCGTCGGCCATGGCGGCATGGGCGAGGCGCCCGGCCGCAGCCATTTCGACATCATCGCCGATGCGACCCACGCCGCCCTGGCCGACGCCGGCCTGAAGCTGTCGGACGTCGACGGCGTGTTCAGCGCGACCATGATCAATTCGATGCCGGCGGTTTCGGTCACCGAATATCTGGGCCTGCGGCCCAAGGTGACCGAAGGCACCAATACCGGCGGCTCGTCCTTCCTCGCGCACCTGCAATGGGCGGCGCTGGCGCTCGATGCCGGCCTGTGCGAGGTGGCGCTGATCACCTATGGCTCGAACCAGAAGACCGGCGCGGGCAAGTTCGTCAGCACCAGCGAGGTGGTGCCCTTCGAGGCGCCGTACAAGCCGCGCTATCCGGTCTCGGCCTATGCCCTGGCCGCGGCGCGTCACATGTACGAATTCGGCACCACGCGCGAGCAACTGGCCGAAGTCGCCGTGGCCGCCCGGACCTGGGCCAATTTGAACCCGGAAGCCTATGCCACGGGGCCGCTCACGATCGACGACGTGCTGAATTCCCGCATGCTGTCCAGCCCGCTCACCGTGCGCGACTGCTGCCTGGTGACCGACGGGGCGGGCGCCATCATCATGGTCAAGGCCGACCGGGCGAAGGATTTCCCGAAAGCGCCGGTCTATGTCCTGGGCGTCGCGGCCGAGAACTGGCACCGCTGGGTCTCGTCGATGCCCGACCTCACGGTTTCCGCCGCAAGCCGCTCGGGCCCGCGCGCCATGGAAATGGCGGGTGTAACCCATGCCGATATCGACCTCACCATGCTCTACGATGCCTTCACCATCACCCCGGTGATGTTCCTGGAAGACCTGGGCTTCTGCCCCAAGGGCGAGGGCGGGCGCTTCGTGGCCGACGGCAAGCTGCGCCATGGCGGCGGCTTCCCGCTCAACACCAACGGCGGCGGCCTGTCCTGCGTCCATCCCGGCATGTACGGCCTGTTCCTGCTGATCGAGGCGGTGCGCCAGTTGCGCGGCGAGTGCGGCGCCCGCCAGCTCGACAACCCGCAAATCGCCCTGTGCCACGGCAACGGCGGCCACTGGTCCAGCCAGGTTACGGCGATCCTGGGGACGGGGGCGACGCTGTGATGACGACACGCCTTGCCCAGGCGCATTGCGTCCTTCGACAGGCTCAGGATGAGGAGGGGCTTTGTGGCGGAAAGATTGTCCTCATGGTGAGCCTGTCGAACCACGCAACTCAGGCGTCCGTGTCGCCCGGCACCGGCAGACCTACATCGCCTTCTCGGAATAGGCCCACAGCCAGGCGGCCAGTTCGGGATCCTGGCTGGTGGGCGAGGTTTTGGCCTTCTTGCGCTTGACGAAATACTCGCCGGTCACGCCCGCCAGTTCGGGCGCGGTCGCCAGCCACACGGCGGTGTCGGCGCCCTTGGCGCTGCTGATCAGGAACAGCTTGATGACGACCGCCAGCGGCTTGGGCAGTTCGGCCCAGATACCGGTCAGCACGGCGCCGGGATGGAAGGCGTTGACGGTGACGCGCGTCCCCGCAAGCCGCCTGGCCAGTTCGCGGGTGAACAGCAGGTTGGCGAGCTTGGCCTGGGCATAGCCCAGGAACGACAGCCGGTGGCGCGCGGGATCGGTGAAGCTGGCCTCGTCGATCTTGCCTTGGGTGTGGCCGACCGAACTGGTGACCACGATGCGGCCCTGCGGTGCTGCCTTGACCGCGTCGAGCAGGCGCTGGCTCAGCCGGAAATGGCCGAAATGCATGATCCCGATCATGGCCTCGAAGCCGTTCTTGAGCGTGCGCCGCTGATGGGCATAGAGGCCCGAATTCAGCATCAGCACGTCGATCACCGGCATCTTGGCCAGGAGTTCGCCCGCGAAGCGGTCGACATCGGCGAAGTCGCCAAGGTCCAGCGCCATCGCCTCGATCTGGGCGGACGGATTCTGCGCCTTGATGTCCTGGACTGCCGCCTGCGACTTGCCCTGATCGCGCGAGGCGATGATCACATGGTCGCCCTGTGCCGCCAGCGCCCGTGCCATTTCGAGGCCAATGCCGCTGTTGCCGCCGGTGATGAGGATATTTTTGTGCATGGTTGCCCGTTTCTCCTCAAGATTGTGGTGTTGTCGCGCCCAAGAATCAACGCCTGATGTAATGGCAGGGGTTCAGTTGAAGTGTCCCTTCTTGATCCGATGACCGGCTACAGCAGACCACGTCATGGTGAAATTGGCGAGGTGGTATTGGCTGTTGTCTTGACACAGGTAGGCGATGAACTGATTTGCTTCAGCAACGCAGCTCAGCTTGATCTCCCCGCGATTGGGATCAAAGAGGTACACTTCGGCCGGCGAGACAGCCTCCACGGCAATGGCATGATGGAAGCTGCCTCGACCGACGAGATCGTTGCCTGCCGGTGCAGTGGTGAATTGGCCGTTGAGGATGATCAGGCTGTATCCTTCCTTGTCCTTCAAGGCGCCTGTCTTGGCAGCGAGACTGTCCCTGTTGGTCAAGCCGGTCTCTTGTTTGATGCGGGCCACTGCCTCGTGCAGTTTGTTTTCCGTAGTCTTGTCGCGCTGGCACAATTGCATCGCGCGGACATCTTCGACGACGCGGCCCGAGCCTGGGTTGTCGTATTGGGACGCGGGGTTGGCGCGGCGTCCGGCTTTCAGCCAGGCCAGGAAATCCTCTCCCTTGGCTTTCTTGATAATCCACCATGCGGAAAGCCCGAAACATACACCAAACGAGGTCGATGTCCGCCCCCAGATGACCCATCGATCTCCCTCCTGCGTGAGCCGGGAGTCACTTGGAGCGGCCGGGCGGCTGGCTTGGGCTGCCGTTACATCGCCGGCATACCAACGAATATCCGCCCCTTGGCTGTATTCAAATACATAGTCGGGCATGGCTTTCCCCCCATTAATTTCTTGTTGGCCACCTTGCCGATACAATCTAGCCGATATTCGCCAAGTTGGGGATGGTGACGCCGATCTCGTGTCTGGCGATTGAGGCGGTAACATTCGCCCGCTAGGCTGCCGCCCCATGACGATGATCGAGAATCGACCCTTCGACGAGATCCAGGTGGGCGATGCCGCCGTGATCGAGCGTCGCCTCGCCCGCGAAGATGTCGCGACCCTGACCTCGCTGACCGGGGACCTCAATCCCTTCCTGGTCGATCCGGTCTTCGCCTCGGCGCACAAGTTCGGCGAACCGGTGGCGCCGGCCGCCTGGGCGCTGGCCCTGGTTTCGGCCGTGGTGGGCACGCGCCTGCCGGGGCCCGGCACCATCATCCTGTCGCAGACGCTCGATTACATCCGGCCGGTGGGCCTGGACGATGTGCTGACCCTGACCGTCACGGTGGCGGAGAAGGGGGCGGATCGCCGCGTGGTGCTGGCCATCGCCGGCATCAACCAGGCGGGCAAGGCGGTGATCGAGGGCAAGGTCGAGGTGATCGCCCCGGCCGAGAAGATCACCCGTAAGGCCGTGGGCCTGCCCGAGATCCGCCTGATGCGGCGCGGCGCCCGCCTGGCCGACCTGATCGAGCGGGCGGCGAAATTTCCGCCCCTGAAGGCGGCGATCGTCCACCCGTGCGACGAGGCCTCGCTGGGCGGCGCCCTCGATGCCCGGGACTTAGGCCTGCTGGAGCCGATCCTGGTCGGGCCCGAGGCCAAGATCCGCGCCGCCGCGGCCAAGCTGGGCCGCGACCTGGGGGCCTTGACCATCGTCGCCGTCGAGCACAGTCACGCGGCGGCCGACAAGGCCGTGGAACTGGCCCAGGAAGGTGTGGTCGATGCCCTGATGAAGGGCAGCCTTCACACCGACGAGTTGATGGCCGCCGTGGTCAGCCACAATGGCGGCCTGCGCACCGACCGGCGCCTGAGCCATGTCTTCGTCATGGATGTGCCGCGCTACCCCAAGCTGCTGCTGATCACCGACGCGGCGATCAATATCGCGCCGACCCTGGAGGAGAAGCGCGACATCGCCCAGAACGCGGTCGACCTGGCCCTGGCCTTAGGCATTCCGGTCCCCAAGATCGCGGTTCTCTCGGCGGTGGAGACCGTAACCTCGAAAATTCCCTCAACGGTCGATGCCGCGGCCCTGTCCAAGATGGCCGATCGCGGCCAGATCGTGGGCGGCGTGGTCGACGGGCCGCTGGCCTTCGACAATGCGATCTCGGCCGAGGCGGCCAAGACCAAGGGCATTACCTCGGCCGTGGCCGGCCAGCCGGACATCCTGCTGTGCCCAGATCTCGAGTCCGGCAACATGGTGGCCAAGCAACTGGGCTATCTGGCCGATGCGGAATCGTCCGGCCTCGTGCTGGGGGCCCGGGTGCCGGTCATGCTGACCAGCCGGGCCGACAGTGCCGCCGCGCGCGCCGCCTCGGCCGCCCTGGCCGTGTTGCGCGTGCGCTGCGCGCCCAAGAAGGCGGGCTGAAGCGATGGGGGCCGAAGCGATGGCGGGGGAAGGGGCAGTCATCGTCCTCAATGCCGGCTCGTCCAGCGTGAAGTTCCGCATCGCCGACGAGGCCGGCGCCCGCCTGCTGGAAGGCGCCGTCACCGGCCTGGGCACCGCCCCGGTCGCCAAGGTGAAGGATGCCCAAGGCAGGGCGGTGCCCATCGACCTGCCGGTCGAGGCGATCGATGAGCATGAGGAAGCCCTCGACCTGGTGCTGTCGCTGCTGGAGCGGCACCTGCCGGGCCGCCGCCTCCTGGCGGCCGGGCACCGCGTGGTCCATGGCGGGCTCGATTTTGCCGGGCCGGTGCGGATCGAGCCCCAGGTGCTGGAACAGCTCGAGAAACTGGTGCCGCTGGCGCCGTTGCATCAGCCGCACAATCTGTCGGCGATCCGGGCCCTGGCCCGCCTGCGCCCGACGCTGCCCCAGGTCGCCTGTTTCGACACCGCCTTCCACCTCAGCCAAAGCCGCCTGGTGCGCCTGTTCGGCATTCCCGCGCCCTGACAGACGAGGGGGTGATGCGCTATGGCTTCCATGGCCTGTCCTACCAGGCGATCGCCGAGCGGTTGCCGGCCGTCCTGGGGCCGCTGGCCCAGGGGCGGGTGATCGTCGCCCACCTGGGCAACGGCAGCAGCCTGTGCGCCCTGGCCGCGGGCAAGTCGGTCGCCACCACCATGGGCTTCACCGCGCTGGACGGCCTGGTCATGGGCACGCGCTCGGGCGCCATCGATCCCGGGGTCGTGCTCTACCTGCTGGAGCAGAAGGGTTACAGCCCGCGCCAGGTGGGCGATCTGCTCTACAAGGAGTCGGGCCTGCTGGGGGTTTCGGGGGTATCGAACGACATGCGCAGCCTGCTGGCCTCCGCCGAACCGGCGGCGGCGGAAGCGGTCGATTTGTTCGTGCATCGCATCCTGCGCGAGGTGGGCTCGCTGATGATGGCCCTGGGCGGGCTCGACGCCATCGTCTTCACCGCCGGCATCGGCGAAAATGCCGCCCCGATCCGCGCCAGGGTGATGGCAGGCCTGGAGTTTCTGGGCGCGCGCCTCGATCCGGCGGCAAACGGCGGTCACGGCCCCCGCATCACCCGGGCCGACAGCGCGATCGCCGGCTTCGTGGTGCCGACCGATGAAGAAGGCGTCATCACCCGCGAGACCCTTGGGTTGCTACCCTGAGGGGCGGATCGACGGAAAGCAGCCGGGTTACGCAATCTTGGATTGAATCTGGCCTTGTCGAAATGCTGCGGTTTTATGTCGCGCCGCAATAAAGTGGGGGCGGTGAAGCGACGGTTACGCTTGCGGTTTTGCCCTCGCGGCGGGCGACCTTAGACCAAGGACGCATAGGCGGCCGTAAATCCAGCCATGGCATGTCAATTTGCCGCTGGGTATGCTTCGAGTCGCATGATCGCGATCAGAACTCTCGATGCGGCCGAATCGTGGGCCGCCATCCCGGCACTGGCAGACCTCCTCGTCGAGGCGGTCGATGCCGGGGCCTCTGTCTCGTTCATGGCGCCGCTGGATTTTGGCGAGGCCGTCGGTTTCTGGACCGAAATCGCCGGCAGCGTCGATATCGGGCGCCGTATCCTGATCGTCGCCGAACAGGACAAGCGCCTGGTCGGCATGGTCTATCTCGACCTGATCCCGGTCCCCAACCAAAGCCACCGGGCGGAAATCGCTATGCTGATCGTGGCGCTGGAAGTGCGCCGCCACGGCGTCGGCAAGCGCCTGATGGTGGCGGCCGAGGCGGCCGCGGTTGCCGCCGGGCGCAGCCTGCTGACCCTGGACACAAGGGCCGGCGACAAGGGCGAGCGGCTGTACCGGGCCATGGGCTGGACCGAGATCGGCCGGGTGCCGCGCTATGCCCGTGCCTCCAACGGCAAGCTGGAGGACACCGTGTTCTTCTACAAGGAACTGGCCGTCGCCAAGGAAATGGCCGCGGAATGACCCATCCCAATGCCCATCTGATCGGGCAGCAGGGCGGGCGCCGGGCTCTGGCCACCCCGGCCCTGGTGCTGGACAAGGCGGCCTTCGAGGCCAATATCGCGGCGATGGCGGCAGCAGCCAAGGCGTCCGGCCTCGCCCTGCGGCCCCATGCCAAGACCCATAAATGCAAGTCGGTCGCCGCGCGCCAGCTTGCCGCGGGCGCGGTCGGCCTGTGCGTGGCCAAGACCGGCGAAGCCGAGGCGCTGATCGACACGCCGGGCCTGAAGAGCCTGCTGATCACCTCGCCCGTGCTGGGTCCGTCGGCGCCCAACCGGGTGGCAGCGCTGGCCTCGCGCATCGACGAGTTGCTGGTGGTCGCGGACTCCGACCTGGGCGCGGACGCCCTGTCGCGGGCGGCGGTGGCGACCGGGGTTACCCTGGGCGTGGTGGTCGACGTCGACCCGGGCATTCACCGCACCGGCTGCGCCGGGCCGGACGCGACGGTGGCCCTGGCCCAACGGGTGGCCGGCCTGCCGGGCCTGCGCTTTGCCGGGCTGCAATGCTATGCCGGCCATGCCCAGCACATCGAGGACTATGAGACCCGGGTGGTCATCGGCCAGATGGCCCTGGCCGACCTAGCCGAGAGTGCGGCGCGGCTGACCGCGCTGGGCCTGGCGCCGCCGATCCTGACCGGCGGCGGCACGGGAACCTTCGCCATCGAGGCCGGCCTGGGCGTCCTGACCGAGCTTCAGGCCGGCTCCTATGTCTTCATGGATGTCGAATACGATGCCGTCGTCCTGACCCAGGGCGGCGCCTCGCCGTTCCAGCCGGCCCTGCTGGTCGAGGCCCGGGTGATCAGCGCCAATACCGCCGACTTCGTGACGATCGACGCCGGGTTCAAGTCCTTCGCCACCGACGGGCCAAAGCCCGTGGTGATCGGCGGCGCGCCGGCGGGAAGTGAATATGCCTTCATGGGCGACGAGCACGGGGCGATCTTCGCGCCCCTCGCCCTGGGCAGCACGGTGACCTTGCAGGTTCCCCACTGCGACCCCACCGTGAACCTCTACGATTTCATCCATGTGGTCGACGGCGACACGCTGGTCGACCTGTGGCCGATCGAGGCCCGCGGTCGTTCCTATTAGCGCGTCATCCCGGCGAAGGCCGGGATCCATTCTGGGGCAGCACGTGACGTCTCAATGGATTCCGGCCTTCGCCGGAATGACGGTTGTTTAGTCGATTTGACTGCGCAGGCTGGCCAACAATATCTGCCACCATTCGCCATGACGGCGCAGGAACAGTCCGTCGGGGAAGCCGTGACGGGCGACGTGCGCGGCCGGCACGCTGTCCCAGCCGACATGGGTGACGGTGACGCGGGTTTCCTCGCCGACGGCCTCGAACACCACTTCGACATGGGTGTTCTGGTCCGGCCGGAAGGTCGCCTGGCGCCAGTTGAAGGCGAGGCGGGTGCCGGGTTCCCAGGCGGTGACGCGGCCGATCTCGAAGACCTTGCCGTTGGCCAGGGTCTCGATCAGGCGGCCGTCGGGGCCAGGCTCGAACGATAGGATGCCGGGCGAACGCGGGGTGAACTGGAACAGGTCGTTGGGCTTCCACCACAGGCCGATCTGCCCGGTGAAGACGTCGAAGGCGCGGGCCGGCGTCGCCTTGACCCGCAGGGAGACGATCACCCGCGAGGTCACGTGCCTGCTTCCAGATGGGCCTTGAAGGCGGCCAGTTGCAGGCTCCACAGCCGTTCGGTCTCCTCCAGCCAGGCTTTCAGATGGGCCATCGGTTCCGGCCTCAGGGCATAGACGCGCACGCGGGCGTCGAAGGCAGGATGGGATTCCTCGATCAGGCCGCAACCGCGCAGCGCCTTCAGGTGCCGGCTCATGGCCGGCGGGCTTACGCCGATCGCCTCGGCCAGGTCGCCGGCGCGGCGCGGTTCGATGCGCAGCAGATCGACCACCCGGCGGCGATGGGGATCAGCCAGCGCCGCCAGGATGGTGTCGAGGTCGACGGCAGCGGTCAAACCCAGCCCTCGATCTTCAGGCCGCTGGCCTTCTCGGCGTCCTCACGGGTGACCTTGGCCACGGTCTGGCCGAAGCTCCAGACATGACCCTCCGGGTCTTTCACGCTGTAGGTGCGATCGCCGTAGAACTGGTCTTCCAGGTCGCGCACGACCACGGCGCCGGCAGCCTTGGCGCGGGCGAAATGCGCCTCGATGCCGCTCTCCAGGTGAACATGGATCGACTGGGTATTGCGGCCGCCGGTGGCAAGGGGGCTGGCGACATAGTCGATCCATTCGCCGCCCACCATCAGGTAGCTGTCGCCAAAGCGCATCTCGGAATGGCCCAGATTGCCGTCCTGGTCGGTGATCACCATGGTGCGCTCGAAGCCGAACGCCTTTTCCAGGAAATCGAGGGCGGCGAAAGCGTCCTTGTAGAACAGGGCGGAGCCGAAGCTGGGGCGGCGGAACGGATCATCCATGGCGATTTCCTTCCAAATTATGAAAATATTTAACAGAAATTAGAAATATATGTCAAGTCCTCTCAAATCGTCATCCTGGCGAAGGCCGGGCTGACGAGGGAAGTTACAACCGCTTCTCGAAGGCCGCGACGATCTTGAGGGCGAGGGCGGTGTAGTCCTCGTCGAAATGGTGGCCGCCGGTGGTCGAGAGCTTTTCGACCGCGGCCAGTTCGGGGGCCGTGCAGGCGCTGTCGTCGGCCTCGTCGGTGCCATAGACGCACAGCACCCGCTCGGCCGGCAGGGCGGCCATGGCCGGCAGGGTCTGGTAGTCGCCGGTGTCGGCGCCGACCCAGCCTTCGACACTGACATGGAAGCTGGTCTCGCGGCCGGGGGCCAGCAGGGTGATCAGGCGGACGCGCTGGGCCAGCGCCGGCGGCAGCTTGTCCCAGGCGAAGGGAAAGATATCGGCACCGAAGGAATAGCCGATGATCAGCACCGGCAGCTTGCCCGACGGATCGGCCCGGCGGGTGATCTCGACCAGGTCCTGGGCGACCAGCGCCGGCTCCCGCGGGTTCCAGAAGGTCGCCAGCGTATCGACCCCGACGACATGGTAGTTCCGGCCGGTCAGCCATTCGCCGATGGTCTTGTCCAGGTCGCGCCAGCCGCCGTCGCCGGAATAGATGACGGCGATGGCCTTGGCCGGGCCGGTGGCCGGCAGGTCGACGGTCGTGAGCCCGTCGCTGCGCCAGAAGAAGAACCAGGTCGCGGCGGCGGCGATCGCCACCAGGGGGCTGAGAATCAGCAGCCAGCGCTTTCGTGTCATTTACGAATGATCTCGAGCCGGCCGCCGGCGATCAAGGCGGCGACGTCGACCAGGATCTGGGGCAGGGCCAGGGTACCGCCGCGGCAGGCGATGTATTGCGGTTGCCACACCGGCGAGAATTTCTCCTTGAAGGCGCGCAGGCCTTCGAAGGGATAGAATTTCTCGCCGTGGCGGAAAATTAGGGCGCCCAGGCGGTTCCAGGCCGGGGCCAGGCGGTGCGTCGGCATGCCCGACAGGGGGGCGGCACCCAGGTTGAACCAGCGATAGCCTTCCGCCTTGGCGTAGAGAAGGATGCGCACCAGCAGGGCATCCATCAGGATCTTGGAGGCGCCCGGCTCGTAACGCATCAGGTCGATCGCCAGTTCGGCCTTTTGCGCCCCGCGCCACAGATTGGCGAAGGCGACGATGCGGCCGTCCTTCTTCATCACGGCGCAATCGAATTCGGCGACATAGCCGGGCGAGAAGGCGCCCAGCGAGAAGCCCTTTTCCTTGGCGTTGCGGGTGTCGAGCCAGGCATCGGAGACACGGGTCAGGTCGCCGACGGCTGCCGCCACCGCTGCCTTGGGCAGGACCTCGAAGCTCAGGCCTTCCTTGGTGGCGCGCCGGTCGACATAGCGCAGCTCCTGCCGGGACGAGCCTTCGAGGGAGAAGCCGGCCAGATCGACCCGGGCGACTTCGCCGATCTTGTGCAAGGACAGGCCCATGTCGATGTAAAGCGGCAGGTGATCGGCGCCCACGGCATAGAACACGACACGCCCGGCCCGCTGGTCCGCCAGTTCGCGGAAGCGCCAGGTCAGGTCGGCGGCCTGCGCGCCGTCGCCGATGGCATCGCCCATGGCGATCCAGCTTCGGCCGCTGACCCCGTACATGAGGAAGGCCTTGCCGCCGTCGGCGGTCAGGAAGCGCTTGTCGCCCAGCAGGGCCAGGGCGGCGTGGGGCTTGGGCGAGGCGGCGACCAGGGCGCGGATCTCGTCGGGCACCTCGGTGCCGGCCTGGTGGCGGGCGCGACGGGGGCGGTTGATGACGGCATCGACGGTGATGATCGCGGCCACCATGCCGATGAAGACCAGGGCGCGAAGGAAACGCGAGGCGTTGCCTTCCCAGGCGAAATCCCACCACAGCTCGTTGGAATATTCGACATGGCGATAGAAGAAGAAGCCCAGCCACATGGTGACGGCGATGAACGAGGCCATCAGGATCAGCCAGCGGAAGCTGGGGCGCAGGTCCTGCACGCGGCCGGCGCGGTAGAAGGCATCGCGGAAGATCACCAGGAAGGCGGTGAAGGCGCCCAGGATGATCGCCTCCTCCCAGTCCAGGCCCTTGACCAGCGAGAACACGGCACCGGCCGCCAGCAGCACCACGGCGGCGTTCCAGGCCGGGGCCAGGCGCGCGATCAGGCCCCGGGCGATCACCAGCAGCAGGACGCCGACGACGCTGGCGGCGAGGTGCGAGGCCTCGACGAAGGGCTGGGGCACGACATCGGCCAGGAAATCCAGGCGGAAGCCGCTGTGCGGCAGCGTGATCGAGATCAGTAGGACCACGCCACCCAGGAAGACCAGCCCGCCCGCCAGCGGCGGCACGAAAGCCTGGACCACGCGCGTGACCGACTGGCTGGCGGCGGCGATATGGGCGCGCCGCCGCGCGATCTCGACCCCGGCCAGCGACAGCGCGGCGAGGAGCAGCGGCAGGACGTAGTAGATCACCCGGTAGAGGATCAGCGAGCCCAGGACTTGCGGCGTGCCGGCCAGCCCGAGGCCGGTGATCAGCGTCGCCTCGAACACGCCCAGGCCGCCCGGCGTATGGGCGATGATCCCGGCCGTCAGGGCGGCGGCATAGACCACGGCGAAGGAAGCGATGTTGGGGGCCACCGCGTGGGGCAGCAGCACATAAAGGGTGGCCCCGGCGGTGACGAAATCGATGGCGCCGGCGGCCAGTTGGGCCAGGACCGTCCGCCGGTCGGGCATGGCGATCGAAAAGCTGAACAGGTTCAGGGTCCGGTCGCCGGTCGAGACCCACGCCACGAAGCCGCCGATGACGGCGAGCAGGGCCAGGGCGATGGCAAGGCAGATGCCACGGCCCAGGCCGGTCACCCGGGCGACGCCGCCGGGATCGATCGCCAGCACGATGCCGACCACCAGGCCGGTACCCAGCCAGAAGGTCGCCCAAGCGATGGTCACCACCCGGCTGATATCGGCCACGTTCAGCCCGGCCGCGGAATAGAGGCGGTAGCGGACCGAGCCGCCGGTCATGATCGGAAAGCCCAGGGCGTTGGAGACCGCGTAACCGGCGGCGCCGGCGAAAGCCGCGGTCTTGAGGTCTACCGGCCCGTCGACCGAGCTGCGCACCGCCAGCACGTCATAGGCGGCCAGTGCCATGAAGCTGACGCCGGTAAAGGCGATGGCGAGCAGGATGTGCCACAGCGGGGTATTGAGGATCGCCGCCTTGATCTCGTGGATGTGGATTTCTTGCGCCATGCGATGCAGGACGAAGAGCGCCATGGCCAGCACGCCGACGGCCAGGATCGGCCCGGCAAACTTGAGCCGGTCCGCCCAGCGACGGGCGGGAAGGAGATGCTCTGCCTGTACTTCCATCGGCGATGGTTCGCATTGCCCCCGCGGTGAAGCCCTGCCCGAGGCCGTGCGGTTGCGGAGCCGTCGATTATGCCCCGATTGTGGCTAATCGTGGGCAGGTTGGCTAAAGGCTGGCAGGTCTGACGTGCGTCCTTCGAGACGGCCCTCCGGGCCTCCTCAGGATGAGGAGAATCTTTATGGCAAAAAGACTCTCCTCATCCTGAGGAGCCACTCGAAGAGTTGCGTCTCGAAGGACGCACGATGTCCGCCCCAAGACCAGGGCGCCGGCACCTCAGTCGAATTGGAAGTCCAGCCCCAGGTCCAGCGAGGGGGCCGAATGGGTGAGCCAGCCCAGCGACAGGATGTCGACGCCGCTGGCCGCATAGTCGGCCACCATCTCGGGGCGGATCCCGCCCGAGGCTTCGGTGATCATGCGCCCGGCGACCATGGCGACCGCTTCACGCAATTTGGCCGGCCCCATGTTGTCCAGCAGCACGGCATCGACCGGGCGCTTCAGCAGGACGGCCAGTTGCTCGAGCGAGTCGACCTCGACCTGGACTTTCACCATGTGGCCGACATGGCCCTTCAGCCGGTCGAGCACGGCATCCAGCCCGCCGGCGGCGGCGATGTGGTTGTCCTTGACCAGGATGCCGTCGTCGAGCCCGAAGCGGTGGTTGACCCCGCCGCCGACCCGCACGGCATATTTCTCGATCGCGCGCAGGCCGGGCGTGGTCTTGCGCGTGCAGGCGACGCGGGCACCATGCGGGGCTGCGGCGGCGGCGGCCATGCGGGTCACCGTGGCGATGCCCGAGAGGCGCTGGAGGATGTTGAGGGCGACGCGCTCGCCGGTCAGCACGGCGCGGGCCGGCCCCTCGACCACCGCGACGACGGTGCCGGCGGCAACGTCGCTGCCGTCGCCGTGGCGGACCTCGACCTTAATTTCGGGCGAGACCAGGCGGAACGTGTCCAGTGCCATGGGCAGGCCGGCGATGCGCCCGTCCTGGCGCACGTTGATCTGCGTCCGGGCCCGTGCCGTGGCGGGCACCGTGACTTCCGAGGTGAGATCGCCGGCCAGGCCCAGGTCTTCGGCCAAGGCGGTCTTCAGCAGCCCCTCATAGATCAGGTACGGGGGCGGGGTGACGTCGATCATGATGGAGACCTTTGGACCAAGAGCGGGAGCTTTGGATTAGCGCCGTGCGTCCTTCGAGACGGGCGCTCCGCGCCCTCCTCAGGATGAGGGGAATTTTTATGCCAAGAAGATTTTCCTCATCCTGAGGAGCCATCGAAGATGGCGTCTCGAAGGACGCACAGTGCCATTGCAGGGTTACTCGGCGGCGACCCGCTGCGGCGTGACCAGGCCGATCGTCTCGAGCCGCGCGCCGGCGGCGTCGAGGGCGACGATCTGGCGGCGCAGCCACGCGTCCTGCGTGGTCGGGCAGTCGCTGCGGGCGTGGGCGCCGCGGCTCTCGGTCCGCGACAGGGCGGCCAGGGCCACCAGGCGGCCGATGGTCAGCAGGTTGCGCATCTCGCCGGCGGCCCGGATCGAGGCATGATCGGTCGGCGCCTCGTCCAGCCTCGCTTCGGCCGCGGCCGCCGCGGCGGCGATGCCGTCGAACTTCTCCAGCGCCCGGCGCAGGCCCGCTTCCGCGCGCACCAGGCCGACATCGGTCATCATGATCGCGCGCAGGGCCTGGCGCAGCGGGGCGACAGCATCCACCGCCGAACCCTTGAGCAGGGCGGCATTGGGCAGCGCCTGGGGCAGCACGCGGCGATCCTGCGCCATGATGAGGGCGGTGCGCCGGCCGGCGACGAAAGCCTCCAGCAGCGAGTTCGAGGCCAGGCGATTGGCCCCATGCACGCCCGTGCCCGCGACTTCGCCGCAGGCATAGAGGCCGGGCAGGCGGGTGCGGCCGTAACCGTCGACCAGCACGCCGCCCATGTGGTAGTGGGCGGCCGGGGTCACCGGCACCGGCTGGGCGAAGGGATCGAAGCCGGCCGCGCGGCAGATCTCGATGGCCTGGGGAAAATGCTCGGCACCCTTGGCCGCGATGGCGGGACGCAGATCCAGGAACACCTGGCAACCGGCGCCGATCTCGCCCTGGATGGCGCGGGCGACGACGTCGCGCGGGGCAAGGTCGCCCTGCGGGTGCTTGCCGGCCAGCAGCGGCTCGCCATCGGCCTTCATCAGGCGGGCACCGGCACCGCGCAGCGCCTCGGTCAGCAGGGGCAGGGGCTCCGTCCCTTCGACCAGCAGGGCGGTCGGGTGGAACTGCATGAACTCGAGGTCGACCAGGGCGGCCCCGGCGCGGGCGGCCAGGGCCAGGCCGTCGCCGGTTGCTTCGGGCGGGTTGGTGGTGCGCGCCCACAGGGCGCCCAGGCCGCCGGTGGCGAGCAGGATCTTCGGGGTGCGGATGGTAACCCAGCCGTCGGTGGCGCTGTGCACCAGCAGGCCGGCGACGACACCTTCCGAGACCAGGATCTCGGTCGCGAAGGCGTTGGCCATCACCGTGACCGACGGGGTGGCGCGCAGGCGGGCGGCCAGGGTGGTCACCACGGCGCGGCCGGTGCGGTCACCGTCGGCATGGGCGACGCGGGCGCGCGAATGGGCACCCTCGCGGCCCAGCGACAGGTCGCCGGTGGCGGGATCACGGTCGAAGGGCACGCCGAATTCGCGCAGGCTGGCGATCGCCTGGGGGCCAGCAGCGGTCAGGTTGGTCACGGCGATGGCATCGCACAGGCCGTCGCCCGCGGCCATGGTGTCGGCAGCATGATCGGCAGCGCGGTCGCCCTGGGCGATGGCGGCGGCAATGCCGCCCTGGGCCCACAGGCTGGAGCCGCCCTCGATACCGTCGGTCTTGGTCACCACCACGACCCGCTTCGGGGCCAGGGCCAGGGCGGCCGAGAGGCCGGCAAGGCCCGAACCGACGACGACGATATCTGCTTGAAACTGGCGCATGACACGCTCCTCGCGCAACGACACCTGGTTACTTGCGGCGACCCACCGCGATCATCCGTTCGACCGCCAACCGGGCACGGTCGGCGATCGCCGGGTCGACCTCGACCCGCGGCTCGAGCGTTTCGAGCGCGGTGAGGATCTTGGGCAGGGTGATCTTCTTCATATGCGGGCACATGATGCAGGGGCGGACGATTTCGGTCGCCGGCGAGGCCGCGGCGATATTGTCCGACATCGAGCATTCGGTGATCATCAGCACCCGCGCCGGCTTCTCGTTCCGGACATAGTCGATCATCTTCGCGGTCGACCCGGCGAAGTCGGCGACGGCGATAACCTCGGGCGGGCACTCCGGGTGGGCGATGACGATCAGGTTGTCATAGGCACGGCGGAAGCGGCGGATCTCGTCGGGGGTGAAGCGCTCGTGGACCTCGCAATGGCCGGCCCAGCTCAGGATCTTCACCTTGGTCTGGGTGGCGACCCACTTGGCCAGATACTCGTCGGGCAGGCACAGCACGCGCTCCGCCCCCAGGCTCTCGACCACTTCGACCGCGTTGCCCGAGGTGCAGCAGATATCCGACTCCGCCTTCACCGCGGCCGAGGTGTTGACATAGGTGACCACCGGCGCGTCCGGATAGGTCTCGCGCAGCAGGCGGATATCCTCGGGGCGGATCGACTCCGCCAGGCTGCAGCCCGCCGCCATGTCGGGCATCAGCACGATCTTGCCGGGATTGAGTAGCTTCGCCGTCTCGGCCATGAAGTGGACGCCGGCCATCACGATGACATCGGCCTCCGTCTCGGCCGCCTTCTTGGCCAGGGCCAGGCTGTCGCCCACGATATCGGCGACACCGTGGAAGATTTCCGGCGCCTGGTAGTTGTGGGCCAGGATCACCGCGTTGCGGCTCTTCTTCAGGCGATTGATGCGCTCGATATAAGGGGCGTGCTGCTGCCATTCGTCGCGCGGCAGAACCCGTTCGACCTTCGACCAGATGTCGGCGGTCGCGGCGGCGACTTCAGGGGTGAAGGGAAGAGGGCCTGCGGTACGCAGGGCGTCGGTCGTCGCAATCATGGCGTTCCTCGTCAGAGGGCGCTAAGCCTCTATATGCTCAGCTTGAGCATATTCTAGATATGCTCATATCGAGCATAATCAAGCTTGTCAATGAAATGTCTTGAACCAGGGCCCTCGCGCCACCGTCATGGCAGGCATGTCCTGTTCCGGGATACCGGTTGCCTGGTTGGGGAAAGTGGGTCGGGAAGCTATTTCCACTGGCTGGTTTTCCTTATCTTCACCCCCCAAACTCGTCATGGCCGGGCGAAGTCCCGGCCATCCACGTCGCCAAGCCGTCCCTTCCGTCAACGGATGTGGCTCATCCCGACGTGGATGACCGGGACAAGCCCGGTCATGACGATTGAGAGTGGCCTGTGCCGCTGCATCGGTTTCAAGGAGCGTCAATCATGAGCCAATCCCAGTGGACCGCCGTCGACAACTACATCGCGTCCAGGCTGGTGCCCCCGGATGCAGCGCTCGAGGCGACGCTGGAGGCCAGCGACGCGGCAGGCCTGCCGGCGATCAATGTGGCGCCCAACCAGGGCAAGTTCCTGAACCTGCTGGCACGCATGATCGGCGCCCGCAACATCCTCGAGGTTGGCACCCTGGGCGGCTACAGCACGATCTGGCTGGCCCGCGCCCTGCCGGCCGGCGGACGTCTGATCACCCTCGAATATGATCCCAAGCATGCCCAGGTGGCGCGGGAGAACATCGCCCGGGCCGGCCTTGCCGACCGTGTCGATGTTCGCCTGGGCAAGGCCATCGACACCCTGCCCGAGATCGCGCAGGAGGGCCTGCCGCCCTTCGACCTGGTCTTCATCGATGCCGACAAGCCGAGCAATCCGGACTATTTCGCCTGGGCCCTGAAACTGGCCCGCATCGGCAGCGTGATCATCGTCGACAATGTCGTGCGCGGCGGCGCCGTGGTCGATCCGCAAGGCGATGCCGCGGTCCAGGGCGTGCGCCGCCTGAACGACCTGATCGCCGCCGAGACGCGGGTGGACGCCACCGCGATCCAGACTGTGGGCCTGAAGGGCTACGACGGCTTCGTCATCGCCCTGGTTGTCGGATAGCGGCCTACCAGACCCGTTGGACCAAGCCATCGAACACGACATCCGCGGATACGATCGGCACGTCGAGATGCAGGGCGGTTGCCGCCAACAGACGGTCGAAGGGATCCCGACGATCCCATGCCAGCATGGCGGCCTGAAGGCACATCGTCGGGTCCAGGCTGGCGCTGGAGCCGCCCTGTTCTTCCAACAGGGCGGGAAGGCGGCTCACGAACGGAGCCATTTCCGGCCACTTGCCCAAACGTACCTTTTGGCCGATCTCGAAAAAGGAAATCGGACTCACCAGGACCGACTGAGCCCGCTGAAGGCTGTCGCGCGCTTTGACCGACAGCCGGGCATCACCAGTCAGGCTCCACGCCCAGGCATGGGTATCCAACAGCAGGGTTTTCACCGGCCCCCTTCCCAGAGCACCAGTTCGTCTTCGGCCAAGGGCTCGAAGAAGTCGGGTCCCGGGCCGGTCAACTGATCCTCGAGCAACCCGATCCTGAAGTTGCCCTGGGGCAGGGGGACGAGCTTCACCATGGGCTTGTTGCCCTTGGCGATGACAACCTCTTCGCCGGCAAGCGCTGCCTCGATCAGTTTCGAGAGATTGGTCTTGGCCGTATGAATCGTGACCTTCATCGGGCCTCTCCGCGGGTAGCTTAGCTAATTTAGCTAGATCTTGAGCATTTGCCAAGCACCGCTACGCTCGTGCCCCGGGGGCGAGGCAGGTGACGGCGGTCGACTCTCGCTCGCCGGCAGGCTCGGGATGGGAGTGCAATGCCCGGCAAGATCGCCGCGCCGATCGGCGCATCATGGCGCGGCAAACAATGCTGGAAGGCGCTGGCGATGGCCGATTTCTTGTTTATTCATGGCAGTTGGCATGGTGCCTGGTGCTGGCACAAGGTGGTGCCGCGGGTCGAGGCGGCAGGGCACCGGGCGGTGGCGATCGACCTGCCGGGCCGGGGCCGTTCACCCGCGGTGCCGATTTTCGTCAGCCTCGGCGCCATGGTCGACGCGGCCGAACGCGCCCTTGTTCAGGGTCGCAAGACCACCCTCGTGGTCCACAGCCGCAACGGCATCGTGGCATCGACGCTGGCCGAGCGCGCACCCGATCGCATTGCGCGCATCATCTATGTGGCCTCGTTCATGCTGCCGACAGGCAAGAGGGTTCTGGATTACCTGCCCGATGGGCATTCGATGCTGTCCGACAAAGTCGAGGTCAGCCGTGCGACGCTGAGCGACCGGCTCGACCCCGGCGCCTATCGCGAGGCGCTTTACGCCGACTGCAGCGATGACGACGTTGCCCTCGCACGGTCATTGCTCGTCCGCGAGCCGAGCCGGCCGGCACTGACGCGCCTGAAACTGACCCCTGATCGCTACGGGCGCGTGCCGCGGGCCTATGTCCGCCTGACCCAGGACAGGGCAGTGTCCTTGCCGCTTCAAGACAGGCTGCTGAACGAAACCCCGGTCGACCGGGTCGAGAGCATCGCTGCCAGCCACTCGGCCTATTTCTCGCGCCCGGACGAGCTGGCGCGAACGATCGTCGAACTGGCGAGAGCGTAACGCTGCCGTGCCCGTCATCCCCCGATCTTGGGCAAGGGCAGGGGGATGCCGACGTCGTGCTTTTCCTGCATCACGTCACGGCGGAAGCGATAGGTTTCCGCCGGGCGGCCGCGGCCGGTCGCCTCGATCTGGCCGGTCGCTTCGACCAGGTTGCCGGTCATCACCGTGCGGCGGAAATTCTGCTTGTGCAACTCGATGCCCGACAGGGCCTCCACCACCTTCTGCAGGCGCAACAGGGTGAATTCGGGCGGCAGCAGGTCGAACACCACCGGGCGGTAGTCGATCTTGCCGCGCAGGCGGCCCAGGGCCGAGGCCAGGATGCGCCGGTTGTCCAATGCCATGGGATGGCCCAGCGCCGTCACCGCCGCCAGTTGCTCCTCGCCCGGCGGCACGAATTCGCGCCCCTCGGCCTGGGCGGCGATCGCCCCGTCGCGGATCGCCTCCATGGCGAGGCCGGCGGAGTAGAGCAGTTCATAGCGGTCGAGGCAGCGCAGCAGGTCGAAATGCCCGGTGCCGGCGACCGGGCCGAAGGCGATCGCCGTGCGCTCCATGCGCGAGCGGGCGCTGCGGGCATCGGGGGCCGCATCGATCCAGCGGGTCAGCGCCGGGCGGATCACCCGGTCGATCAGCTCGGGCCGGCCGTCGCGCCAATCCTCCCACGGCAGGAACGAGTACCAGGGGCGCCATTGCGCCTCGCCGGTGCCGGTCAGCGGGGTTTCCTGGGTCAAGGTCAGGTAGGCGACCGAGACGACGCGTGGGCCGCCCTGCAACTCGCGCGGATCGCGATTCTGGTTGCCGAACGTATAGAGCTGCTCGACGTAACGCAGGTCGACGCCGGTCTGCTCGCCCACCCACTGACGCAGGCCCAGTTCCAGGGTGCGGTGGTGCTGCGGCTCGAACGGGCCAAACGGCAGGGTTTCGGGCGCGTCGAAGGTGCGGGCCGACAGGCCCTGCTGGGCCGGGGTTGCCAGATCGTGGGTCATGCGCCGGGCCACCAGCACGCGCGGATCCTCGTCGGTCACCGCGACGATCACGGCCGTCAGGCCGATGCTGGTGCCGCGGGTATTGCTCTCGGCCGGTATCGGCGTTGCCTGCGCCATCAGCGCCCGTTCCCTTCTGGTTCCATGCGGAAACATAAGCGATCGGCCCGGCGAAAGCGATGCCGGCGCAGGGGAAGCGGCGGGTCGCGATGCCGGTAATCTTTGCTTAAGGGTTGGGCTGCGACACTGCGCGCTCAAGTCAACTTGCAGCCCGCGGCCAAAGGCGGCATGGGTACTCCTGAGGGTGGCCGGCAAGGCCGGGGGAGAACGATCAATGACGTTGGTCACGCTTCGGGTGTCAGCGGATAGCTGGCAGGGTGGCGCCGCGTTCACCGTGGTCGCCGACGGTCAGCAGATCGGCGGCACCTTCACGGCAACAGCCGATCACCCGGCGGGCCTGTGGCAGGACGTCGTCATCGACATCGGCACGCAATTCGGCACGGCCGGGCCCAGCGAAATCGCGGTCAATTTCATCAACAATGCCGCCGGCGCGGACGGCGACCGCAACCTCTACATCGATTACATCACGGTCGGCGACAATCGCTTCGAGGCCGAATTCGCGGCCTACCAGACCGGGCACGAGGGGCTTTGGTGGACACAGGCGGCGCTCTATTCGAACGGCGCCCTGGTGTTCGACACCACGCCGCCGCCGGTGGACCCGACGCCGGGCCTGGACCTGGTCGGCATCTCCTTCTCGGGCGGCGAAAGCACCAACCCGCCCAGCCCCGACGACGAGCTGGGCACCCACTATTTCTACCCGACCCATGCCGAGCTCGATTACTACCTGGACAAGGGCCTGAACGTCATCCGGGTGGCCTTTCTGTGGGACCGCATCCAGCCGACGCCATCGGGCGCCTTGTCGGCCAGCGAGCTGGCCCTGCTGGACGACATCGTCAATTACGCCACCTCGCGCGGCGTGAAGGTCGTCCTCGACGCCCATAACCGGGGTTCGGCCTACGGCAGCACGATCGGCAGCCCGGAATTGCCGATCTCGGCCTTCGCGGACTTCTGGTCGCGCATGGCCCAGCACTATGCCGCCAACGAGAATGTCATGTTCGGCCTGATGGGCGAGCCGATCATGGATGCCTCGGCCTGGCTTCAGGCCGCCAATGCCGCCATCGCCGCGATCCGCGCGGCGGGCGCCACGCAGACCGTGCTGGTGCCCGGCGTCGACTGGGACAGTGCGCTGGGCTGGATCGTGACCGACAATGCCCCGGTCATCGGCACGGGCGTGGTCGATCCCGCCGACAACTATGTCTTCGAGGTTCACCAGTACATGGACGCCGACGGCGGCGGGATGCAGCCCGACACGGTTTCGGCGACCATCGGCGTCGACCGCATCCGCGCGGTCACCGAATGGGCCCGGGCCAACGGGCAGAAGCTGTTCCTGGGCGAGGTGGGCGCCAACAGCGACACGCTGGCGACCACGGCGCTGACCAACATGCTGGCCTATATGGCGCAGAATTCCGACGTCTGGGTGGGTGTAACCTATTGGGAGGCAGGCACCTCCTACCGCTACTACTTCACGATCTCGCCGGTCGACGGTGTCGACACGCCGCAGATGGATGTGCTGGAGAGTTTCATCCCCGTTCACAACGATATCCTGGTCGGCGGTACCGGCACGGAGACGCTGGCCGGCGGCCTGGGTAACGACCTCTATTACGTCAACGGTGCCGGCAACTTGGTAGTCGAGGGGGCGGGGCAGGGCTTCGACATCGTGTTGGCCAGCGTCAGCTATACGCTCGACGGCAATGCCCATGTCGAGCGGCTGGCGGCGGCGGACGCGGCGAGTACCACGGCCCTCAACCTGACGGGCAACGGCTTCGACCAGGAAATCACCGGCAATGCCGGTGCCAACAAGCTCGATGGCGGCGGCGGCGCCGACACGCTCAGCGGCCTGGGGGGCAACGACATCTACTATGTAGACAACGTGGGCGACCTCGTCATCGAGGCCGCGGGCGATACCGGCGACAAGCTCATGCTCAGCGCCAACTACGTGCTGGCGGCGGCGGCCGAGATCGAACGGATCGAGGTGCGCAGTGCCTCCGGCCTCTCGGTCGTGGCCAATAATTTCGTGAACCGGCTGACCGGCGGCGATGGCGCGGATATCCTGGCCGCCGGCGGCGGGGACGACACCGTGCTGGCGGGCAACGGCAATGACATCGCGATGGGCGACGCCGGCCAGGACACGCTGCAGGGCGAGGCCGGCGGCGACCGTCTGGAAGGCGGCCTGGACAACGACACGCTGGACGGCGGGGCGGGGAGCGACGTGCTGGTCGGCGGCGCCGGGCGCGACAAGCTGAAGGGCGGCGCCGACTGGGACCTGTTCTATTACACCGCCCTGTCGGACAGCCCCGCCGGTACCCCCAATCGCGACATCATCCAGGATTTCGAGGCGGGCCTGGACCGTATCGATCTGCGGCTGATCGATGCCGTCACCTCGACCAGCGCCGACAATGCCTTCCAGTTCATCGGCACGGCGGCCTTCGGCGGCGTGGCGGGTCAGTTGCGTGCCGTCACCAGCGGCAACAACACGATCGTGTCGGCCGACGCCAACGGCGACGGCGCGGCCGATTTCGAACTGACCCTCACGGGCACCTACACGCTGACGGCGGCTGACTTCCTGCTGTAGTTGACCGAGGCAAAGCAATTGTAGTATTGTTGCTACATGCCGACGACAACCATTTCCAGCCGTGACTTCAACCAGGATATCGGCCGCGCCAAGCGCGCAGCGGACGACGGGCCGGTCATTATTACCGATCGGGGTCAGCCGGCCTACGTGTTGCTGCGTCACGACGCCTATTCGAAGCTGACCGGCGGTGGGCCGAGCATCCGCGAACTGCTCGATCAACCGGGCATTGAGGACATCGATTTCGATCCGCCGAAGTGGGGCACCGGTATCTTCAAGCCGGCAGACCTGGGCTGATGTTCCTGCTGGACACCAATGTCCTGTCGGAACTTCGGCGTCGTGACCGCACTGACGTCAATGTCGCCGCCTGGGCCGACAGCGTGCCGGCCGCACAGATGTTCCTGTCGTCGATTACCATCCTTGAGATCGAAGCCGGCGCCTTGCTGATCGCGAGGCGCGATCAAGCCCAGGGCACCGTGCTGCGAAGCTGGATCAACCACAAGGTTCTACCTGCCTTCGACGGGCGTATCCTGGCAGTCGACACGCAAGTCGCACTGCGCTGCGCGCCGCTGCACGTTCCTGATCCACGCCCCCAACGCGACGCGCTGATCGCCGCCACCGCGCTCGTTCATCGCCTGACCATCGTGACCAGGAACGTAAAGGATTTCATGCCGATGGGCGTCGCCCTGTTGAACCCTTGGTGAGGCGCCGGGCACGCCGGCTGTGCGTCCTTCGAGACGGCCCTTCGGGCCTCCTCAGGATGAGGAAAACTATTTTGGCACAAAGACTTCCCTCATCCTGAGGAGCCATGCGAAGCATGGCGTCTCGAAGGACGCACAGCGCCTCTCCAAGGCCGCAGACGCCGGGTCAGTCGGCAACGATCAGCGCGTGGCGTTTCTTGCCGGCAGACAGCTTGACCGAGCCGTCAGTACCCAGGCCGGTTACCTTGGCGAATTCGTCGGCCACCGGCTGGTCGTCCAGGCGGACACCGTTGCCCTTGATCAGGCGGCGGGCCTCGCCGTTGGAGGCGGCCATGCCGGCCTTGACCAGCAGTTCGTAGACCGGCACGCCTGCCGCCAGGGCGGCGGTATCCACCGCGATCCTTGGCAGCGTATCGGCAACGGTGCCTTCCTCGAAGGTCTTGCGCGCCGTCTCGGCTGCCGCCGCGGCCGCCGCGGCGCCATGGGCGAGTGTCGTCGCCTCGGTCGCCAGGATCTTCTTGGCGTCGTTCAACTCGGCGCCTTGCAGCGCTTCCAGGCGGGCGACCTCCACCGCCGGCAGTTCGGTGAACAGGCGCAGGAAGCGGCCGACGTCGCCATCTTCCGTGTTGCGCCAGAATTGCCAGTAATCGTAAGGCGACAGCGCATCCTCGTTGAGCCAGACCGCGCCCTTGGCGGTCTTGCCCATCTTGGCGCCCGAGGCCGAGGTGATGAGTGGCGAGGTCAGGCCGAACAGTTCGATGTCGGCGACGCGCCGGCCCAGGTCGACGCCCTGGACGATATTGCCCCACTGGTCCGAGCCGCCCATCTGCAGGCGTACGCCATGGCGGCGCGAGAGTTCGGCGAAGTCGTAGGCCTGCAGGATCATGTAGTTGAATTCGAGGAACGACAGGTTCTGCTCGCGCTCGAGGCGCAGCTTCACGCTGTCTTGCGACAGCATCCGGTTGACCGAGAAATGCCGGCCGTAATCGCGCAGGAACTCGATGTAGTTGAGCTGCGACAGCCAGGCGTCGTTGTCGACCATCACGGCGTCGGTCGGGCCGTCGCCGAAGGTCAGGAATTTCGCGAAGACGCGCTTGATGCCGGCGATGTTCTGGGCGATGCGCGCCTCGTCCAGCAGGGGACGGGACTCGTCGCGGAACGACGGGTCGCCGATCTTGGTGGTGCCGCCGCCCATCAGCACGATCGGCTGGTGGCCGGCCTGCTGGAGCTTGCGCAGCATCATGATCTGGACGAGCGAGCCGACATGCAGCGACGCCGCCGTGGCATCGAAGCCGATATAGGCGGCAAACGGCGCCTTCTGCGCCGCGAGCGCGTCGAGGCCCTCGAGGTTCGTGCACTGATGGATGTAGCGGCGTTCGGTGAGGACCCGCAGAAAGTCTGATTTCAAGCTCGTCATGGTGCGCGGGGTGTAGCATGACCGGATACGGCGGGACAACCGGAGGCGAATCGTGACGCCACAAGCAATATCCCCCTCCGCCCTTTGGGGGGAGGGGTCGGGGGAGGTGGGTTGGGCCGGTTCGTGGTGGCGACCGTAAACCCGTTCTGTCCGACGACCTCCTCACCCAACCCCCTCCTCCCTCGGAGGAGAGGGCGATGACGGCCGTGATGCGGGCATTGGGCCTGATGAGCGGGACGTCGGCCGACGGCATTGACCTGGCGCTGATCGATACCGACGGCGAGCGCATCGCCCATTTCGGCCCGGTCATGACGGTGCCCCTGACCCCCACGACCCGCGCCGCCATCCGCGAGGCCAGCCGCGTCGCCGCCGCCTGGGATCCCGGCCAGGCGGTGCCAGGCGCGGTGCGCGAGGCCGAGGCCCGGGTCACCGAGGCGCACCGCGCCGCCATCGAGCATTTCCTGGCCCGGACGGGCACGCCGCGCGACGCGATCGGGGTCATCGGTTTCCATGGCCAGACCATCCTGCATCGCCCGGACCAGCACCTGACCTGGCAGATCGGCGACGGCCTGGCCCTGGCCTATGAATTCAGCATCGACGTGGTCGGCCAGTTTCGCCTGGCGGACGTCGCCGCCGGGGGCCAGGGCGCACCCTTCGCCCCGCTGTATCACCAGGCCCTGGCGCGGGGCATGATGGAACGCGACGGGCCGATCGCCGTCTTGAACATCGGCGGCGTCTCGAACCTCACCTGGATCGGCCTGGACCCGGAGGAGGCGCCGGTCGCCTTCGATTGCGGCCCCGGCAATGCCCTGATCGACGACTGGGCGCTGGCCCACACCGGCCGGCCGGTCGATGCCGATGGGGCCCTGGCCGGGGCGGGCGAGGTCGATATCCAGATCCTCAACCAGATGATGGATCACCCGTTCTTCGACTTAGGCGTGCCCAAATCGCTGGACCGCGACGACTTCACCCTGGGCGCCGTGCGCGGGCTTGCGGCCGAGGATGGCGCCGCGACTTTGACCGCTTTCACGGTCGAGGCGATCGCCCAGGCGCGGGTGCATTTCCCCAGGCCGGTGACCCGGTTCCTGGTCACCGGGGGCGGGCGGCACAACCCGGTCATGATGGAGATGCTGGGTACCCGCCTGGGCGTGGCGGTGCAGCCGGTGGAGAGTGCGGGCTGGCGCGGCGACAGTATCGAGGCCGAGGCCTTCGCCTATCTCGCCGTGCGCGCCTTGCGCGGCTTGGCCCTGAGCCTGCCGACGACCACCGGCGTGCCGGTGCCGATGCCGGGTGGTCAGGTGTTCCGGCCCATGCGCATGTCGAGGTAGCCGCCGCAGATCCGCACGAGGTCGTCCATCTGGTCTTCGAAGAAGTGGCCGGCGCCCTTGATGGTCTCGTACTTCACCTTGATGCCGCGCTGGTTCGACAGGCGGGTGGCGAGCTTGGCCACCTCCGGCTCGGCCACCACCTGGTCGTCGGTGCCCTGCAGGATCAGGCCGTCGGACGGGCAGGGCGCCAGGAAGGTGAAATCATAACGGCTGGCGGGCGGTGCGACCGAAATGAAGCCGTTGATTTCGGGCCGGCGCATCAGAAGCTGCATGCCGATCCAGGCGCCGAAGGAGAAGCCGGCGACCCAGCACTCCGCGGCCGACGGGTTGTAGGTCTGCATCCAGTCGAGTGCCGAGGCGGCATCGGAGAGTTCGCCGGCGCCGTTGTCGAAGCTGCCCTGGCTGCGCCCCACCCCGCGGAAATTGAAGCGCAGGACCGAAAAACCGCGGTTCACGAAGGTGTGAAACAGGTTGTAGACGACCTTGTTGTTCATGGTCCCGCCGAACTGCGGGTGCGGGTGCAGGACCAGGGCCACGGGCACGCCGGTGCCGGCATGATGGTAGCGGCCTTCGAGTCGCCCGGCCGGGCCGTTGAAGATGATCTCAGGCATTCCGGTCCCCTTGACGCGATACCCGACTGTTTTGCTCAACTGCTGGGGTAATCATGCCGCTACGCCCTTGGAACATGGCGGCCTTGCCCGTGCATATACTTGACTAAAACAGTCGGACAACCTAAATCTGACCCTGGCGGTCGGACTTGTCGGTCCCACCGCCAAAATGCGTGGCGGGGCGGAGGTATACACGGCCGGCTTTCGCTGATGCAAGAAAACTCGACTGAAGAGGCTCGGCGCCGCCGGCGCGGGTGCTTTTCGACCCAGCAGGGGCAGGCATGTTTACGCGGTTGAAGGACGAGATAGACAGCTACATCGCCCGCGATCCGGCAGCCCGGTCGCGGATCGAGGTGCTGTTGTCCTATCCCAGCTTCCATGCCGTCGCCATGCACCGGGTGGCCCATTGGCTTTGGCAGCGCGACTGGCGCCTGTCGGCACGCTGGTTTTCCTATCTGGCGCGGCTGTTCACCGGCATCGAGATCCATCCGGGCGCACAGATCGGCCGGCGCCTGTTCATCGATCACGGCCTGGGCGTGGTGATCGGCGAGACCGCGCAAATCGGCGACGACGTGACGCTCTATCACGATGTCACCCTGGGCGGCCTGTTGCCGTCGGTCAATTCGCGGGCCCAGGTCGGGGTGAAGCGTCATCCCACCTTGCGCGACCGGGTCATCGTCGGGTCGGGCGCGCAGATCCTGGGGCCGATCACGGTGGGCGAAGATGCCCGCGTCGGCGCCAATGCCGTGGTGGTCAGCGATGTCGCGGCCGCGACCACGGTGGTCGGCATTCCGGCCAAGCCGGCGAATGCGGCACCCCGGCTGGTCGACCGGGCGCTGGACTTCTGCGCCTACGGCACCATGGGCGGCAAGATGCCCGATCCGGTCGAAGACGAAATCGAGAGCCTGGTGGCGCGGGTACATGCCCTGTCCGCCCGGGTGGCCGAACTTGAATCCCGGCTGGGCGGCACGGCCGAACCGCACGGCGAGGTGGTCGAAGGACCCCATGCCGCGGCGGCCAACCATTGAGGAGGCGAGGCAGATGAAACTGTCCACGCGCGGGCGCTATGCCGTCATGGCCATGGTCGATCTGGCGGCTCATGGCGAAGGAAAGCCGGTCTCGCTGGCCGATATCGCCGAGCGGCAGGAGATCTCGCTGTCCTATCTGGAGCAATTGTTCGGCAAGCTGCGGCGCGGCGGCCTGGTGAAGAGCGTGCGCGGTCCCGGCGGCGGTTACGTCCTGGGGCGCGGCGCCAACGACACCCGCATCGCCGATATCGTGCTGGCGGTGGACGAGCCGATCAAGGCAACGCGCTGCGACCTTGCGACCTCGGCCGGTTGCCGGGGCAATCGCGGCCGCTGCGCTACTCACGACCTGTGGGAAGAGTTGAGCCACCAGATCCACCTCTATCTCTCCAGCGTCTCGCTGGCTGACGTGGTCAGTCGCCGGGTCCTGGGGTCGAGCGGCCTGGTGCTGCGCGACCCCGTCGAACGTGTCGCCTGAGGAGGTTCATGAACCGATGAGCAGCGTCGCCGCCTATCTCGACTACAACGCCGGTGCGCCGACGCGCCCCGTGGTGGTCGAGGCTGTGACGGCGGCCTTGAGCATCGGCGGCAATCCCTCGTCGGTCCATCGCAGCGGGCGCCTGGCGCGCCGCGCGATCGAGGAGGCCCGTGATGCCGTCGCCGCCCTGGCGGCCGTGGATGCGGCAGATGTCATTTTCACCAGCGGCGGCACCGAGGCCAGCAACATGGCCCTGCTGGGCGCCGTGCGCGGCGGCCTGGTGCAGCGGCTCGTCATCTCGGCGGTCGAGCATGATGCGGTGCGCGCCGCGGCCCTGGCCGCTGGCGTGCCGGTCGAGATCCTGCCCGTGGACGGCGACGGCGTGATCGATCTCGTGGCTCTCGGGCGCCTGCTGGCGGCCGGCCCGGGCCGGGCGCTGGTTTCGGTGATGCTGGTCAACAACGAGACCGGTGTGATCCAGCCGGTGGCGGAAGCGGCAGCGATCGCCCATGGCCACGGCGCGCTGGTCCACAGCGACGCGGTGCAGGCGGCGGGCAAGCTGGCCCTGGATGTCCAGGCGCTGGGCGTCGACCTGCTCAGCCTCTCCGCCCACAAGATCGGCGGGCCGGCGGGTGTCGGTGCCCTGGTCAAGCGGGCGGGGCTGGAACTGGCACCCCTGCTGTTCGGCGGCGGCCAGGAATATGGCCGCCGGGCCGGGACCGAGAACCTGGCCGGTATCGCCGGCTTCGGCGCCGCGGCCAGGGTTGCGGTCGAGGAATTGCCGCAGGTGGCGCGGATCGCCGCCCTGCGTGACCTGTTGGAGCGTGAGGTAACGGCAAGGGTGGCCGCGGCCCGGATCTTCGGGGCCGGCGCTGCGCGGGTCGCCAACACGAGCTGTATCGGGCTCGCCGGCGTGCCGGCGGAAACCCAGGTGATGGCGCTGGACCTGGCCGGCGTGCTGGTCGGCGCGGGGGCTGCCTGCTCCTCGGGCAAGGTGCGGCCCAGCCCGGTGATCACGGCCATGGGCGAGGCGGAAGCGGTTGCCCGGTCGGCCATTCGCGTCAGTCTGGGCTGGGCCTCGACCATGGCCGATGTCGAACGCTTCCTGGGTGCTTATATCGAATTTGCCGGACGCGCGTCGCTTATGCGTTCCGGGCTTGGTCAGAAGGAATTGAGTCATGGCTGACGGGACCGCCGAGAGGGTCAACGGGTCGGAGACCCGCCCCAACATCCAGTTGCCGATCTATCTCGACTATCAGGCGACCACGCCGATGGATCCCCGGGTGCTGGACGCCATGATGCCCTATTTCACAGGCAAGTTCGGCAACCCGCACAGCCGCAGCCACAAGTTCGGCTGGGAAGCGGAAGAGGCGGTGGAGAACGCCCGCGAGGAGGTGGCCAAGCTGATCGGCGCCGACCCGCGCGAGATCATCTTCACCAGCGGCGCCACCGAATCGAACAATCTGGCGATCAAGGGCGTGGGCCACTTCTACAAGGACCGCAAGGACGAGATCGTCACCGTGGTGACCGAGCACAAGTGCGTGCTCGACACCTGCCGCCACCTGGAACAGGAAGGCTTCAAGGTCACCTACCTGCCGGTCGCGCAGAACGGCCTGATCGACCTTGAGCAGTTGCGCGCGGCGGTGACGCAGCGCACGGCGATCGTCTCGATCATGGCTGTGAACAACGAGATCGGCGTGATCCAGCCCCTGGCCGAGATCGCCAAGATCGCCCATGAGAAGGGCGCCTTCTTCCACACCGACGCGGCCCAGGCCGCCGGCAAGATCCCGCTGGACGTGAACGCCCTGGGGATCGACCTGATGTCGATCTCGGGCCACAAGCTCTATGGTCCCAAGGGCATCGGCGCCCTGTTCGTGCGGCGCAAGCCGCGCGTGCGCCTGGTCGCGATGATGAGCGGCGGGGGCCAAGAGCGCGGCATGCGTTCCGGCACCCTGTCGCCGCCCCTGTGCGTCGGCCTGGGCGAGGCGGCGCGCATCGCCCGCGAGGAGATGACCCAGGACAACGACCGCATTCGCAAGCTGGCCGACAAGTTCTATGCGACAGTGAAGCAGCGCCTGCCCGACGTGTTCCTGAACGGCGACGTCGACCAGCGCATCCCGGGCAACCTGAACCTGTCCTTCGCCTATGTCGAAGGCGAGTCCCTGATCATGGGGATCAAGGACTTGGCGGTCTCGTCGGGTTCGGCCTGCACCTCGGCCTCGCTGGAGCCGTCCTACGTGTTGCGCGCGCTGGGCGTCGAGGAAGAGCTGGCCCACACCTCGATCCGTTTCGGCTTCGGCCGCTTCACGACCGAGGCCGAGATCGATTACGCCGCCGAGGCGATCGTGAACAAGGTTTCCAAGCTGCGGGAAATGAGCCCGCTGTGGGAAATGGTCCAGGATGGCATCGACATCAAGTCGATCCAATGGGCTGACCACTGAGCGGAATAAAATCAAGGAGTTACGGCAATGTCTTACAGTGAAAAATTGATCGACCACTACGAGAACCCGCGCAATGTGGGCTCGTTCGACAAGGGTGACGACAGTGTCGGCACCGGCCTGGTCGGTGCGCCGGCCTGCGGCGACGTCATGAAGCTGCAGATCAAGGTGAGCGCCGACGGCCTGATCGAGGACGCGAAGTTCAAGACCTTCGGCTGCGGTTCGGCGATCGCCTCGTCGAGCCTGGTTACCGAATGGGTCAAGGGCAAGAGCCTGGACGAAGCGGCGACGATCAAGAACACGCAGATCGCCCAGCACCTGGCCCTGCCGCCGGTGAAGATCCATTGCTCGGTCCTGGCCGAGGATGCGATCAAGGCCGCCATCGCGGACTACAAGGCAAAGCACGGCCAGTCGTAAGGAAGTCTGCCATGGCGCCAGCACTACGCCAGATCATGAGCATCACCGACCCCGCGGCCTCGCGGGTGAAGGAACTGCTCGACAAGCGCGGCAAGCCCTCGGCGGGCGTGCGCATCGGCGTGCGCACGGCCGGCTGTTCGGGCATGCAGTACACGCTCGAATACGCCGACGAGAAGGGCAAGTACGACGAGGTGGTCGAGGACAAGGGCGTCACCGTCCTGATCGACCCCAAGGCGGTGATGTTCCTGATCGGCACCAAGATGGATTTCGAGACCGACAAGCTGAAGTCGGGCTTCGTCTTCATCAACCCGAACGAAAAGGCCCGCTGCGGCTGCGGCGAGTCTTTCCACGTCTAGTCGTGCCCGTCATCCCGGCGAAGGCCGGGATCCATCGGGCGGCTGACGGAACCTTCGATTGATATGGCCGGGTGATCTGGCCCTGTATGGCGATGGATCCCGGCCTGCGCCGGGATGACGATTGAGTTGGAATGGCAATGTCTTCTGCCGCGACGGCACCGAACATGACGGCGACGTGCCAGGCCTGTGGCGCGGCGGTCGATGATGCGATCTGCGCGGCCTGTAACGCCTTGCAGCCGCCGGGCCAGCTCGATCACTTTGCGAGACTTGGCCTGCCGCGCGACTTTGCCCTGAGCGAGAAGACCCTGGAGCGGGCCTATTTCGCCGCCCAGCGCCGCTTCCATCCCGACCGCTTCGCCAGCCGGGGGCGAAGGAAAAGACCTTGTCGCTGCAGCACGCGACCCTGATCAACCAAGCCTATGAGACCCTGCGCGAGCCCTTGGCCCGGGCGCGCCACCTGCTGGAGAGCGCCGGCCGCCCCCTGCCGGGCGACGACGGCAAGACCATTGCCGATCCCGAACTGCTGATGGAAGCCATGGAATGGCGCGAGGCGCTGGACGAGGCAACCGACCTGGCCAGCCTGGCCCGGCGCATCGAGGCCGAGACCGGCGCGGTGGTCGCGCGGCTGGGCCAGGCTTTCGGGGCCGATGATCTCGACGGCGCGACGCGCGAGGCGCTGCGTCTTTCCTATCTTGCGAAACTGGGGCAGGAGCTTCGCCGCAAGCTCGCACCCAGGGTGGCCTTGTCATGATCCTGCTCGATATCCATGAACCCGGCCAGACGCCGCTGCCTCATGCCGAGGACGCGGCGACGGCGGCCGTGGGCATCGACCTGGGCACGACCAATTCGCTGGTGGCAATCGCGGTCGACGGCCGGCCGGAAATCCTGCGCGATGCCCTGGGTGACGGCCTGGTGCCTTCCGTCGTCGCCTACCTTGAAGGCGACGACGAGCCCATCGTTGGCCGCGTTGCCAAGCGCATCCTGGAGGATGAGCCCGACCGGGTGGTCGCCAGCGTCAAGCGCCTGATGGGCCGCGGGGCAGGGGAGGTCGCCACCTTAGGGGGACACCTGGCCCAGAAGACCCATGACGACGGCCAGGGCGGCATGGTGAAGCTCGACATTGGCGGGCGCATCATTTCGCCGGTCGAAGTCTCGGCTGAGATCCTGCGCAGCTTGAAGCAGCGGGCCGAAATGGTCCTGGGCAAGACGGTCGACCGGGCGGTGATCACCGTGCCTGCCTATTTCGACGATGCCGCCCGCACCGCCACGCGCGATGCCGCGCGTCTCGCCGGTCTGGAAGCCCTGCGCCTGGTCAACGAACCGACTGCCGCCGCCCTGGCCTACGGCCTCGACCGTGCGGCCGAAGGGCTTTACGCCGTCTACGACCTGGGGGGCGGGACCTTCGATGTCTCGTTGCTGAAGCTGGAGAAGGGCGTCTTCCAGGTGCTGGGCACCGGCGGCGACGCCGCCCTGGGCGGCGATGATTTCGACCATGCCCTGGCCGAGCACCTGCTGAAGCAGCGCGGCGGCGATATCGCGTCCCAGGACGTCAAGCGCGCCCTGTCCGCCGCCCGGCGGGCCAAGGAAGCCCTGACCGACGAAGATACCGTTACCGCCGATCTCGACCTGGGCGACCGGGCGACCCGCCACGAGATTACCCGTGCCGCCTTCGAGGCGCTGATCGCGCCGCTGGTCGGCCGCACCATCGAGGCGGCCCGCGCCGTGCTCCATGATGCACAAGTGAGCCCGGCCGAGCTCTCGGGTGTCGTCCTGGTCGGCGGTTCGACCCGGGTGCCGCTGGTCCGCCGCGAAGTCGCCCGCCTGTTCGGCCGCGATCCGCTGGCCGATATCGACCCCGACGAGGTGGTGGCCCTGGGCGCCGCCTTGCAGGCCGAGGCGCTGACCCGTGGCTCCGACACCTTGCTGCTGGATGTGGTGCCCCTGTCCCTGGGGCTGGAGACCATGGGCGGCCTGGTCGAGAAGGTGATCGGCCGCAACACCCCGATCCCGGTCAGCCGGGCCCAGGATTTCACCACCTATCAGGACGGCCAGACCGCCATGGCGATCCATGCGGTGCAGGGCGAGCGCGAGATGGTGGAGCAGAACCGCTCGCTGGCCCGCTTCGTCCTGGCCGGCATCCCGCCCATGGTGGCCGGGGCCGCGCGCATCCGCGTGACCTTCACCGTCGATGCCGACGGCCTGCTGACCGTCTCGGCCCGCGAGGCCTTGACCGGCACCGAGGCCCGCGTCGAGGTCAAGCCGTCCTATGGCCTGAGCGAGGACGAGATGGCCGGCATGCTCCAGGCCGCCTTCGAGAACGCCCGCAGCGACGTCACCACTCGCCTGCTGGCCGAGGCGCGGGTGGATGCCCGGCGCATGACCCTGGCCCTGGACGGGGCCTTGGCGGCTGATGGTGACCTTTTGTCACAAGACGAGCGCGGCGCCATCGATGAGGCCCGCGCCGCCCTGGAAGCGGTGATGGCGGGCGAGGATCGCGACGCCATCCTGACCGCGACCGAGGCCCTGGAAGCCGCGGCCCGGCCCTTTGCCGAGCTGCGCATGGACCGTAATATTCGCAAGGCGCTGGCCGGGGTCGAGGTCAGCCGGCTTGAATCCCGGCTGCAGGCGGGCTAAGCCTCGCCCCCGAGGATTTGGAGAGAACGATGCCCAAGATGGTCTTCATCAGCCCGGACGGTAAAACGCGCACGGAAGTGGACGCGCCCGTCGGCCTTTCGGTGCTGGAGATCGCCCACCGCAACAAGATCGACCTGGAAGGCGCCTGCGAAGGCTCGCTGGCCTGTTCGACCTGCCACGTGATCATCGACCCGGAATATTTCGGCGCGCTGTCGGAAGCGACCGAGGAGGAGGAAGACATGCTCGACCTCGCCTTCGGCCTGACCCACACCTCGCGCCTGGGCTGCCAGATCATCATGTCCGACGACCTGGACGGCCTGGTGGTGACCCTGCCGGCCGCCACCCGCAACATGATGGTGGACAAGTAAGGTGGCGGCCTTGCGCTGGACCGACGTCAACGATATCGCGATCGAGCTGGAAGAGGCTTACCCGCATGTCGACGTGGTGAACCTGCGCTTTACCGACCTGCACAAATGGGTGCTGGCCCTGCCGGGCTTCGCCGACGATCCCAACCGCTCCAACGAGAAGATCCTCGAAGCCATTCAGGCCGCCTGGATCGAGGAGCGGGCGTGAGCGCTGGCCTGTTCGGCCGCCTGCGCGATCTGGCGGCCGCCGACTGGCAAGCCTACACCGATCACCCCTTCGTCCACGGCCTGGCCCGGGGCGACCTGCCCCAAGCCTGTTTTCGCCGCTACCTGGTGCAGGACTACCTGTTCCTGATCCACTTCGCCCGGGCCTATGCCCTGGCGGTGGTGAAGGCGGACGATCTGGCCGGCATGCGCTCGGCAGCAAGCACCTTGACCGCGCTGATCGACCACGAGATGGCGCTGCATGTCGATTTCTGCCGCGGCTGGGGGATTGGTTTGCCTGAGATGGAAGCGGCCCCCGAGGCGCCAGAAACCATGGCCTATACCCGCTATGTGATCGAACGCGGGCTGGCGGGCGACGTGCTGGACCTCAAGGTCGCCCTGGCGCCTTGCGTCGTCGGCTACCGCGATATTGCCCTGGGGCTGAAGGCCCGGCCGGATTTCATGGCCGCCGGCAATCCTTACCTGCCCTGGATCGAGATGTATGCCGGGCCCGACTATGGCAGTCTGGCCGACGAGGCGGTGGCCGAACTGGACCGGCTGGGCGCCGTGCGCCTGACGCCGGCGCGGCTGCCCCTGCTGGCGCACACCTTCGCGCAGGCTTGCCGCCTGGAAGCGGCCTTTTGGGACATGGGATGGCGCGCGGCATGAGCGGGATCGTCGACCTTTTCATCGAACTGCTCGAACCGCTGGGCCCGGTGCGGCCGCGCAAGATGTTCGGCGGCACCGGCCTCTATGTCGACGACGTGATGTTCGCGCTGGAAGCGGGCGAGGTGATCTACCTCAAGGTCGCCGACCGTAACCGCCCGGATTTCGAAGCCGCCGGCTCGGCACCGTTCTCCTACGAGGGTAGGGACGGCCAGAACGTCATCATGTCCTACTGGTACCTGCCCGAGCACCTGCTGGACGAGCCCGACGAACTGCTCGTCTGGGCCCGCAAGGCGCTGGAAATCGCCCGGTCGTCGAAGACCAAGGCGCGGGCAAGGAAGAAAAAGAAGAAGTAGCCTCGCAGCACCATCGTGCGTCCTTCGACAGGCTCAGGATGAGGGCAATCTTTGTGGCAAAAAAAATTTCCTCATGGTGAGCCTGTCGAACCACGCAACTTGGTCGTCCGAGATTACTTCCCCTTGAAGGCCGCCGGCCGTTTCTGCAGGAAGGCGGCGACACCTTCCTGGAAGTCGGCGGTCTGGCCGGCCGCGCGCTGAAGCTGGCGTTCGAGGTCGAGTTGCTGGTCGAAGCTGCTCTCGAAGCTCGCGTGCATCATCTTGCGGATGTAGCCCAGGGTCACCGTGGGGCCATTCGCCAGCTTTTTGGCATAGGCCAGCGCGGTGGGCATCAGCTCGGCGTCGTCGACCACCTTGGTGATCAGGCCCCATTCGGCGGCCTTCTCGGCCGGCAGCTTTTCGGCCAGCAGGGCCAGTTCCAGGGCCCGGGCGCGGCCGACCAGGCGGGGCAGCAGCCAGGACGAACCACCGTCCGGCACCAGGCCGATCTTGGCGAAGGCCTGGAGGAAGCTCGCGGAACGGGCCGCGACCGACACATCGCCCATCAGGGCGAAGCTCATGCCGACGCCGGCGGCGGGGCCGTTGATCGCCGTGACGATGGGCATCTTCAGGTCGCGCAGGCGCTTGAACAGCGGGTTGTACCAGTCTTCCAGCACGCGGCCGACATCGGGCACGCCGTCATCGGCGAGGCCCTCGGGATCGGCCAGGTTGGCGCCGGCGCAGAAGCCGCGGCCGGCCCCGGTGATCAGCAGGCAGCGGGCGCCGGTGGCCGGATCCTCGGCCTGGGTCACCGCGGCGGTGATGTCGCGGATCATCGCCTTGGAGACGGCGTTCAGCGCCTCCGGGTGGTTCAGGGTCAGGGTGAAGATGCCGTCGGTAACCGAGACGGTAACGCGGGTGTACTCGTGGGCCATGGGGTCAAGCTCCGGTGAAATTGGCGGCACGTTTCTGCAGGAAGGCGGTGATGCCCTCGATCGTGTCCTGCGTGCCGAAAGCGATGCGCTGCGATTCCGCCTCGACGCCGAGCTGCTGGCCCAGGTCGTTGCCCTGGGAAGCGTCCAGCGCCTTCTTGATCAGGCCGAAGCCCCGGGTCGGCCCCGCCGCCAGGCGTTCGGCGATCGCGGTGGCTTCCGCCAGCAGCGCACTGTCTTCGACCGCGGCCCAGATCAGGCCCCATTCGGCGGCCTTCTCGGCCGGCAGCCTGTCGCCCAGCAGGGCGAGGCCGGTGGCGCGAGCCCGGCCGACCAGGCGCGGCAGGAACCAGGTGCAGCCCATGTCCGGCACGATGCCGAGCTTGGGCCCGAAGACCTGGATGAAGCTGGCCGACTTGGCCGCGATCACGATGTCGCAGGCCAGCGCCAGGCCGACGCCGCCGCCGGCGGTGACGCCGTTGACGGCGGCGACCACCGGCTTGCCCAGCGTGGTGATGCGCAGGATCAACGGGTTGATGACCGCGTGCATGTTCTGGGCGACGCCGTCGCCGATGGTGCCGCCTTCCGGCGCGTCGCGCGGTGCCGACAGGTCGGCACCCGAGCAGAAGGCCCGGCCGGCACCGGTCAACAGCACGGCGCGCACCTGGACGTCCGCCGCGACGGCGTCGAACACGGCATTGAGGTCGCTGAACATCGCGCCGTTGAGGCCGTTCAGCACCTCGGGCCGGTTCAAGGTGATATGGGCGACTGCTCCCCGTCGCTCGTAGACGAGCGTTTCATAGGTCATTGGGTCCTCTTTTTGCGCGGGACCGGGCGATTATGACCGTCAAAAGGGGCTTGTGAACCCTGTTGCCCCTAAGCCAGCGCGACGCGACGGCAAGGAGCGACCGATTCGGGCACCGGCCGCCCTAGCGCCGGCGCGGCCGGCTTTTGGAGACAGGGGAGGCGCCCACCGGCCAGTCGGGATCGGGCAGGGCGTCGAAGGCGGCGGAGAGGCCGCGCGACCAGGCATCCGACAGGCCGGTCATATAGGGATCGTTGCGCGGGATGCGGCGATAGAAGCCGACTTTCAGGCTGTCGCGGTCATAGACCAGGACGTCGATCGGCATGGCCACCGACACGTTCGAGCGCATGGTCGAATCGAACGAGATCAAGGTGCACTTGGCCGCCGTCGCCAGCGACGTCTCGCGTCGCACGATGCGGTCGATGATCGGCTTGCCGTACTTGGTCTCGCCGATCTGGAAATAGGTGGTGTCGGGGCCGGCCTCGATGAAGTTGCCGGCGGAATAGACGTGGAACAGGCGCGGCGGTTCCTGGCCGATCTGGCCGCCCAGGATGAAGGTGGCGTTGAAGTCGGTGCCGTGTTCGCGCAGGTGCTCGCCATCCAGGGCGTAGACCTCGCGCAGGGCGGCGCCGACGATGCGTGCCGCCTCGAACATGTTGGCGGCCTTGCTCAAGGCCCGGTTGGTGCGGCTGCGCGGCGCTTTTTCGCCGCTGTTCCAGGCCTTCAACTGGCCGACCACGGACTGGGTGATGGACAGGTTGCCCGAGCCCATGAGCACGATCACCCGGTCGCCGGGCGTCTCGAACACCGTCATCTTCTTGAACGTCGCCACATGGTCGACGCCGGCATTGGTGCGATTATCGGATGCGAAAACGAGACCGGCATCCAGCAGAAGGCCGACGGCATAAGTCATGAGGCGTTGATTTCCGAAGGCGCGCGTGGCGGCAAAACAAAGGGGGCGGCTGAAAAGCCGCCCCCTGATAACACGCCTTGGTCGAGAAATTAAGCGACGCGGCGCTTTTCGATCTCGGTCGCCAGGGCGGCAAAGCGCGCATGCAGCGGCTCGATCGCGGCGCGAACGGCCGAGGCAGCGGTCTCGGCGATCTTCTGGGAATGGGCCAGGTAGAGGTCGAGCGCGGTCTTGGTGTACTTGTCCTGCAGGTCGACGGCTTCGCCCAGCGACTTGACGGCCCACAGCTTCTTCGCCGTGCCGACGTTCTCTTCGGCGGCGACCTTGACGGCCTCGACGACGGCTTCGCCGACCGACTTGATGCCATCGGCAGCGGCCTTGCCCGAGGCGACGACGTCGGTGACGGTCGCCTTGCTGAAGGTGGCCACGTCGCCGTAGCCGGCCTTGACGGTGGCGTAGCGGTCGCGCACCAGCGAAGTCACCTTCGAGAGGTTGTCCTTCACCTCGGCAACGGCCTTCTTGGTGCTCTCTTCGACCTTCTCGGCCGAAGTGGTCACCTGCTCGCGGCCCCAGGCCACGGCCTTCTCGAGCTGGGTGGTCGCGGCGTCGAGCGCGCTTTCCACGGCTTCGCCCGCCTTGGCGGTCGCGCCTTCAACGGTCTCGACCGATTCGACAACGGTCTCGAGCACTTCACCGGCCACGTCGCTGGCAGCGGTCTTCTTCTTGGTCGCCATCTTTGCTCTCCTGAATCAGCGTTTCTTGGGGTTCGAAATAGGGGCGTAAGCAGGTACCGCGGTGCATCGCGAAGTCATGGTGCGGTGCAACATGAGACTTAGATAAGTGGGTCGGGCGCGTTCGTCAACCGATTTCTTTTGCACTGCACAAAACTGACTTATTGCATAAAGGGTGAAAATATTGCGTTGGCGGCGCTGGCGCTGCACAATCTGACTAATTGTCGGACAACGAGGCCAAGGGCCCGGGCGGAGGAAAAGATGAGTGTGGCGGAAGCACGGCTCGACATCGCGGGCACAACGGACATTGCAGGCTCCCTGCGCGGCATTCTCGACCGGCAGCGGGCGGACTTCCTGAAGGCCGGCCCCCCCAGCCTGGAGGAGCGGCGCGCCCGCCTCGACAAGCTGAGGGCCTCCCTGATGGACAACAAGGATGCCCTGATCGCGGCGGTCTCGGCCGACTTCGGTCATCGCTCCACGCACGAGACCCTGCTGACCGACTTCGTGGTCACGGTCGAGGGCATCAAGCACATGCGCAAGCATGTCGCCAAATGGATGAAGCCCGAGAGGCGGCCGGTCTCGATCAACTATTTCCCGGCTTCCAACAAGATCCTCTTCCAGCCGCTGGGCGTCATCGGCGTGATCTCGCCCTGGAACTACCCGATCCAGCTCGCCTATGCGCCGATGGCCGCGGCGATCGCCGCCGGCAACCGGGTCATGCTGAAGCCCTCGGAATACACGCCGCGCACCTCGGAGGCGATGGCCAAGGCCCTGCGCGCCGTCTTCACCGACAATGAAGTGGCGGTGATCACCGGCGGGCCCGACGTGGGCGAGGCATTCTCGCGCCTGCCCTTCGACCACATGCTGTTCACCGGGGCGACCTCGGTCGGCAAGCACGTGATGCGCGCGGCGGCGGAAAACCTGGTGCCGGTCACCCTTGAGTTGGGCGGCAAGTCGCCGGCCATCGTCGACCGTGCCGCGCGCATGGATGCGGCGGTCAGCAGCATCGTCACCGGCAAGCTGCTCAATGCCGGGCAGACCTGCGTGGCGCCCGACTATGTCTTCGTGCCCAACGACAAGCGCGAGGAGTTCGTCGACCTGGTTAAGGCCAAGGTCGCCAAGATGTATCCGACCCTGAAGGATAACGCGGATTACACCTCGGTGGTCAACCAGCGCCATTACGACCGGCTGCGCGGCCTGATCGCCGATGCCCAGTCCAAGGGCGCCCGCGTGGTCGAGGTCAACCCGGCCAATGAGAGCTTCGAGCAGCAGCCCAACCACAAGATCCCGCCGACCCTGATCCTCGATCCGACCGACGACATGAAGATCATGCAGGACGAGATCTTCGGCCCCCTGATGCCGATCAAGACCTACACCCAGATCGACGAGGCGATCGACTATGTCAACGGCCATGCCCGGCCCCTGGCGCTCTATGTCTTCTCCGACGACAAGGGCGCTCAGGACAAGGTGATGAGCCGCACCACCTCGGGCGGCGCCTGCATCAACGAGACGGTGATGCACGTCGGCCAGGAAGACCTGCCGTTCGGCGGTGTCGGCCCCTCGGGCATGGGTTCGTACCACGGCCGCGACGGCTTCATGACCTTCAGCCACAAGAAGGCGGTCATGCACCAGTCCAAGTACAACCTGCTGGGCATGATGCGCCCGCCCTACGGCAAGCGCATCGAGCGCCTGCTGGGCTTCATGCTGAAGTAACCTTGTAATCAGTATCGTCATCCCGGCGAAGGCCGGGATCCATTCCGGGGCAGCGCGCGACGTCCCAATGGATTCCGGCTTTCGCCGGAATGACGGTTGGGGGGCAGATAGAGACGCCCCCCAAAAAAGAAAAGCCGGCGTGATCGTAAAGGTCACGCCGGCTTTTCTTTGTTCCGTAGGATCAGGCGCTGCGTTCTTCGGCGGCGCGATGCTCGGGGTAGACCGGGCGCAGGATGAAGGCCGGCACATGGTCGCCGAAGCCGACCACGCTGGGGCCCAGGTCGTCGTCGCGGCGGCCGGGGCGGCGGTCGCGGCGCTGTTCGCTGCGATCGACCGCAAAGTCGGCACGATAGCGCTCAGAGCCCGAGCGGTCGGTGCTCGACGGCGGGGGCGCTGCCGGGGCCGCGGCACGTGGCGCGCGCTCTTCCTCGTCGCGGCGACGCCCGCGGACGGGCTCCTCCGCCGGTGCCTCCGGCGCCTTGCGCGGGGCCTTGTCCTTGCCGCTCTTGGGCAGCTTGACATGGCTGAGCGTCGCCACCGGCTTGTGGCGGCCGCGCTTGCGCGACTTGGCCTGCTCGTCGCTGAGCAATTCGCCCGCCTCGACACCCTCGACGACGATGCGCGGGATCGGCTGCTTGATCAGGTCCTCGATGGCGCGGACGAACTTGGCGTCATAGGGCGTGGCCAGGGTATAGGCCTTGCCCTCGCGCCCGGCACGGCCGGTGCGGCCGATGCGGTGGACGTAATCCTCGGCGTGGATCGGCACGTCGAAATTGAAGACGTGGCTGATCTCGGCGACATCCAGGCCGCGCGCGGCGACGTCGCTCGCCACCAGGATCGGCACTTCGCCCGACCGGAACCGGTCCAGCACCGCGGTACGCTCGGACTGGACCATGTCGCCGTGCAGGGCGGCGGCGTTGAAGCCGTGCTTGATCAGCGACTTGCCGACGATGTCGACGTCACGCTTGCGATTGCAGAAGATCAGCGCGTGGTTCAGCGTCTCGGTGCGCAGCAGGTTGCGCAGGGCGCCGCGCTTGTCGGCGTCCTCGACGATGATCAGCCCCTGGGTGACCGTGGTCGCGGTCGAGGAGGGGCGGCTGACCGAGATTTCCACCGGCGTGGTCAGGAAGGCGTCGGCCAGGCGCTTGATGTCCGGCATCATGGTGGCCGAGAAGAACAGGGTCTGGCGATTGGTCGGCAGCAGCTTGCAGATGCGCTCGAGGTCGGGGATGAAGCCCATGTCGAGCATGCGGTCGGCTTCGTCGACCACCAGGACCTTGATGCCGCTCATCATGATGCGGCCGCGCTCGTGATGGTCGAGCAGGCGGCCGGGGGTGGCGATCAGCACGTCGACGCCGCGGTCCAGCTTCTTGATCTGGTCTTCCATCGAGACGCCGCCGATCAGCAGCGCCATCGAAAGGCGGTGGTACTTGCCGTATTTCTCGAAGCTTTCGGCCACCTGGGCGGCCAGTTCGCGGGTCGGCTCCAGGATCAGCGAACGCGGCATCCGCGCCTTGGCCCGGCCGGCGGCCAGGACGTCGATCATCGGCATGGTGAAGGCGGCGGTCTTGCCCGTGCCGGTCTGCGCGATGCCCATGACGTCGCGACCGCGCAGCACTTGGGGGATGGCCTGGGCCTGAATCGGGGTCGGCTCGGTGTAGCCGCTCTCGGCCACCGCGCGCAGCACCTCGGCGCTGAGGCCCAGTTCTTCAAAACTCATTGAGCGTTTTTCCGCTTCCCTGCGGCACAACCGCCCGACCATCGGGCACCCGAATGCGGGCGTGTTTCCGCTGCGCTGCACAAAATTCCAGCAGGCGCGACGATAGACGAAAGCGCCCTCAAGTCAACCGCTGCCCTGGCAACGCGGTCATGCGTCGCGGGTGTCAAGGGATCGGAATATCGATTTCCGCCGGTTCCGGCTGGGGCAGCGGCATGATTTCCAGCAATGCCGCCTCGACCAGCTCGGCATAGAGCGGATCGCTCAGGCCGGCCGGTCGCGGTCCCGACGAACGGGCCGTCGACAGCGCCTTGTGATACTGGCAAAGCGTGGCGATGACCGCGAATTCGGGGCCGGCGTCGGCCGGGGCACCGGCCACCGGGGCCAGGTCCGCGAGCGGCCCGCAGGCCCGCTGATTGCCGATCGGCGACAGCGGGTGAAACAGCAGCACGACGCGGGTGGCGGCGCCGGGCGCCTCGACCAGGCCACGCGGGGCAACCGAGAAGGGCAGTTCGAGTGGCGCCAGGGCAGCGGCCGGCCCGACACCGGGAAACGGCGCGCCGACTACGGCGGCCGGCAGCTTGCCGTCGAGCGCCGCGGCATTGACGACGCTCGGGCTGTAGGCGTCGCGGTCGAGTTCCTGGTAGGTGACCGTGGCCGGCGAGAGGGCGCAGCCGCCGACCAGGGCGATCAGGCCCAGGCTCAAGATCCGATGGGGCATCCACGCGACTCCACTGTGTTCCAGCCTTGAATATGGCCTGCGCGGGCGCCCGATCAAATGTCCAGATCGGTGGCCCGGCCTGCGTTTTCCTGGATGAAGGCGAAGCGGGTTTCCGCCTTCTTGCCCATCAGGCGGTCGACCATGCCGGTGGTATCCACTTCCTCGCCTTCGAGCACGGTGACCCGGAGGAGGACGCGCTTCTTCACGTCCATGGTGGTTTCGCGCAACTGCGCCGCGGGCATTTCGCCCAGGCCCTTGAAGCGGCTGATCTCGACCTTGGCGCCGGGCTTGAAGTCGCGCTTGATCCGCCGCTCCTTGTCCTCGTCGTCCATGGCGTAGACGGACTTGGCGCCCTGGGTGATGCGGAACAGGGGCGGCAGGGCCAGGTAGAGGTGGCCCGAGCGGATGATCCCCGGCATCTCGCGCCAGAAGAAGGTCATCAGCAGCGAGGCGATATGGGCGCCGTCGACATCCGCGTCGGTCATGATGATGACCCGCTCGTAGCGCAGGTCGCCCTCGCGGAAGCGCGAGCCGGCGCCGCAACCCAGCGCCAGGACCAGGTCCGACAGTTCCTGGTTGGCCTCGAGCTTGCCCGCGGCAGCCGAGGCGACGTTCAGGATCTTGCCGCGCAGGGGCAACACGGCCTGGGTCGCCCGGTCGCGTGCCTGCTTGGCCGAACCGCCGGCCGAGTCGCCCTCGACCAGGAAGATCTCGGTCCCCTGGGCGGAATCGCGCGCGCAATCCGTCAGCTTGCCGGGCAGGCGCAGCTTGCGGGTCGCGGTCTTACGGCTGGTTTCCTTGTCGGCGCGCTTCTTCAGGCGCTCCTCGGCGCGGGCGATCGCATACTCGAGCAAAGCGGTGCCGGCCGCCGGATCGGAGGTCAGCCAATGTTCGAAGCGATCCTTGATAGCGGCTTCGACGAGCCGCGTCGCCTCGGGGCTGGTTAGCTTCTCTTTGGTCTGACCCTGGAATTGCGGATCTGGAATGAAAAGGGACAGCAGGGCGGTAGCCCCGCCAATAATATCTTCCGCTGTGATCTGGCTGGCGCGTTTGTTGTTGGTCAGTTCGCCAAAGCCCTTGAGTGCGCGGGCAAGGGCGCTGCGTAAACCAGCCTCATGCGTACCGCCTAAAGGTGTAGGCACGGTATTGCAGTATGTATGAATAAAAGGATCGCCATCGATCGGCCAAGCAACAGCCCATTCCACCTCCCCTGAGTTGCTGCCCGGCAAGCGGGCCTGGCCAACAAAGGGGGTGGGAGTCGTCGTCGGCGTGCCGTCGATTGATGCGGCCAGAAAATCGGCCAAGCCACCAGGAAAGCGCAGCGCATCGCTGGCAGGGGTGGTGTCGCCAACCGGAATCAATTCGGGTGCGCAAGACCAACGAATCTCGACGCCGCGGAAGAGGTAGGCTTTGGACCGCGCCATCCGATAAAGCCGGCCCGGGCGAAAATGGAGCGCCGTGCCGAAGATCTCCGGGTCGGGTTTGAAGGTGATCGTCGTGCCGCGCCGGTTCTGCACGGTGCCTAAGGGCAGAAGCTTTGTCGTCGGTTTACCGCGAACATAGGTCTGCTGCCAAACCTGCCGGTCGCGGGCAACCTCGATCACCATTTCCTCCGATAACGCGTTGACGACGGAGGATCCGACGCCGTGCAACCCGCCGGAGGTTGCATAGACCTTGCCACTGAATTTCCCGCCCGAATGGAGGGTGGTCAGAATCACTTCGAGGGCGGATTTGTCCTTGAACTTTGGGTGAGGGTCGACGGGAATGCCGCGCCCGTTGTCGCGGATGGTCAGGCGGCCGTCGGCGGCCAGTTCCACTTCGATGCGGTTTGCATGGCCGGCGACGGCTTCGTCCATCGCATTGTCGAGGATTTCGGCTGCCAGGTGATGGAAGGCACGCTCGTCGGTGCCGCCGACATACATGCCGGGGTGCTTGCGGACGGGTTCCAGGCCCTCCAGGACTTCGATGTCCTTGGCCGAATAATCACCGCTGGTCGGGGTGCGATCGAAAAGGTCTTCAGAATCGCTCATCGTCATGCTTTGGGAATGGGGAATCCGCAGTATAGGGTGCCCTGCACCCAAGCGCTAACCCACATCTTGTGGAGTGTCCATGAGCAATGAACCGTCCGGCCTGGTCCACCCGTCGACCCGGGGGCTGGAGCCGATCATCCGCACCGCCGCCCTGCCCAAGGATGCCAACGGCAACGGCGATATCTTCGGCGGCTGGATCCTCAGCCACATGGACATCGCCGCCGGCGTGCTCGCCGCCCGGCCCGCCGGCGGCCGAGTCGCGACCGTCGCCATCACCGCCATGACCTTCCACAAGGCGGTCTATGTCGGCGACCTGGTGTCGATCTACGGCGATGTCGTGAAGATCGGGCGGACCTCGCTGACCGTGCATCTGGAGACCTGGGTCGACCGCCACCGGGCGCGCGACGGCCACATCATCCCGCCCGAACGGGTGCGGGTGACCGAGGGCACCTTCGTCATGGTCGCGATCGACGACGAGGGCCGGCCGCGCCCGGTCGACTCGCAGGGTGCCTGACGATCGGGAGCCTAGGGTGGACCCGCCGGCGGGGGGAGCCGGCGGGTCCGGGGCACCGTCGGGGGGTGACGGTACGATCGAGAAGCAAGCCTCTCGAGCCCCTTAACGTCGGACAGAACAGTTTCCTGCGTCCCACGTTCTGACATTTCAGATGATCTGGCCGCCCGCGGCAAGACCGCGTTGACATTATCCACACCAAAGTCGAACCCGCGCCTAGGGCGGGGCACCGGCCCAGCGGCTACCCGGCCGGCCGTTTCGAAGCGCCCGCCTTCGGCCAATATGACATTTATATGAATGACTTAACGCAATGCGCGGGGCACGCCTCCGGTGCATCAATCCGGCTTGTTGAGGTGTAAGCGCGGAGAGAGACGGCTGTGACGGTCAAGATCGACATCATCGAACGCCTGGGCGAGAGGGCGATTCTGCTGCCCACGCTGATCGGCGAGGCGCTGGGCGCCAACGATCGCATCAAGCTTCGCTTGAGCCTCCTTCAGGAGGCGGCCCGGCATGCCCAGGCGCCCGATCGCGCGGCCCGCGGTTTCGATGTGGAGTGCCGCGCCGCCGGGCTGGGCCAGGCGGCCCTGGACGGGCTGGTGGCCGAGGCGCGCCTGTTGGGGCCGGGACGCCTGTTCGCACCCGGCATCGGCGCCTTGCTGGCAGGGCTGGCCAGCGATGTCGAGGCGATGCTGGCCCCGCTCGAGGCGGCCGATGCCGCCGCCGCCCAGCCCCTGGCCGAGCGGGCGCAGGGCCTTGCGCAATCGATCCCGGCCGCCGAGGGCGATCAACTAGACCTGCGGGAGATCGAGCAACTGGCCGTGGCGACCCGAGACGGGCGCGACAGCCTCCACCTGCTGGTCATGGACCTGCACAAGGCGATCAACCGGCTGGCGGCCGAGACCGCGGTCGAAACCCTCGACGGGGCGCGGGTGCATGCCCTGGGCGACGCCGATCGCCGGGCCGTCAGGGCCTTCATGGCCGGCCTCAACCGTACCGCGCCGCTGGCCTTCGGCCATCCCGGCCTGGGCACCACGGCGGTGCGCGCCGGCGGCCGCCTTACCATCCAGAACGACATCGGCACCACCGACGCCCATGTCCTGGTCATCCACGTCGATCCGGGGGTGGTGACCGTCACCTATACCGACGTGCACCGGCCGCGGGCACAGTTCTTCATCTCGCTGTTCGAGGGGCAGGGGGTGGCCTGGAGCCCGCTGGCCGAGCAGCGCGGCGACGGGCTCAGCGAAGACATTTTCTATCTCGTCACCGGCCGCTACGCCGCCGCCGACGATACGGCGCTGGATCGGCTGCTGGCGTTCCTGGGCTCGCGGATCGTCTTCCTGATCGACTGGAACAAGGCCCGCAAGGCCCTGCAGATCTTCGTCGGCCGCAATGCCGCCATCAACCTGCTGACCTGGGCGGCCAAGGCGGACTTCGGGCACCGGGCCTTCCTCGACCTGGGCGGCAACGATCTCGTCTACGAGGCGGTGCATCGCACCGCGGCCGGCCGCATTCCCTATGGCGTGCGCCTCGACGAAGCGCTGGGCCTCGCCGAATGCACCGAGTTCTTGCAGCATGTCCTGCGCGATACCAGCCAGGGCCTGGCGGCGGGCCGTACCGCGCGCCTGATCCGCGACCAGATTCAGGCCGAACTCTCCCGCCGGTTCGAGACGGCGGAAAGCTCGGTGCTGACCGTGCTGGTGCGCCACCTCGGCCTGTCGCGGACGCTGGCCGCGGCGATCGAGGAGATGGTGTCCACGCCCGGCGCGGCGGCCCCGGCAGCCCGCCAGGCCCTGGCCCGGCGGGCCAAGCTGATCGAGGAAAAGGCCGACCGCCTGACCCTGTCGGCGCGGGAAATCTCCGCCCGGCTGCGCGAGGCGGGCATGTTGCGGCCAGTCATCGACGAGGTCGAAAACGCCACCGACTCGCTCGAGGACTGTGCCTTCCTGCTCAGCCTGCTGCCCGAGGCGATGGCCGTCATGCTCGGTGTGTCGCCGATCGTGCAACTCGCCGAGATCGTGACCGACAGCGTCGGCCAGCTCGTGCGTGCGGTCGAGGCCGCGTCGCGGCTGCCGCAGGGGCAGCGGGCGGACGCCCTGGCCTCGCTGCAGGCAATCGATGCGGTTACCACCGCGGAACGGCGCGCCGACGTGGCGGAACGCGAGGCGTTCGCCGCCTTCATGGCCGTGCCGCACGACGATGCCAGGGGGCTGGTGCTGGGGCTCGAGGTTGCACGCGGGCTCGAGACGGCGACCGACCACCTGTCGCATGCAGCGCTTTCCCTGCGTGACCGCGTACTCGAGGAGTTGTCGGCATGAGCGAGTTTGCCCCCTTATTTATCGGGATCCCCGGCACGGCCGATACCCTGTCGGTCGAGACGGCCGGTGCCAAGGCGACACAATTGTGGCGCATGAGCCGGCTGGGCCTGAACGTGCCGCCCGCCTTCGTCCTGCCGACCGGGCTTTGCGCGGCGATCAATCGCAACGAGACCGATGCGCTCGAGGCGCTGGAGCAGGGTCTGCGGGACGGGATCGCGCCGCTGGAAGCCGCGACCGGCCGGCGCTTCGGCGATGCCCGGGCACCGCTCCTGGTCTCGGTGCGCTCGGGTGCTGCCCAATCCATGCCCGGCATGCTGGAAACCATCCTCGATGTCGGGCTGAACGCCGTCTCGGTTCGCGGCTTGATCGCCTCGACCGGCAATCCGCGCCTGGCCTGGGACAGTTACCGCCGCTTCATCCAGATCTATGGCGAGGTGGTCGAAGGCGTGCCAGCCGCGGCCTTCGATGCCGCGCTCGCCGGCATGATCAGCAGCGAAGGCGTCGACGGCGAGAGCAGTTTGGACTCCGAGGCCTTGGAACGGCTGACCCACGAGTTCCAGGCGATCGTCATCCGCGCCGCCGGCCACCCGATCCCGGACGATCCGATGGCGCAACTCTCCGCGGCGGCACGGGCCGTCTATCGCTCGTGGGACGGGGCGCGGGCCAGGGAATACCGGCGCCTGAACGGTCTCGACAATCTGGCGGGCACCGCCGTCACCGTGCAGGTGATGGTGTTCGGCAATGCCGGCGGCAAGTCCGGTTCCGGCGTGGCCTTCTCGCGCAATCCGGCCACCGGCGCCAACGAGCTCTACGTCGATTTCCTGTTCGATGCTCAGGGCGAGGATGTCGTCGCCGGCCGGCGCATGCCCGGCGATGCTGCCCTGCTGGCCGCGCGATTGCCCGGGCCGGCGCAGGCGCTGGCTGCCGGCGTCAAGCGCCTCGAGCGGGAATTCCACGATATCCAGGATGTCGAGTTCACCGTGGAGGAGGGGCGCCTGTTCTTCCTGCAGACCCGCTCGGCCAAGCGGACACCACGTGCCGCGCTGCGCGTGCTGGTCGACCTGGTCGACGAGGGCCTGCTCGACCGGGCCACGGCGCTGGCAAGGGCCTCGGCGGTTGACGTTGCTGCTGCCGGCACCCTGCGCTTCGCGACCAGGCCGGCGGCGATCGCCCGGGCGATATCGGCGTCGCCGGGGGTGGCGAGCGGGCGCATCGCCTTCGACAGCGCCAGTGCCAAGGCCCGTGCCTCGGGCGGGGACCCGGTCATCCTGGTCCGCCACGACACCTCGACCGAGGATGTCGGGGGCTTTGCCGTGGCCGCGGGGATATTGACCGCCGTCGGCGGGCGCACGGCGCATGCCGCGGTCGTGGCCCGGCAGCTCGGCCGGGTCTGCCTGGTCGGCTGTCATGAACTGACCATCGACGAGACCGGCCGCCGCGGCGAGATCGCCGGCTTGGCGATCGAGGACGGCGACTGGCTGTCGCTGGACGGCGAGAGCGGCGAAATCGCCCTGGGCCGGCAGGAGATCGTCACGGACTTGCCGCAAGTGGAACTCGCGGCGATCGACTCCTGGCGGCAGCCCTGAGCCGGACGGGGAGCCGGCAGTTTGTGCGCCTGGCGGCTCCCCTTGTGTTCTACAGGCGTGCCCGGCGCAGCCGCAGGGCATTGGCGATGACGCTGACCGATGAGAGCGCCATCGCCGCCGCGGCGATGACGGGCGAGAGCAGCAGACCGAAGGCTGGATAGAGCACGCCGGCGGCGACAGGCACGCCGGCGGCGTTGTAGATGAAGGCGAAGAACAGGTTCTGGCGGATATTGCTCATGGTCGCGCGACTGAGCTGGCGCGCCCGCATGATACCCTGAAGATCACCTTTCAACAGGGTAACGCCGGCGCTTTCGATCGCCACGTCGGTGCCGGTGCCCATGGCGATACCGACATCGGCCGCGGCCAGGGCGGGCGCATCGTTGACGCCGTCGCCGGCCATGGCGACGATCCGCCCCTCCTGGCGCAGCCGCTCGACCACCTTGGCCTTGTCCTCCGGCAGGATTTCGGCCTCGACCTCGTCGATGCCGAGCCGGCGGGCCACCGCCTGCGCCGTGGTCTTGTTGTCCCCGGTCAGCATGACCACGCGGACCCCGGCACCCTTGAGTGCCTGGACGGCGGCGGGGGTCGTGGCCTTGACCGGGTCGGCAATGGCGATGAGCCCGCCGAGGCTCCCGTCGATGGCCACGAAAATCACGGTGGCGCCTTCGCCGCGAAGCCCTTCCGCCGCCGCCGTCAGGGCGGTAAGCACGACGCCTGCCTCCGCCATGATGCGATGGCTGCCGATGACCAGCTTGCGGCCGTCGACGCTGCCGGTCACCCCCTTGCCCACGGGACTGTCGAAGTCCTCGGCGTGCCCCAGGGCAAGGTTGCGCGCCTCGGCCGCGTCGACGATCGCCGCGGCGAGCGGGTGTTCACTGCCGCGTTCCAGGGTCGCGGCCAGCCGCAGCAGCTCGTCCTCGGCGATGCCGACCGCTTTCAGTGCGGTAACCTTGGGCTTGCCTTCGGTCAGCGTGCCGGTTTTGTCGACCACCAGCGTGTCGATTTTCTCGAAACGCTCCAGGGCCTCGGCATTCTTGATGAGCACGCCCAGCCCGGCCCCGCGGCCGACGCCGACCATGATCGACATCGGTGTCGCCAAGCCCAGCGCGCAGGGGCAGGCGATGATCAGCACCGCCACCGCGGCAACCAGGCCATGGGCGAAGCGCGGCTCCGGCCCCCAGATGCCCCAGGCGGCGAAGGCGAGGACGGCGATCGTGATGACCACCGGGACGAACCAGCCGGAGACTTCGTCGGCGAGGCGCTGGATCGGTGCGCGCGAGCGCTGGGCGTCGGCCACCATGCGGACGATCTGCGCCAGCATCGTATCGCGGCCGACCTTACCTGCCCGCATGATGAAACCGCCGGTCTGGTTGAGGGTACCGCCGATGAGCTTGCTGCCCACTTCCTTGGCGATCGGCATCGACTCGCCGGTGATCATGGATTCGTCGACCGAACTGCGGCCATCGATCAACTCCCCATCCACCGGCACCTTCTCGCCCGGGCGGACGCGAAGACGGTCGCCGACCGCGACAGCTTCGAGCGCCACATCCTCGTCCGTACCGTCGTCGCGGACCCGGCGCGCGGCCTTGGGGGCCAGGTCGAGGAGCGCGCGGATGGCGCCGCCGGTCTGCTCGCGGGCGCGCAACTCCAGCACCTGGCCGAGCAGCACCAGCACGGTGATGACGGCGGCGGCCTCGAAGTAGATCGCCACGGCGCCGTCGGCGGCCCGGAAGGTCGCGGGGAATATCCCTGGTGCGGCGGTGGCGACGACGCTATAGGCCCAGGCGACGCCCGTGCCCATGGCGATCAACGTGAACATGTTGAGATGACGGGTGACGAGCGACTGTCCTGCCCGGACGAAAAACGGCCAGCCCGCCCAAAGCACCACCGGCGTTGCCAGCACGAGTTGGAGCCAGTTCGAGGCTTGCGCGCCGAGCAACATGTGCAGGTTGGTGAGATGGCCGCCCATCTCGAGCGCGAGCACGGGCAGGGCGAGGACGAGGCCGATCCAGAACCGCCGCGTCATGTCGACGAGCTCGGCGCTCGGCCCGGTGTCGGCGGTCACCACTGCCGGTTCGAGCGTCATGCCGCAGATGGGACAATTGCCGGGCCCGATCTGCCTGATCTGCGGGTGCATCGGGCAGGTATAGACGGCGCTTGGCGCCGCCACCTCGGCCCCGGCCGGTTTGCCGGGGGCCTTCGCATGGGTGTGGTGGTCGTTCATGGGGTCGGACCTCCTGAATGGGTGTTTGCAGCCCGGGCATGGCCCTGGCTTCGGGGAATGAAGGCGGGTGTCGCGCGGGCATAGCTTTCCCAGGCGGTGCCGAATTGGGCCTGTGCGGCCGCTTCTTCCCGCTTCGCCAGGCGGATGTAGAACCACACCAGTATCGGGAACATGAAGAGTGTCACCAGGGTCGGCCATTGGAACAGGAAGCCGGTCATGATGATGACAAAGGCGACGTATTGGGGATGGCGGACATGGGCATAGGGGCCGCTCGTGGCGAGGCGGCGGTCGTGCTGGGCCTTGAAAAGCACATGCCAGCTTTTGGCAAGCAGCCAGAAGCCGCCGAAGATCAGGATATTGCTGACGAGATGGAAGAGCCCGAAATGCGGGTTGGCGCGCCAACCGAACATGGTTTCGAGCAGATGCCCCGCATCATGGGACCAGAAATCCACGCCCGGAAACTGGCGCCCGAGCCAGCCCGACAACAGATAGATGGTCAAGGGAAAGCCATACATCTCGGTAAAGAGCGCGAGGATGAAGGCCGAGAAGGCGCCGAGCGAGCGCCAGTCACGTGTCGTTCGCAGCCTGACGAAACTCGCCGCAAACACGATGAACACCGCCGAGTTGACGATGACCAGGCCCAGAGGCCGTAGGCGGCAGGTTCAGTCATTGCGCCTGTCCTCCGCCATGGGCGAGGGCCCCTTGTTGCCGGTGTGTCGGCCATGGCCCTGGTGGCCGTGGCCGTGGTGCATGAAAAGGTGCATCAACGGGCAGGCGAGCAGAAGCAGATAGGGCAGATACCCCAGGACATGGACTCGATGCTCGGAGAAGACAAGGAAAGCGGCGATGAGCAGGAACCCGATGGCGACCAGGGCACCCGCGATCGCCAAAAAGGCAATGGTGGGGTTTCGGGAGCTGTTCCGCCGTTGCGGTGCATGGGGGAGGGGCTTGATCAGCGTAGGATTTTTGGGTCATTGCCTGTTACTCCGGATTGTCGGTGTCGATCGGGACCGGCGCGGCAATGGGCCGACAGCGGTCCCGCGCATCGCCTACATGGGGCCCATGGGGGCCGGCATGAGCAGCTTGTCGGCTGTTTGCCTCTGGCTGTCGTCGAGGGCCGCATAAAGCGGCTGCAGCGCTGCCTTCAACTGGCGCAGGGAATCGAGGCGGGCGGCGAGCATGCGCTCGTGGCTTTCGATCCGTTGCAGCAGCGTCGGCGATGCGGTGCCCGGCGCCGGCATCATCGCGCCTTGCATTTCCATCATCATGCCGGCCATGGCGCGCGTGTTGGCGCGGATCGCTTCGGCAAAGGCGTTCCAAAGCGGGCGCTGGGCATCGGTAACCTTGAGTTCGGCCTCGAGGAATGCGATCCGTCCCTCGATGCGATCCGGCGCCATCATCGGCTCCATCATCGACATCATCATGCCGGCGCCCATCATGCCGGGGCTGGCGCCGGGTGCCGGCGAGGCGGCGGGAGGGGTTGCAGGCGTTCCGCCGCCCGGATGATGGGCGTCTTCGGCAAAGGCCTGGGTGGTGGTCAGGAGCAACGCACCCACGGCAATCAGTTTACGCAGTGTGGTCATGATGTGGTTCTTTCGTTGATACCGAAGCGGACCGGGCCGCCGGCTGGTGATCGGAATGCCTCGCGCCGAGCGCTGCCGTCATCCGGCGCGGGAAATTGCAACGATTCATGATCGAGTCCCCGCGTCGCCGCCGGCGTTACATGCCGACGGTGTGACCGCGCTCATCGCTGTGAGGTGCGCATGGGCCTGGGCCGACGCCTGAAAAGGCGCCGATCAGGCCGGATCAGGCCAGGGTTCGAGGGGGGCGAGTGTGGGCGGAATCGCCAGGCCGCGGGCGACTTGGTCGTACCGGGCAAAATGCTGGCCGACACCGGCGAGCACGACGTCGATCGCGCTCGCATCACCGGTCGCCGGGGCGGAAACACCGCAGGCGTTACTGCAACAGGCCTGGTGGCCGTTGGTGTGAAAGTCGCCTTGGGCGGCATCGCGGCTGCTCGCCACTTCGGGCTGCAAGCCTTCCGCGCTGACGGCATGTTGGTCGCTGGTCCGTTCGAGGCAAGGCCTCGCGTGGACGGCGGCCACGGGCGCAACGAGCAGCGCCATTGCGACCAGAACGGCCAGCAACGCCCTTACCCGTTGAAACGCTCGCCGCGTCGAAATCATGAGCCCGCATCCGCTGGCAGGGGGAACTGTCACCAGAAGCCATCGCTTTACGGCCGCCACATTGATTCACGTCAAGCGCACGCTCAAACAGGACGGCCAGCCGATGCCGCGGGCAAAGCAAAAGGGCCGGCGTCGCCGCCGGCCCCCCATCGTCGGATCCGATACGCAGGATCAGGCGGTGTAGTACATGTCGAACTCGACCGGGTGCGGCGTGTGTTCGTAGTTGTAGACCTCTTCCCACTTCAGGGCGATGTAGGCGTCGATCAGGTCGTCGGTGAACACGCCGCCCTTGGTCAGGAACGAGCGGCCCTTGTCCAGGGCTTCCAGCGCTTCGCGCAGGGAGCCGCAGACGGTCGGGACCTGGGCCAGTTCTTCCGGCGGCAGGTGGTACAGATCCTTGTCCATCGGCTCGCCGGGATGGATCTTGTTCTGGATGCCGTCGATGCCGGCCATCAGCATGGCCGAGAACGCCAGGTAGGGGTTCGCCAGCGGATCGGGGAAGCGCACTTCGACGCGCTTGGCCTTCGGGCTGGTGCCGTAGGGGATACGGCACGAGGCCGAACGGTTGCGGGCCGAGTAGGCCAGCAGCACGGGGGCCTCGAAGCCCGGAATCAGGCGCTTGTAGCTGTTGGTGGTCGGGTTCGTGAAGGCGTTGATTGCCTTCGCGTGCTTGATGATGCCGCCGATGTAGTACAGGCAGGTGTCCGACAGGCCGGCATACTTGTCGCCGGCGAAGGTCGAGTTGCCGCCCTTCCAGATCGACTGGTGGACGTGCATGCCCGAACCGTTGTCGCCCTTGATCGGCTTGGGCATGAAGGTCGCGGTCTTGCCGTACTGATAGGCGACGTTCTGGACCACGAACTTGTAGATCTGGATGAAGTCGGCGGCGCGCACCAGGGTGGTGAACTTGATGCCCAGCTCGTGCTGCGAAGCGGCCACTTCGTGGTGGTGCTTCTCGATCGGCAGGCCCATCTCGCCCATGACCGACAGCATCTCGCCGCGCATGTCGTTCAGGGTGTCGACCGGCGGCACCGGGAAGTAACCGCCCTTGACCGCGGGACGGTAGCCGAGGTTGCCGCCCTCGAAGGACTTGTCGGTGTTGTAGGGGCCTTCGATGTCGTCGATCTCGTACGAGACCTTGTTCATCGCGACCTTCCACTTGACATCGTCGAACACGAAGAACTCGGCCTCGGGGCCGATGTAGACGGTGTCGCCCAGGCCGGTGTAGCTGACATAGGCCTCGGCGCGCTTGGCGACCGAACGCGGATCGCGGCTGTAACCTTCACCGGTCGCAGGCTCGAGAATGTCGCAGAAGATCACCAGCGTGGGCTGGGCACAGAAGGGGTCGATGACCGCGGTCGCCGGATCCGGCATCAGGATCATGTCCGACTCGTTGATCGGCTTCCAGCCGGCGATCGACGAGCCGTCGAACATGGTGCCGTCGGTGAACAGGTCCTCGTCGACCACGCTCTCGTCCATGGCCAGGTGCTGCCACTTGCCCTTGAAGTCGGTGAAGCGCAGGGAGACGTACTTGATCCCCTTGTCCTTGATAAGCTGTAGGACGGTCTTGGCGTCTGACATGGTCTCAGATCCCGGTTGGTGGTTGGTTCAAGAAACTTGGGTGGTTGGAAATCAGATTGCATCCGTGCCGGTTTCACCGGTGCGGATACGGATAGCCTGCTCGACGGGGCTGACGAAGATTTTTCCATCGCCGATTCGCCCGGTCCGGGCGGCCGTCTGGATGGCCTCGATCGCGCGGTCGACGAGATCGTCTTCCAGCACGATTTCCAGCTTCACCTTGGGCAGGAAGTCGACGACATACTCGGCACCGCGGTAGAGCTCGGTATGGCCTTTCTGGCGCCCGAAGCCCTTGGCCTCGGTCACCGTGATGCCCTTGAGCCCGACTTCGTTCAGCGCTTCCTTCACTTCGTCGAGTTTGAACGGCTTGATGATCGCCTCGATTTTTTTCATCGCACCTGAATCGCCTTGGCAGGTTTGGACGGCCTGAACTGCCGCCACGCTTCATATGCACGGGGCGTGCCAACGGGAGGTGGTCATCGATTTCGAGTACGCCTCAGAGCAGAACGGGCAGGTCCCAGACCCGCGCTGTCTAAATTGTGGGCGGACTGGCTAAATTTTGTGCAATTTGGGGGCCTTGTGCGCGAGCATTCGGGCATAAGACCCCGTGGAAGGCGATTTGCCGCGACGCTATGATCCGGCCATGAAAGCGCTCAACCCTCATTTCGCGTCCCTGGGGACGACCATCTTCACCGTGATGTCCGCCCTGGCGGTCGAGCACGATGCGATCAACCTGGGCCAGGGCTTCCCCGACGAGGACGGGCCGGCGGATCTGCGTGCGATCGCCGCCGGGGCCGTGGCCGACGGTCCCAACCAGTACCCGCCGATGATGGGGGTGCCGGCGCTGCGCCAGGCGGTGGCCGATCACGACCGGCGCTTCTACGGCCTCGACTACGACTGGCGGACCGAGACGCTGGTGACCTCGGGCGCGACCGAGGCGCTGGCCGCGGCCCTTTTCGCCCTGCTGGCGCCGGGCGACGAGGTGGTGCTGTTCGAACCGCTCTATGACAGCTATGTGCCGATCATCCGTCAGGCGGGTGCCATCCCGAAGTTCGTGCGCCTGTCGCCGCCCGACTGGTCGATCCCGCCCGGCGCGCTGGAGGCGGCCTTCGGCCCGCGCACCAAGCTGGTGCTGTTCAACACCCCGATGAATCCCACGGCCAAGGTGTTCACCGGCGCCGAACTGGAGCGGATCGCCGGCCTCGCCCGGGCGCACGACGCCTATGTCCTGTGCGACGAGGTCTACGAGCACCTGGTGTTCGACGGCCACCGCCACCTCGCCATCGCGACGCTGCCGGGCATGCGCGAGCGGACGGTGCGCATCGGCTCGGCCGGCAAGACCTTTTCCTTCACCGGCTGGAAGGTTGGCTATCTGTCCGGCCCGGCCAGCCTCATCGGGGTGATCGGCAAGGCCCACCAGTTCCTGACCTTCACCACCCCGCCCAACCTGCAATTGGCGGTGGCGGCGGGCTTGAACAAGGACGACGGTTATTTCGAGGGGCTCGGGCAGAGCCTGGCCGCCAAGCGCGACCGCCTGGCCGAGGGCCTCCAGGCGGTGGGCTATCGAACCCTGCCTGTGGAAGGCAGCTATTTCGTCACGGTCGATATCACCGGCGTGGGGCCGGCGCTCGACGATGCCGAGTATTGCAAGTGGCTGACCGCCACGATCGGTGTCGCCGCGGTGCCGGTCAGCGCCTTCTACGCCGATGCCGACCCGCCCCGCCACCTGATCCGCTTCTGCTTCTGCAAGCGCGACAGCGTGCTCGACGCGGCCATCGAGCGTCTGCGCATCGGCCTCAAGGCTGCGGCTTGACGGGGCGGGACGGGCGGCGTATACGCATCGGCCTCTGTGGCGGGCGTAGCTCAGTTGGTTAGAGCGCCAGATTGTGGCTCTGGAGGTCGCGGGTTCGATCCCCGTCGCTCGCCCCATGGATTTCAGTGATTTAGCGAAATGCCCGCAATATGCGGCGTTCATCCCTGTTCTCGGATGGGCGTTAATCCGAGTCGTCTTCGGATGGCCGAAAAATGAAACGGGGTAGATCGCGGGAGCCGTGGATCACGCGCCAGACGAAAATGCCGTCACCGTCAGGCAGGGCCTCAAAGAAAATCGCATATCGGAAGACGTTCACGCGGCGAGGTCGCCCTGTATGTTCAGGGCGTTCCCGATAGAGAAAAGGGTTATCGGCCGCCCGATACATGGTCTCGAAAATGCGTGCGAGAACAGCGTCGGCAATCTCGGGACCAGCTTGCCCGGCGAGACGGTCCCAAATCGCGTCGAGGTCATGGCGAGCGCTCGCGGAACGGATGACGCGGGGCAGCACCATGTTTGCGCGAGAGGCTGATTATCGCTTGGCGTTGAAGCGCTCGCGGGCCTCGCGCAGGAACACTTGCAGAGGCTCCAGTGGCGCAAAATCGCCCCGTGCCCGATCCTGGTGCGCCTCCTCGAGCATCGCGCCGATTTCGTCATGCCGGGAGGCAAGAAGCCGATCCATCTCCTCCTCGGAGACGGTATCTTCGAGGATGGCCTCGACGGTGCCTTTTGCGATCGGCTGTTTGGCGTGACTGGTCATATCCGCAGCATACCACATGGTTTGCCCTTTCGAAGGGGAACTCGCTTTTTCGACCTGCTGCTTGCCCCATAGATTAAATTTGACTGCTGTCTGCCGACCGGAGCCGCGACGTTACCGCAGCGGGCATTCTCTGCCTTTCGCCTCGGGGCAGCGTTTTAATTGGATGAGCCCGATCGTCGAGGTCTGGCGCCTAGAGGATGCTCTGGAGATCACGCCGCGTATCGACGATCCGGCGAATGACGATGAGATCCTCCGCTTCGCGGTACTCGTAGATGATGACCCACGGCTTCACCACCGAGGCGCGGAGTTCGATGCCGTCGATCGTGCCTTGCACGCGGCCCATGTTTGGCAGAAGCGCGATCAGGTCGATTCGCTGAAGGATACGATTGATCCACCGGGCGGCGACCAACAAGCCGGCTCGCCGAACAAGGCGATCCTCCAACGCGTCGAGATCGATCTCGGCGGTCGAGAGATAGGCGACCTGACGCTGCACCGGCTGCCTCGAATAGTGCCCTAGGTGCTCGTGGCGCGGCGGCGACGGTACTTTTCGACGAAGTATGCTCGCAATTCGGCAGCCGTGCCCTGGCGATACTCGCCGCGGGCGTAAGCTTCGCCGCCTTCCCGGAGCGAGGCGGCAAGGGCCTCGTGATTGCGGACAAACCAAGCATCAATCTCGTCGGCGCCGGGCATCGGCCCCAGGCCATCATCGAGCACGCCGCTCTCGAGCTCGTCGATCACGTCGAGCGCTTCCCGAATTTTCGCGATGTCCGGCTTGGCGGTAGTCATGAGCGTGATCATACCCCGCGCCGGCCGGCCGTCAAATCGGCCTGGCCAGAGTGCCCGCACTCGCGGGTGACTTCGGCCCGTCCCGAGTCACCGACGCCCGAAAAGAGGCCAGATACTATTCGTCGGCGCTATGGAGCGAGGTATTGGTTGTAGTAGTCGGTGCGAACGACCCGGTGAACCAGGATGAGGTTCTTGTCCTCGACGTCCTCGTAGATGATGTACCAGGCATCGACAACAGTGAAGTAAAGGGTTGCCCCGTCGATGTCTGTGCGCTGCCGGCCGACACCAGGGGCAAAGGCCACAAGGTCGATCCGGCGGGCGATTTCGTTCAGTTTGCGCTCGGCGACGCGTTCACCGTTATTGACCCGGATGCGGCATTCTATGTCGATGAGGTCGAGTTCGGCCTCAGGCAGCAAAGTAACCTGACGTTGGGCCATATACCCGAACTGTGCTCAGGTTTTGGGGCGACGACGGGACTTTCCGATGAGGTCGGTAACGAGCTCGGCCGCCGTTCCGACCCGGTAGTTGCCCTGGGCAAGAAACTTCCTGCCGGCGCGAACCGACTGCACGAGCATGTCGCGGTTGCGCTCGACGAAGGCGTCGAGCTGGGCATCTGCCGCAGCCGCGTCGATCTGTGCCCGGAGATCCGCGATCTCATGCTTGGTGGTCGTGGCCATGCGCCAATCATACCCCGCGCCGGCCGGCCGTCAAATCGGCTTGGCCGGCGGCATCGTCGCGGTCAGCGATAGTGGCCCCAGTAGCCGCCACCGTAGTAGTGCGGGCCTTCGTAGACGTAGCGATGGTAGGGGCGCTCGTCGTAGACGACGCAGCCGCTGAGCGTCGCCGTCAGCAGGGCCAGGGCGACCATGGCGCCCAGGCGTCGGCGAATGATTCGGTTCATGAGCAATGCTCCTCGAAACCACCTGCCTGCCCGTGCTAGTGAAACGGGCGGGGCGAGGCGTTCCTGCGCCTGCAATATGTCGGATCGGGCTCGCCTGGTTGGCTGAGGGTATCGCGCATCATGGTCGAGCTCGCCCGCAATCCCTTCGTTGAACTGCCGGAGCGGCGCGACGGCATCGTCTTCGCCTACCAGTTCGTCGACGGCAAGGGGCAGCGGCTGCTGGGTTGGCCGGCGGTCGAGGCCGCCCTGCGGAGCGACGACGGCTTCGTCTGGGCGCATCTGGACCTGTCGGTGCGCCGCGCGCGCGACTGGCTGGCGCAGGCCGCGGTCATCCCCGAGGATCTGCGGCCCGAAATGGGGGCGAGCGACGTGCGCACCCGCCTGGAACAGCATCGCGGCACCCTGTTCGGCGTCTTCACCGACATGCAGTACGACATCGATCCGGACCTGACCGAGATCTCGACGGTGCGCATTTTCGGGGCCGAGCGGGTGGTGGTCAGCGCCCGGCGGCACCCGTCGCGATCGATGGACCGGCTGCGCCGGGAAATTCACGGCGGCATGACCTTGCGCGGCGCCGCCGATCTGGTGTCGACCATGCTCGCCTACCTGGCCGAAACGGTGGAAATGGCGGTGGTGGAACTCATCGTCTCGCTCGACGAGATCGAGGACCGGCTGCTCGAAGGCCGCAGCAGCAGCGCCCGGGAAGACCTGGGCGCCGTGCGCCGCTTTGCCGTGCGGCTGCACCGCCACCTGGCCTTGAACCGGCGTGCGGCCTTCCAGGTCTGCGCCCGGCCGCCGGCCTTCTTCGACGAGGAGGATGGGGTCGACCTGCGGGAAGCGGTCGAGCAACTGGGCGCGGTGGTCGACGATCTCGCGTCGGCCCAGGAGCGGGCCAAGCTGCTCTATGAAGAGATGGCGGCGCAGCAGGCCGAACAGGCCAACCGCAACCTGCTGATCCTGTCGGTGCTCACCGCGGTGTTCCTGCCGATGACCCTGGTCACCGGTGTCTTCGGGATGAATGTCGCCGGCCTCCCGGGGCTCGAAGATGTCCATGCCTTCTGGTGGACCATGCTGGGCATGGGCGTCGTGGGCCTGGTCGCCTTCCTGGGCCTGCGCCGGCTCAACATCTTCTGAGGGGTTGTGATGAGTATGGTTCCCTTCGTCCTGATCCGGCACGGCGAGCAGAATGCCGGCTGGGATGTCGATCGCGATCCGGCCCTGAGTGCCGCGGGCGTCGCCCAGGCCCAGGCCATGGCGCAAGCCCTGGGCGCGGTCGACGGCCGGGCCCTGGTGACCAGCCCGCTGCGCCGGGCGCGCGAGACCGCGGCGGCGGTCGAGGCGCGCTGGGGTTTGCCGGCCCTGGTCGAGCCGCGCGTCGCCGAGCTGCCGTCGGACGGGCTGGACCTCAAGGAACGTGGGGCGTGGCTGCGGGGCGTGCTGGCAGGCAAATGGTCGGCGCAGCCGGCCAACCTGGCCGATTGGCGCGCGGGGATTCTCGATCTTCTGCGGGACCTGCGCCGGCCGACCGTGATCGTCAGCCATTTCGTGGTGATCAACGCGGTGATCGGCCACGCCATCGGCGACGACCGGATCATGCCGGCGATTCCCGACCATTGCTCGATCAACCGCTTCGTCCTCGATGCGGGGGAGATCCGCCTGGTCGAGCTGGGTGCCCAGCGCGAAAGCCTGATCGGATGAGGCCTGCCCTGCCGCTCGACCTGCTGACGGTCGCGCAAATGGCGCAGGCCGACCGGCTGACGATCGAGGGCGGCATTCCCGGCATGGTCTTGATGGAGAATGCCGGCTTCGCGGTGACCGAGGCGATCCTGACCCACGGGTCGCCGCGGCCGACGGTGGTCCTGTGCGGCCCGGGAACAACGGCGGCGACGGTTGGGTGGTGGCGCGGCGCCTGGCCCAGGCCGGCTGGGATGTGACGGTCGCCAGCCTGGTCCCGCGGGAGGCGCTGACGGGCGACGCGGCGGCGATGGCGGCGCAATGGACGGGGCCGGTCGCGGCGCTGGCACCATCGATGCTCGACGGGCGCGCCCTGGTGGTCGATGCGCTCTTCGGGGCGGGGCTGGCCCGGCCGGTCGATGGCCCGGTGGCGGCGGTGATTGCGGCCTGCGGCGCGGAACGCCGGGTGGTGGCGATCGACCTGCCCAGCGGCATCGCCGGCGATACCGGCGCCGTCCTGGGGGCCGCCTTCGAGGCCGACCTGACGGTGACCTTCTTCCGCAAGAAGCCCGGCCACCTGTTGTTTCCAGGCCGCGCCCATTGCGGCGAGGTGCTGGTCGCCCAGATCGGCATCGACCGGGCGGTGCTCGACACGATCGGCCCGCAGCAGTTCGAGAATGGCTTGGGCCTGTGGGCCGGTGCCTTTCCGACCTTGCGCGCGGACGGCCATAAATATCAGCGTGGCCATACCCTGGTGCTCGCCGGCGGGCCGCTGAACACCGGCGCCGCCCGCCTGGCGGCGCGGGCGGCGCTGCGGGTCGGCAGCGGGCTGGTGACCACGGTGGCCGGCGCGGAAGCGGCCCGGGTTATCGCCGGCCACCAGACGGCGGTGATGGTCGAGGCGGCCGAGGGCCCGGCGGAATTCGCCGCCCTGCTGGCCGACAAGCGGCGGAATGCGGTAGTGCTCGGGCCCGGCGCCGGCCTGCACCCCGGCCTTTTCGATGCCAGCAAGGCGGCCCTGGAATCGGGGGCTGCGGTCGTCCTGGACGCCGACGCCCTGACCATGGCCGCCGGCCAGGCCGACCGCCTGTGGGCCGCCCGCAGGGGGACGCTGGTCCTCACCCCGCATGACGGCGAGTTTGCCCGGGTGTTTCCCGGCCTGCTGGGCGGTTCGCGCGCCGAGCGGGCCCGGGCGGCGGCGGCGGCCAGCGGCGCCGTGGTTCTGCTGAAAGGAGCGGATAGCTGCATCGCCGCACCCGACGGCCGGGTCGCGATCAACACCAATGCGCCGCCCACCCTGGCCACGGCCGGCTCGGGCGATGTCCTGGCCGGGGCGATCGGCGGGCTGCTGGCCCAGGGCATGCCGGCTTTCGAGGCGGCCTGCGCCGGTGCCTGGCTCCACGGCGCGGCGGCGGAAGGCTTCGGGCGGGGGCTGATCGCCGAAGATTTGGTCGAGCGATTGCCCTTGGCGCTCCAAACCGCGGAAAAGCACTTGCGGGGCAGGGGGTCGGCGGGCTAAATCCCGCATCCACCATAGGTCGCGCCAGCCATTGCGGGTGCGATGGTTACCGCTGCGGGCGTGGTGGAATTGGTAGACACGCCAGATTTAGGTTCTGGTGACGCAAGTCGTGGGGGTTCAAGTCCCTCCGCCCGCACCAGATAGATCCCGGAAGAAAGAGCGATGAACGTTACCGAGACCGCCGTTGACGGCCTGAAGCGCGAATTTCTGATCAGCATCGGCGCGGCCGACATCGACGCCGAAGTGCAGAACCGCCTCAAGGACCTGTCCACCAAGATCCGCATGCCCGGCTTCCGCCCCGGCAAGGTGCCCCTCAGCCTGGTCTCCAAGACCCATGGCGACGCCGTCTTCGGCGAGGTGCTGCAGCAGAAGGTCAACGACTCGATCCAGTCGACCCTGACCGAAAAGAACCTGCGCCCCGCGGTCGAGCCCAAGGTCGAAGTGACCAAGGCCGGCAAGGGCGAAGACCTCGAATACAAGCTGGCGCTGGAAGTGCTGCCGGATTTCGAGCCTGCCGACATCAAGGACGTGACGCTGGAGAAGCTGGTCGCCCCGGTGGATGACCAGGAAGTCGAGACCATGCTCAAGGGTTTCGCCGACCAGCGGAAGGATTTCGAGGTCGTCGAGGGCAAGGTCGCCGAGACGGGCGACTCGCTCACCATCAATTTCGTCGGCCGGGTCGACGGTGAAGTGTTCGAAGGCGGCAGCGCCGAGGCCGTGCCGCTGGAAATCGGCTCGGGCCGCTTCATCCCCGGCTTCGAGGACCAGCTCCTCGGCGCCAAGGCCGGCGACGCGGTGACCGTGAACGTGACCTTCCCCGCCGACTACGGCGCCAAGGAACTGGCCGGCAAGGACGCCGTGTTCGACGTCGAGGTGAAGGAAGTCAAGGTCGCGAAGGAAGCCGCGATCGATGATGAATTCGCCAAGGGCTTTGGCCTGGAAAGTCTCGAGGACCTCAAGAAGGCCATGCGCGAGCAGATCGAGCGCCAGCACGGCCAGCTCAGCCGCCAGCGCCTGAAGCGTGACCTGCTGGATGCCCTGGCCTCGCGCCACGACTTCCCCGTGCCCCAGGGCCTGGTCGACATCGAGATCGAGCAGATCGTCCGCCAACTTGGCGAAGGCGAGGGCGAGGAAGCCCCGTCGGACGAGAAGAAGGCCGAGATGACCATCGAATACCGGCCGATCGCCGAGCGCCGCGTGCGCTTGGGCCTGTTGCTGGCCGAGGTCGGCCGCCGCAACAAGGTCGAGGTGAAGCAGCAGGAGATCGAGCGGGCGATCATGGAAGAAGCCCGCCGCTACCCCGGCCAGGAGCGGGAAGTGGTGGAGTTCTTCCGCAAGAACCAGAATGCCCAGGCCCAGCTCCGCGCGCCCATCTACGAGGACAAGGTGGTCGACTTCATGCTGGAGCTTGCCCAAGTCACCGAACGTGGCGTTTCCTTGGAGGAACTCCAGCGCGACCCCGACGAGTCGGCGGCCGCCTGAGATACGGCAATCTCGAATTAGATTGCCGACGTCTTGAAAAAGCGCAGCGCCGTCGACAGATGCTCATCATCGGTCGGCGGCGTGGCGCTGGTGATGAGCCTCGCGAGGGGCGGGAGAGCTGAGGCATGATCAAGGATCCGTACGAATTCACCATGAACACCCTGGTCCCCATGGTGGTCGAGCAGACCGCGCGTGGCGAACGGGCCTTCGATATCTATTCCCGCCTGCTGAAGGAGCGGATCATTTTCCTGGTCGGCCCGGTCAACGACATGGTGTCGTCGCTGATCACCGCCCAGTTGCTGTTCCTGGAAGCCGAGAATCCCAAAAAGGATATCGCGCTCTATATCAATTCGCCCGGCGGCGTCGTGACCTCGGGTCTCGGCATCTACGACACCATGCAGTACGTCAAGCCCAAGGTCTCGACCGTGTGCTTCGGCCAGGCCTGCTCGATGGGGTCGCTGCTGCTGGCGGCGGGGGCGCCCGGCATGCGCATCGCCCTGCCGAACTCGCGCATCATGGTGCATCAGCCTTCGGGCGGGGCCCAGGGCCAGGCAACCGATATCGAAATCCAGGCGCGTGAGATTCTCGCCCTGCGCAAGCGGCTGAACGAGATCTATGTCGAGCACACAGGGCAGGCGGTCGAAAAGATCGAGCAGGCCCTGGAGCGCGACAACTTCATGACGGCCGAGCAAGCCAAGGCTTTTGGCCTGATCGACCAGGTCTACACGGCCCGTCCGGACCCGGAAGCGGACAAGGCGGCTGCCTGACGAATGGCGGTCCGATCGCGAGGTCGGACCATTTTCGGTGTGATTGTTTACCGCTAAGCAAGAGCTTAGGGATTAAACATCACTTGATAGGCAGCCATTGACCATGCTCGTATCGATGCATGGATGGCACCGGCACGGTGCCTGACTCGGCGCCTCGTAAGGGCCGAGCTGTCGCCGCGCCACGAAACAGGCGCTTCTCGGCGCCCGATGCCTCGTCGGACAAAGGTCTTGTGCAGCGCACAAATTGCCTTTTACGATGACTCGTCGGGGATTGGGATGGAGTGAAGATGACCAAGCTCAGCGGCAGCGACTCCAAGAACACCCTTTACTGCTCTTTCTGCGGAAAGAGCCAGCATGAGGTGCGCAAGCTGATTGCCGGCCCGACCGTGTTCATTTGCGACGAATGTGTCGAGCTGTGCATGGATATTATCCGCGAGGAGCACAAGAGCTCGCTCGTGAAGACCCGTGACGGGGTGCCGACACCGCAGGACATCTGCCGCGTGCTGGACGATTATGTGATCGGCCAATCACACGCCAAGCGGGTTCTTTCGGTCGCGGTGCATAATCACTACAAGCGGCTCAGCCACGCGACGAAGAGCAACGACGTCGAATTGGCCAAGTCGAACATCCTGCTGGTCGGTCCCACGGGGTGCGGCAAAACGTTGCTGGCCCAGACGCTGGCCCGCATCCTGGACGTGCCCTTCACCATGGCTGATGCCACCACCCTGACCGAGGCCGGCTATGTCGGCGAGGACGTGGAGAACATCATCCTGAAGCTGCTGCAATCGGCCGACTACAACGTCGAGCGGGCGCAGCGCGGCATCGTCTACATCGACGAGGTCGACAAGATCAGCCGCAAGTCCGACAACCCCTCGATCACCCGCGACGTCTCGGGCGAGGGCGTGCAGCAGGCCTTGCTGAAGATCATGGAAGGCACGGTCGCCAGCGTGCCCCCCAGGGCGGCCGCAAGCATCCCCAGCAGGAATTCCTGCAGGTGGACACGACCAATATCCTGTTCATCTGCGGCGGCGCTTTCGCCGGGCTGGAACGGATCATCGCCGGCCGCCGGCAGGGCAAGTCGATCGGCTTCGGCGCCGAGGTGAAAGGCCCCGACGACCGCGGCACGGGCGAGATCCTGAAGGATGTCGAGCCCGAGGATCTGCTGAAGTTCGGCCTGATCCCCGAGTTCGTCGGCCGTCTGCCGGTGATCGCGACCCTGAACGACCTCTCCGAGGAAGCGCTGGTCGAGATCCTGTCCGCCCCGAAGAACGCGCTGCTGAAGCAGTATCAGCGCCTGTTCGAGATGGAAGACACCAAGCTGACCTTCTCGGAAGACGCCTTGAAGGCCGTCGCCCGCAAGGCGATCGCCCGCAAGACCGGCGCCCGCGGCCTGCGCTCGATCATGGAGCAGATCCTGCTCGAGACCATGTTCGAACTGCCGGAACTCGACGGCGTCGAGGAAGTCGTGGTCAATGCCGAGGTCGTGGAAGGACGCGCGCGCCCGCTCTATTCCTACGCGGAACGGCGCGAAGACAAGGCCAGTGGTGCCTGACAGGGCAGCCATACGCGCCCGCGGTGACGCCCCTCTTGAACCGGGGCGTCACCACCCTCATTTCGTTAACTATTCGAGCTGCGGTGTCGGTTTTGGCATCTCAGGGAGAAGCCTGTCCCCCTACGGGCGATCAGGTCGGTGCCTCGGCGAGGGCTGGCCTGGAATCGGCCCATCCAGAAAGACAGATCATGAGCAAAACCATCGACCCCGGTTCTGCCGCCGTCTACGCGGTGCTGCCGCTGCGCGATATCGTTGTCTTCCCCCACATGATCGTGCCGCTGTTCGTCGGTCGCGAAAAGTCGGTGAAGGCGCTCGAGGATGTGATGAAGGACGACAAGCAGATCCTGCTCGTCGCCCAGCGTAACGCCGGCCAGGACAATCCGACCGAGAAGGACATCTATGAAGTCGGCACCGTCGCCTCGGTGCTGCAACTGCTGAAATTGCCCGACGGCACCGTGAAGGTGCTGGTCGAAGGCGGCGCGCGGGCGCGCATCACCGATTTCGTCGAGAACGATGCCTTCTTCCAGGCCCGTGCCGTCACGGTCGAGGACGAGGAAGGCGACAAGCGCGAGATCGATGCGCTGGCCCGTTCGGTCGTCTCGCAGTTCGAACAATATGTGAAGTTGAACAAGAAGGTTCCGCCCGAGGTCCTGGTTTCGGTGAACCAGATCGAGGACGCGTCCAAGCTGGCCGACACCGTGGCCTCGCACCTGGCGACCAAGGTCTCGGACAAGCAGGACGTGCTGGAAATCATCAAGATTTCCGAGCGCCTGGAGAAGGTCTACGGCCTGATGGAAGGCGAGATCGGCGTGCTGCAGGTCGAAAAGAAGATCCGTAGCCGCGTGAAGCGCCAGATGGAGAAGACCCAGCGCGAGTACTATCTGAATGAGCAGATGAAGGCCATTCAGAAGGAACTGGGCGAGGGCGAGGAAGGCCGCGACGAGGTCGCCGAGATCGAGGAGCGGGTCAAGAAGACCAAGCTGTCGAAGGAAGCGCGCGAGAAGGCCGCCGCCGAGATCAAGAAGCTGCGCTCGATGAGCCCGATGTCGGCCGAGGCGACGGTGGTGCGCAACTACCTCGACTGGCTGTTGTCTATTCCGTGGGGCAAGAAGTCCAAGGTCAAGAAGGACATCCGCGAGGCCCAGAAGGTGCTCGACGCCGATCACTATGGCCTGGACAAGGTCAAGGAGCGGATTCTCGAGTATCTCGCGGTCCAGCAGCGGGCGACCAAGGTCAAGGGCCCGATCCTGTGCCTGGTCGGCCCGCCGGGCGTCGGCAAGACCTCGCTGGGCAAGTCGCTGGCCAAGTCGACCGGGCGCCAGTTCATCCGGATGAGCCTGGGCGGCGTGCGTGACGAGGCCGAGATCCGGGGCCATCGGCGCACCTACATCGGCTCGATGCCCGGCAAGGTCATCCAGGCGATGAAGAAGGCCAAGGCGTCCAACCCGCTGTTCCTGCTCGACGAGATCGACAAGATGGGCCAGGACTTCCGCGGCGACCCGTCGTCGGCCCTGCTCGAGGTCCTGGACCCCGAACAGAACTCGACCTTCGCGGATCACTACCTGGAAGTCGACTACGACCTGTCGGACGTGATGTTCGTGACCACGGCCAACAGCCTGCGCATGCCGCAGCCGCTGCTGGACCGCATGGAGATCATCCGCATCGCCGGTTACACGGAGGATGAAAAGGTCGAGATCGCCAAGCGGCACCTGGTCGAGAAGCAGATCGAGGCACACGGCCTGAAGAAGGGCGAGTGGGCGATCGAAGACGAGGCCCTGCGCGATCTGGTGCGTTACTACACCCGTGAAGCGGGCGTGCGTAACCTGGAGCGCGAGCTGGCCAACCTCTCCCGCAAGGCGATCCGCGAGATCCTGCAGGACGGCGTCAAGTCGATCACCGTGACCTCGGCCAATCTCGAGAAGTACGCCGGCGTGCGCCGGTTCCGCTTCGGCGAGATCGAGGCCGAGGATCTGGTCGGCATCGTCACCGGCCTGGCCTGGACCGAGGTCGGCGGCGAGTTGCTGCAGATCGAGGCGGTCATGCTGCCCGGCAAGGGCAAGATGACCATCACCGGCAAGCTGGGCGACGTGATGCAGGAAAGCGTGCAGGCGGCGGCCTCCTATGTCCGCAGCCGGGCCGTCTCCTTCGGCATCAAGCCGCCGCTGTTCGACAAGAGCGACATCCACGTCCACGTGCCGGAGGGGGCGACCCCGAAGGACGGGCCGTCGGCCGGTGTCGCCATGGTAACCTCGATCGTCTCGGTGCTGACGCAGAATCCGGTGCGGCGCGACATCGCCATGACGGGTGAGATTACCCTGCGTGGCCGGGTGTTCCCGATCGGCGGCTTGAAGGAGAAGCTGCTGGCGGCCCTGCGCGGCGGGATCAAGACCGTTCTCATCCCCAAGGAGAACGAGAAGGACCTGGCCGAGATCCCCGACAACGTGAAGGCCGGCCTGGAAATCGTGCCGGTCGCCACGGTCGACGAGGTCCTGGCCCGTGCCCTGTCGCGCCCGGTCGAGCCGATCGAATGGTCGCCCGAGCCGGAAACCAAGCCGGCGACGCCCGAGGCCAAGCCGGAAGTCGACACACTGGTTACGCACTGATAGGCCAGACATGACCGGCGCCACCGTCGTCGCAAAGACGACGGTGGCGCTTTCTTTTTGCCCCTGCGAACGGCGGAAATCCTTGGTTTTTTGTTTTGACGGGCCTAGGTCGCGCTTCTACACTCGCGGCGATTCCGGCGGGCGTTTCGGCCGGAGCAACAACCTCAATAAAGGGGGCGAGTGTGAACAAGAACGACCTGATCGCGGCTGTGGCCGACGCGGCTGAACTTTCAAAGGCGGATTCCGGCAAGGCCGTCGATGCCGTGTTCGAGGCGATCACCAAGGCGCTGAAGAAGGGCGATGATGTTCGTCTGGTGGGCTTCGGGACGTTCGACGTCGTGAAGCGTGCCGCCTCGGAGGGCCGTAACCCCCGCACCGGCGAGAAGATCAAGATCCCGGCGTCGACCCAGCCCAAGTTCCGTCCGGGCAAGGGTCTGAAGGACGCCTTGAACTGATGTGACCGATGCCCATGCCTGGCCAGGCATGGGCGATGTCTGCCGGCCGCGCTCGACTTTCGGCGCGGCCGGTGCCATTTCTGGGCCAAGCCGGCAGGCTGGCCACGACGGCGGGCGATTAGCTCAGCGGTAGAGCGTCTCGTTTACACCGAGAATGTCGGCGGTTCGATCCCGTCATCGCCCACCATCCCGCCGTCAGAAATCGGCGCCGGTGCGACGCACCGATTCGATGATCAGGCCGTCGCTGGTGTAGAAGGTGGCGATTTCCTCGATCATCGCCTTCGCGTCCCGGGGCGAGCCGACCAGTTCGCCGATATTGGGATCGAACAGGTGAGTCACCTGCATATGCATGTTTTCCGACTGTGACTGCAGGGTCGTGGCGCCGGCGATGGCATGGCCGCCCTGGCCGTTGGCGAAGCGCAGGCTCCACGAGATGGCCGAGCCGATGCCGGCGATGTCGCGCATCATCTGCTGGATGATCTGGTCGGGCGTCTGTTCGATCGGATTGCCGGGAATCAGGTCGTGGGGCATCCGCATGATCGTGGTCTTCTCGGGATCGTAGGCCAGGCCTAAGCGGGCGCCGGCGATGCCGCGGCTGACCACGGGGCCGAACTGGGCCCGGTCCTTGGAATACTTCCGCTGATGATCCATGGCCTCCTTGAACAGGTCCTTGGCTTTCAGCGCCGCGATTCGCTCAGGGGGCGGCTGCTGCGGATTCTTGTGCATCAGGTAGAGCCAATAATCGCTCAAGGCGACGCAGATACCCTCCAGCAGATCCTTGTCCGTGGTCGACTGCTTCAGCAGCCGGTCCTGTGAATAGGGGTATTTCTTGTACATTCCCGCCCTCTGCGTGCCGCCGTCGGGTGCGCCGATGCCCGATCTACAATGCCCCCAAACGTCGATCGCAGCCATGATCGCCGTCACGCTTTCGATGGCGCTCGAAGATGCTTGACACCCATCACCCATCGTCATAAACAAGCCGCCTTCGCTGGCTAAGCGGATGTAGCTCAGTTGGTTAGAGCGCCGGCCTGTCACGCCGGAGGTCGCGGGTTCGAGCCCCGTCATTCGCGCCATCGCGAAGCAACTCAAAGGCCGCCTTCGGGCGGCCTTTTTGTTGTGCCGGGCCGCCAGTTGCGACTCACTCGCGGCAATTTCGACTTTTATGTCAATGCCATGGGCTCATGCGTTGCGCTGCGATAAGACGCAGCGCTTTGCGCTGGACCGATCACTTTCTTTGAGCTAATCCGCTGCCTATACTCCTTCGGTCGACGGGGTTGGTGGTTGTCGCGGTGGCGGGCTGAACGGCGCGTCGCCATGGCGTCAAGTGCTTCCGATCCCGCCGTCCTTATCCTCGCGCTTGACGGGTCTCCCATGGACGAGCTGCTCAGGGAATATCTGCCGATCCTGATTTTTCTCGGGGTCGCTCTTGGTTTGTCGATCGCGATGATCGTCGCGTCGCTGGTTGCCGGTCAGCAGAAGCCGGATGCCGAGAAGCTCTCGGCCTATGAATGCGGTTTCGATGCCTTTTCCGATGCACGCGGCCGGTTCGACGTGCGCTTCTACCTGGTGTCGATCCTGTTCATCATCTTCGACCTGGAAGTCGCCTTCCTGTTTCCCTGGGCTGTGTCACTGGGCGCCATCGGCACCTTCGGCTTCTGGTCGATGATGGTGTTCCTCGGCGTGCTGACCGTCGGCTTCATGTATGAATGGAAGAAGGGGGCCCTCGAATGGGAGTGATCACCTCTCCGGCGGCGGATGGCTCGGTCGTCCCCGTCAAGGATCCGTTCTTCACCGACATTTCCGATGAATTGGCGGACAAGGGCTTCCTGGTCACCAACCTCGACAATCTGGTCAACTGGGCCCGTACCGGTTCGCTGTGGTGGATGACCTTCGGCTTGGCCTGCTGCGCGGTCGAGATGATGCACTCGTCGATGCCGCGCTATGACATGGAGCGCTTCGGCGTCGCCCCGCGGGCCAGCCCGCGCCAGTCCGACGTGATGATCGTCGCCGGCACCCTGACCAACAAGATGGCGCCCGCCATGCGCAAGGTCTACGACCAGATGTCGGAGCCGCGCTGGGTGATCTCGATGGGCAGCTGTGCCAACGGCGGCGGCTATTACCACTATTCCTATTCGGTGGTGCGCGGCTGCGACCGCATCGTGCCGGTCGACATCTACGTGCCGGGCTGTCCGCCCACGGCCGAAGCCCTGCTGTACGGCATTCTGCAATTGCAGAAGAAGATCCGCCGTACCGTAACCATCGCGCGGTGAGGGCAGGGGATGGCGCTCTATCCAAATGACACTGCTCTCGACGCGCTCAAGGCCCGTCTCGAGTCGCTGGTCGGCGGCACGCTGGGCCTGACCGGCGTGACCCTGGCGGTGGGCGAGGTCACGGCGACTGCGCAGGCATCGAAGATCATCGACCTGCTGCGCTTCCTGCGCGACGATGCCGACCTGAAGCTGGACCAGCTCGTCGACGTCTGCGGGGTCGATTACCCCGAGCGCGAGAAGCGCTTCGACGTCGTCTATCACCTGCTGTCGATGCGCAAGAACCTGCGCCTGCGGGTGAAGGTGCAGACCGACGAGGAGACGCCGGTCCCGTCCGCCACCGCGCTCTACCCGACTGCCGACTGGTTCGAGCGCGAGGCCTGGGATCTCTTCGGCATCTTCTTTGCCGATCACCCGGACCTGCGCCGCATCCTCACCGACTACGGTTTCGAAGGGCATCCGCTGCGCAAGGACTTCCCGCTGACCGGCTATGTCGAGCTGCGCTACGATGAAGAGCAGAAGCGCGTGGTCTACGAGCCGGTGAAGCTGACCCAGGAATTCCGCCGCTTCGACTTCATGAGCCCCTGGGAAGGGGCGAATTACATCCTGCCGGGTGACGAGAAGGCCGCGGCGCCGGCCCCTGCGGCCCCGGCCGCGAAGGCGTGAGAAGACCATGGCCGAAGTCGACATCAAGACCTACAGCCTGAACTTCGGGCCGCAGCACCCCGCGGCCCACGGCGTGCTGCGTCTCGTCATGGAACTCGACGGCGAGATGATCGAGCGCTGCGATCCGCATATCGGCCTGCTCCATCGCGGCACCGAGAAGCTGATCGAGCACAAGACCTATATGCAGGCCGTGCCCTATTTCGATCGCCTCGATTATGTCGCGCCGATGAACCAGGAACACGCCTTCTGCCTGGCCGCGGAAAAGCTGATCGGCTGCGCGATCCCGGAACGCGCGCAGTATCTGCGCGTGCTGTGGTGCGAGATCGGCCGCATCACCAACCATTTGATGAACACCATGTCCCACGGCATGGACGTCGGCGCGCTCACCCCTATCCTGTGGGGCTTCGAGGAGCGCGAGAAGCTGATGTGCTTCTACGAGCGGGTGTCGGGCGCGCGTCTCCATGCCGCCTATTTCCGCGTCGGCGGCGTGCACCAGGACATGCCGGCGGGCCTGGCCGAAGACATCATGGCCTGGACCGAGAGCTTCCCCAAGGTGCTCGACGACCTCGAGACCCTGATCGTCGGCAACCGCATCTTCAAGCAGCGCAACGTCGATATCGGTACCGTCTCGGCCGAGGATGCGATCGCCTGGGGCTTCACCGGCCCGATGCTGCGCGGTTCGGGCGTCGCCTGGGACCTGCGCAAGGCGCAACCCTACGACGGCTACGAGAAGTTCGACTTCGACGTGCCGGTCGGCCGTAATGGCGACAGTTACGACCGCTTCGTGCTGCGCTTCTACGAGATGCGCGAGTCGCTGAAGATCATCCGCCAGGCCATCAACACCATGCCCAAGGGCCCGGTGATGACCGAGGACGGCAAGGTGGCGCCGCCCAAGCGCGGCGACATGAAGCGCTCGATGGAAGCGCTGATTCATCACTTCAAGCTCTACACCGAAGGCTTCCACGTGCCGGCGGGCGAAGTCTATGCCGCGGTCGAGGCGCCCAAGGGCGAGTTCGCGGTCTACCTGGTCGCCGACGGCACCAACAAGCCCTATCGCTGCAAGATCCGCGCGCCGGCCTTCGCCCATTTGCAGGCCATGAATTTCATGGGTAAGGGGCACATGCTGGCGGATGCGCCGGCGATCATCGGCAGTCAGGATATCGTGTTCGGGGAGGTCGACCGTTGAGCGCAGGAGTGCAGCCCGCGGGGCCGTTCGAACAGCCGGCGAGCTTCGAGTTCACGGCGCAGAACAAGGCCCTGGCCGACATCATCATCGCGCGCTACCCGCAAGGCCGGCAGCAGAGCGCGATCGTGCCGCTGCTCGACATTGCGCAGCGGCAGGCGGGCGGCTGGCTGCCGCGCGCGGCGATCGAATATCTGGCCAAGCTGCTCGATATGGCGATCATCCGCGCCTATGAGGTGGTGACGTTCTACACGATGTTCAACCTCGCACCGGTCGGCAAGCACCTGGTGCAGGTGTGCACGACGACGCCGTGCTGGCTGCGCGGCTCCGACGACGTGCTGGCGGCCTGCAAGAAGCGGCTGGGCATCGAGGTCGGCCACACCACGGCGGACGGCCAGTTCAGCCTGATGGAAGTCGAATGCCTGGGCGCCTGCGTGAACGCGCCGATGGTCCAGGTGAACGACAGTTTCTATGAAGACCTGGACGCGGATTCGACCACGGCGCTGCTCGATGCGCTGGCCCGGGGCGAGAACCCGAAGATCGGGCCGCAGATCGATCGCCAGACGTCGTGTCCCGTGGGTGGTCCCACGACGCTGACCGACGTGGCCGGGGAGTAAGGCGGATGCTGAGCGACAAGGACCGCATCTTCACCAATCTCTACGGGTTTCACGATTCAGGCCTCAAGGGTGCCCAGGCGCGGGGCGACTGGGACGGCACGGCGGCGATCATCGCCAAGGGCCAGGACTGGATCATCAGTGAGATGAAGGCCAGCGGCCTGCGCGGCCGCGGCGGCGCCGGCTTCCCGACCGGCATGAAGTGGTCCTTCATGCCCAAGGTGTCGGACGGCCGGCCCAGCTACCTCGTGGTCAATGCCGACGAGTCCGAGCCCGGTACCTGCAAGGACCGTGACATCATGCGTCACGACCCGCACAAGCTGATCGAGGGCTGCCTGCTGGCCGGCTTCGCCATGCGCGCCGTGGCGGCCTATATCTATATCCGTGGCGAGTTCATCCAGGAGCGCTGGCGCCTGCAGGCGGCGGTCGACGAGGCCTATGCCGCGGGCCTGATCGGCAAGAACGCCGCCGGTTCCGGCTATGACTTCGACGTCTTCGTGCACCACGGTGCCGGCGCCTATATCTGCGGCGAGGAAACCGCCCTGATCCAGAGCCTGGAAGGCAAGAAGGGCCAGCCGCGCCTCAAGCCGCCGTTCCCGGCCAATGTCGGCGTCTGGGGCTGTCCCACCACCGTGAACAACGTCGAGTCGATCGCGGTGGCGCCGACCATCCTGCGCCGCGGCGGCGCTTGGTTCGCCGGCATCGGCCGGCCCAACAACACGGGCACCAAGGTCTTCTGCATTTCGGGCCACGTGAACAAGCCCTGCAATGTCGAAGAAGAGATGGGCATCCCCCTCAAGGAACTGATCGACAAGCATTGCGGCGGCGTGCGCGGCGGCTGGGACAACCTGCTGGCGGTGATCCCCGGCGGTTCCTCGGTGCCGATGCTGCCCAAGGCGATCTGCGACGACATGCTGATGGACTTCGACTCGTTGCGTGCCGCCCGTTCGGGCCTGGGCACCGCGGCGGTCATCGTCATGGACAAGTCGACCGACCTGATCAAGGCGATCGCCCGCCTGGCCAAGTTCTACAAGCACGAATCCTGCGGCCAGTGCACGCCTTGCCGCGAGGGCACGGGCTGGATGTGGCGGGTCATGGAACGCATGGCGATCGGCAAGGCCGAGCCCGAAGAGATCGATACCCTCCTCGAGGTGACGACCCAGGTGGAAGGCCACACGATCTGCGCCCTGGGCGATGCTGCGGCGTGGCCGATCCAGGGCCTGATCCGGCATTTCCGCCCGGTGATGGAACAGCGCATCGCGGACTACAAGGCGCGGAAAGTTACCCGCGCCCAGGCCGCGGAATGAGGTGACGACGCAATGCCCACCTTGACCGTTGACGGCAAGTCCGTCGAAGTGCCGGCCGGTGCCAATGTCTTGCAGGCCTGCGAAGCCGCGGGCGTCGAGATTCCGCGCTTTTGCTATCACGAACGCCTGTCGATCGCCGGCAACTGCCGCATGTGCCTGGTCGAACAGGAAAAAGCGCCCAAGCCGATCGCCTCCTGCGCCATGCCCGCCGCCGAAGGCATGGTGATCAAGACCAACACGCCCTTGGTGCGCAAGGCGCGCCGCGGGGTCATGGAATTCCTGCTGATCAACCACCCGCTGGATTGCCCGATCTGCGACCAGGGCGGCGAGTGCGACCTGCAGGACCAGGCCATGGCCTATGGCTTCGACCACAGCCGCTACCAGGAAAACAAGCGCGCGGTGGCCGAGAAGTACATGGGGCCGCTGATCAAGACGACGATGACACGGTGCATCCACTGCACCCGTTGCGTCCGCTTCGCCGAGGAAATCGCGGGTGCCGAGGAAATCGGCGCCATCGGCCGCGGCGAGAATATGGAAATCACCACCTATCTGGAACAGGCGGTGATGTCGAACCTGTCGGGCAATGTGATCGACCTGTGCCCGGTCGGCGCCCTGACCTCCAAGCCCTATGCCTTCACGGCCCGGCCGTGGGAGCTGAAGAAGACCGAGTCGGTCGACGTGCAGGATGCCCTGGGCAGCGCCATCCGCATCGACGCCCGCGGGGCCGAGGTGCTGCGCGTCCTGCCGCGCGTGAACGACGACGTCAACGAGGAGTGGATTTCCGACAAATCGCGCTTCGCCGTCGACGGCCTGCGCCGCCGCCGGCTGGACCGGCCCTACGTCCGCAAGGGCGGCAAGCTGCTGCCCGCGTCGTGGGACGAGGCCTTTGCCGCCATCGCCGAGCGCCTGGGCAAGCTGCCGGGGCCAAGATCGCGGCGATCGCCGGCGACCTGATGGATGCCGAGGCGATCAAGGCCTTGAAGGACCTGATGGGCGCCCTGGGCAGCCCGAACCTGGACTGCCGCCAGGACGGCGCCAAGCTCGACGCCGGCGCGCGCGCCTCGTACCTGTTCAATTCCGGGATCGCCGGCATCGATCAGGCCGATGCGATCCTGCTGGTCGGCACCGATCCCGGCACCGAGGCCGCCGTGCTGAACGCCCGTATCCGCAAGCGGTTCCTGCGCCGCGGCGTGAAGATCGCGGCGATCGGGCCCAAGGTCGACCTGACCTATGAACTCGAGTGGCTGGGCGAGGGGGCGGACACGCTCCAGGCCCTGGTGAATGGCGGCCATGCCTTTGCCGAGGTGATGAAGGCGGCCAAGAACCCGCTGATCATCGTCGGCCAGGGCGCGCTGACCCGTGCCGACGGCGCCGCGATCCTGGGGCTGCTGCACAGCCTCGCGGAAGCGACGGGCGTCGTGAAGGACGGCTGGAACGGCTTCAACGTGCTGCACACCGCGGCCTCGCGCGTGGCGGCCCTCGACCTGGGCTTCGTGCCGGGCGAGGGCGGCCGTGATGTCGCCGGTATCGTCGCCAGCGCCGCCGCCGGCGAGATCGAGGCGGTCTGGCTGCTGGGTGCTGACGAGATCGACACCACGGCCCTGGGCCATGCCTTCGTGATCTACCAGGGCAGCCACGGCGATGCCGGCGCTCACCGCGCCGACGTCATCCTGCCCGGTGCCGCCTACACGGAAAAGAACGGCACCTATCTCAATACCGAGGGCCGGGTGCAGCGGACCACGCGGGCGATCTTCCCGCCGGGCGATGCCCGCGAGGATTGGGCGATCATCCGCGCCCTGTCCGACCGCCTGGGCAAGAAGCTGCCCTACGACAGCCTGGTCGCCCTGCGCGCCAGGCTGGTCGAGGCGGTGCCGCATTTCGGCCGTGTCGACGCGGTGGCGTCGGCCGACTGGGCGGCGTTCGGCGCGGCCGGCCCGGTCGAGGCCTCGGCCTTCACCTATGCGGTCAGGGATTTCTACCTGACCAACCCGATCGCCCGCGCCTCGGCCACCATGGCCGAGTGTTCGGCGATCCATCACGGCCATTCTCACGAGGCGACGGGGACCCATGGTTAACCTGATTACCGAAGCGGTCCTGCCGCTGATTGCCCTGTCTGCCGAGGTGATGGGTGTGCTGCTGCCGCTGGTCATGGCCGCGATCGTGACCGTGGCGGCGCTGATCTGGCGCGAGATCGGTGCGAAATACGCGCCGGTCGGGGCGTAAGGCAGGAGCGGACCCCGTGTCGAGGCGAATGCCATGAACCAAATGCTGCTCGAGTTTCTGATCATCCTCGCGAAGATCTTCGCGATCGTCCTCCCGTTGCTGGTCGCCGTGGCCTTCACCACGCTGCTCGATCGCAAGGTCTGGGCGATGATGCAGTTGCGCCGCGGCCCCAACGTGGTCGGCCCCTTCGGCCTGCTGCAGCCCTTCGCCGACGGCCTGAAGCTGCTGTTCAAGGAAACCATCGTCCCGGCGGGCGCCAACAAGGGCGTGTTCCTGATCGCGCCGGTGCTCACCTTCACCCTGGCGCTGATCGCCTGGGCGGTGATCCCGTTCGGCGACGGCCTGGTGCTCGCCGACATCAATGTGGGTGTCTTGTACCTGTTCGCGATCTCGTCGCTGGGCGTCTACGGCATCATCATGGGCGGCTGGGCCTCCAATTCGAAATACCCGTTCCTGGGCGGCCTGCGCTCGGCGGCGCAAATGGTGTCCTACGAGGTCTCGATCGGTTTCGTCATCGTCAGCGTGCTGCTGTGCGTCGGCTCGCTGAATCTCAACGACATCGTCAAGGCGCAGGAGAACGTCTGGTTCGCCATTCCCCTGCTGCCGATGTTCGTGGTCTTCTTCATTTCGGCCCTGGCCGAGACCAACCGCCCCCCGTTCGACCTGCCGGAAGCGGAGTCGGAACTGGTGGCGGGCTACCAGATCGAATACTCGTCCATGGCCTTCGCCCTGTTCATGCTGGGCGAATACGGCAACATGATCCTGATGAGTGCCATGACCGCCGTGCTGTTCTTAGGGGGCTGGCAGCCGATCTCGCTGTTCGGCCTGCTCGACTGGATCCCGGGGCCGATCTGGTTCTTCGCCAAGACCTTCGTGGTGCTGTTCACCTTCTGCTGGGTCAAGGCGACCGTGCCGCGCTATCGCTACGACCAGTTGATGCGCCTGGGCTGGAAGGTGTTCCTGCCGTTCTCGCTGTTCTGGCTGGTGTTGACCGCCGGCGTCCTGGTCAGCTTCGGCTGGCTGCCAATCAAGGGCTAAGGAGAAGCTGCATGGCTTTCCTCGACCGTACTGCCCGGGCCTTCCTGCTGACCGAACTGGTCAGGGGAATGCTGCTGACCTTCAGCTATTCCTTCAAGAAGAAGGCGACGATCAACTACCCTTACGAAAAGGGCAGGCTCAGCCCGCGCTTCCGGGGCGAGCATGTGTTGCGCCGCTATCCCAACGGGGAAGAACGCTGCATCGCCTGCAAGCTGTGCGAGGCGATCTGCCCCGCCCAGGCCATCACCATCGAGGCCGAACCGCGGGACGACGGCAGCCGCCGCACCACCCGCTACGACATCGACATGACGAAGTGCATCTACTGCGGCTTCTGCCAGGAAGCCTGCCCGGTGGATGCCATCGTCGAGGGCCCGAACTTCGAGTTCGCGACCGAAACCCGCGAGGAGCTGATGTACAACAAGGAAAAGCTGCTCGCGAACGGCGACCGGTGGGAGCGCGAGATCGCGGCGAACCTCGCCGCCGACGCGCCTTACCGGTAAGGAGGCAGGTTCGTGACCCTTCAGACCCTCGTCTTCTACCTGTTCGCGTCGATCACCGTGGCCTCGGCCGTGATGGTGATCTCGTCGCGTAACCCGGTTCATTCCGTGCTGTTCCTGATCCTGGCCTTCTTCAACTCGGCGGGCCTGTTCCTGCTGCTGGGGGCCGAATTCCTGTCGATGATCCTGGTCATCGTCTATGTCGGCGCGGTCGCCGTGCTGTTCCTGTTCGTCGTCATGATGCTGGACGTCAACTTCGTCGAACTGCGCCAGGGCTTCCTGCAATACCTGCCGATCGGCGGGCTGGTCGGGCTGATCCTGCTGGTCGAACTGGTGATGGTGGTCGGCTCCTGGACCATCCTGCCCTCGGCGGCCGGGGTGGCGGCGGCGCGCGCACCCGAACTGGCCCAGATCACCAATACCGATGCCCTGGGCCGCATCCTCTATACCCAGTATCTGCTGCCGTTCCAGGCCTCGGGCGCGATCCTGCTGGTGGCCATGATCGGGGCGATCGTGCTGACCCTGCGCGACCGCCCGGGCGTGCGGCGCCAGGTCATCTCGACCCAGGTCAACCGCACCATGCAGACGGCCGTCGAGGTCAAGCAAGTCAAGCCGGGGCAGGGGATCTGACGATGGAGATCGGACTCGGTCACTACCTGACTGTCGCGGCGATCCTGTTCACCATCGGGGTGTTCGGCATCTTCCTGAACCGGAAGAACGTCATCATCATCCTGATGTCGATCGAACTGATGCTGCTGGCGGTGAACCTCAACCTCGTCGCCTTCTCCAGCTTCCTCCACGATCTGGCCGGTCAGGTCTTCGCCCTGATCATCCTGACCGTGGCCGCGGGCGAAGCGGCGATCGGCCTGGCCATCCTTGTCATCTACATCCGAAACCGCGGCTCGATCGCGGTCGAGGATATCAACCTCATGAAGGGCTGACGGGATGATCGCAGCCATCGTCTTCCTGCCCCTGCTGGGGGCCATCATCGTCGGCTTCTTCGGTCGCCGGCTCGGCAACCGCGGGGCGCAGGTCATCACCTCGGGCTTCCTCGTGGTCGCCGCGGTCCTGTCCTGGATCACCTTCTTCCAGGCGACCGGGCACGCCACGGACGAGCCGCTGAAGGTCCACCTCTTCACCTGGATGCTCTCGGGCTCGCTCGAGGTCGAGTGGGCGTTCCGCATCGATGCGCTGACCGCGGTGATGCTGGTCGTGGTCAATACGGTCTCGTCGCTGGTGCACATCTATTCGGCCGGCTACATGGAAGAGGATCCGCATATCCCGCGCTTCCAGGCCTATCTGTCGCTATTCACCTTCGCCATGCTGATGCTGGTGACCGCCGACAATTTCGTGCAGGTCTTCTTCGGCTGGGAAGGGGTGGGTCTCGCCTCCTACCTGCTGATCGGCTTCTGGTACAAGAAGCCCTCGGCCAATGCCGCCGCGATCAAGGCCTTCGTGGTCAACCGCGTGGGCGACTTCGGCTTTGCCCTGGGCATCTTCGCCATCTTCTTCGTCTTCAACTCGGTCTCGTTCGACACGGTGTTCGCGGCCGCGGCGGGCGAAACGGGCAAGACCTTCAACTTCCTCGGCTACGACGTCGATATTCTCACCACCATCTGCCTGCTGCTGTTCGTGGGCTGCATGGGCAAGTCGGCGCAGCTCGGCCTGCACACCTGGCTGCCGGATGCGATGGAAGGCCCGACCCCGGTCTCGGCCCTGATCCATGCCGCGACCATGGTGACTGCGGGCGTCTTCCTGGTCGCCCGCTGCTCGCCCCTGTTCGAACATGCGCCGGTGGCACTCGAGGTCGTCACCATCGTCGGGGCCTCGACCGCCTTCTTCGCGGCGACCGTCGGCCTGGTGCAGAACGACATCAAGCGCGTGATCGCCTATTCGACCTGTTCGCAGCTCGGCTACATGTTCTTCGCCGCCGGCGTCGGCGCCTACGAGGCGTCGATCTTCCACCTGTTCACCCATGCCTTCTTCAAGGCGCTGCTGTTCCTGGGCGCCGGCTCGGTCATCCATGCCATGCACCACGAGCAGGACATGCGCAACATGGGCGGGCTGTGGCGCCACATCAAGCTGACCTACGCCCTGATGTGGATCGGCAACCTGGCCCTGGCCGGCATCCCGCTGTTCGCCGGCTACTACTCCAAGGACACGATCCTCGAGGTTGCCTTCGCCGCGCATACCGGGGTGGGCACCTATGCCTATATCCTTGGGACGCTGGCGGCCATGATGACGGCCTTCTATTCCTGGCGCCTGCTGTTCATGACCTTCCACGGCGAAGCCCGCTGGGGCCATGGCCACGGCCATGGTGACCATGGCCACGGCGATCACGGCCATGCTCATACCCCGCACGAGAGCCCGCTGGTGATGACCATCCCGCTGATCGTGCTGGCGCTAGGCGCGGCGGCGGCCGGCATCATCTTCTTCGACGATTTCGTCGGCCATCACCGCGAGGCCTTCTGGGGCGGGGCGATCTTTGTCGCCGAGACCAACAAGGTCCTGGAAGAGGCGCACCACATTCCCGAATGGGCGGCGCTGCTGCCGCTGGTCCTCAGCGTCTTCGGCATCTTCCTGGCCTGGGTGTTCTACATCGCCAGGCCCAAGTGGCCGGCGGCGCTGGCCCAGACCCACAAGGAACTCTACGCGTTCCTGCTGAACAAGTGGTACTTCGACGAGCTCTACGACCTCCTCTTCGTGCGTCCGGCCAAGGCCATCGGCCGGCTGCTGTGGAAGGGTGGCGATGGCCGGATCATCGACGGGCTGGGGCCTGACGGCATCTCGGCGCGGGTGCTGGACATCGCCCGGCGGGCGGTCAAGCTGCAATCCGGCTTCGTCTATCACTATGCCTTCGCCATGCTGATCGGCGTGGCGGCTCTTGTTTCCTGGTATGTCTATCGGATAGGCGTGACGCCATGATCGCGGACCTGGCCCAGGGCTGGCCGATACTTTCGGTCATCACTTTCCTGCCGCTCGTCGGGGCGGCGCTGATCCTCCTCGTCCGGGGCGAGGGCGAGGCGGCGGAGCGCAATATCCGCACCATCGCCCTGCTGACCACGGTCGTGACCTTCCTGGTCTCGCTGGTGCTGTGGGCCGGGTTCGACAACGGCACGGCGGCGTTCCAGTTCGTCGAGAAGCACGCCTGGATCGGCGACTCGATCACCTACCACATGGGTGTCGACGGCATCTCGATCCTGTTCGTGCTGCTGACCACGTTCCTGATGCCGCTGTGCATCCTCGCCTCCGATGTCATCGACCGGCGGGTGAAGGAATACATGGTCGCGTTCCTGGTGCTCGAGACGCTGATGATCGGCGTGTTCTGCGCCCTCGACATGGTGCTGTTCTACCTGTTCTTCGAGGCCGGCCTGATCCCGATGTTCCTGATCATCGGCATCTGGGGCGGGGCGCGGCGCATCTACGCGACCTTCAAGTTCTTCCTGTTCACGCTGCTCGGCTCGGTCCTGATGCTGCTCGCGATCATCGCGATCTATCTGACCGCCGGCACCACCGACGTGCCCACCCTGATCGCTTATCCGTTTCCGGTCGGCATGCAGAATTGGCTGTGGCTGGCCTTCTTCGCCTCCTTCGCGGTGAAGGTGCCGATGTGGCCGGTGCATACCTGGTTGCCCGACGCCCACGTGGAGGCGCCGACGGCGGGTTCGGTGATCCTGGCCGGCGTGCTCTTGAAGATGGGCGGCTATGGTTTCATCCGGTTCTCGATCCCGATGTTCCCGGATGCCTCGGTCTATTTCACGCCGCTGATGTTCGGCCTGTCGATCGTCGCCATCATCTACACCTCGCTCGTGGCCCTCGTGCAGGAGGACATGAAGAAGCTGATCGCCTATTCGTCGGTCGCCCACATGGGCTTCATCACGATGGGCACGTTCACCTTCACCGAGCAGGGCCTGCAGGGGGCGATCATCCAGATGGTCAGCCATGGCATCGTCTCGGGCGCCTTGTTCTTGTGCGTGGGCGTGGTCTACGACCGCATGCACACGCGCGAGATCGCCCGTTACGGCGGCCTGGTGAACCGGATGCCGGTCTATGCCTTCGTCTTCATGCTGTTCACCATGGCGACCGTGGGCCTGCCGGGCACCTCGGGCTTCGTCGGCGAATTCATGATCCTGACCGGCACTTTCCGGGCCGACACGCTGGCCGCCTTCCTGGCGACCACGGGCCTGGTGCTGGGGGCGGCCTATTCGCTGTACCTCTATCGCCGGGTGATCTTCGGCGAACTGGTCCATGCCGACCTGCAGGATATCGTCGACCTCAATTGGCGCGAGAAGATCACCTTCCTGCCGCTGATGGTCACGGCGATCTGGATCGGCATTCACCCGACCTATTTCACCAGCGCGACCGATGTCTCGGTCCAGAACCTGATCACGAACGCCCGCGCCAAGATGGTGGCGGCTGCCCCGGCGACGCCGGCGGCGCCGGCCGCCGAACCGGCCGAGCCTCACGGGACGACGCAGCAATGACGCCGGAACTTTCGCGCGACCTTCTCCTGATCCTGCCGGAGTTGTTCCTGGCGGGCGGGGCCCTGGCGCTGCTCGTGCTGGGCGCCTATCGCCGCAACAGCGCGGGGCTGGTCGCTTTCGGCTCGGTCGTGCTGCTGCTGGCGGCGATCTACCTGGTGGCCTGCGGCACGGCCGGGGACAAGGCGTTCGGTTTCCACGACATGGTGGTGGTCGACGGTTTCGGCAGCTTCATGAAGGTGCTGGTGCTGATCGGCTCGGCCCTGGCCGTCCCGATGTCGCTCGACTTCATGCGCCGTGCCGGTGCTGAACGCTTCGAGTTTCCGGTCCTGATCGTGCTCGCCACGCTGGGCATGATGCTGATGATTTCGGCCAACGATCTCATCACCCTCTATGTCGGGCTCGAACTCCAGTCGCTGTCGCTCTATGTGCTCGCCGCCTTCATGCGCGACGATGCCCGCTCGACCGAGGCCGGCCTCAAATACTTCGTCCTGGGTGCCTTGTCGTCCGGCATGCTGCTTTACGGCGCCTCGCTGGTCTACGGCTTCTCGGGCACGACCAATTTCAACGACCTGGCCACCAGCTTCGCCCACACGGGCGAGCATGGGCCGGCCATCGGCCTGATCATCGGCATCGTGTTCATCGTCTCGGGGCTCGCCTTCAAGGTCTCGGCCGTGCCGTTCCACATGTGGACGCCCGACGTCTACGAGGGCGCGCCGACGCCGGTGACGGCCTTCTTCGCCGCCGCCGCCAAGGTCGCCGCCATGGCCCTGTTCCTGCGCGCCATGATCACGCCCTTCGGTGCCATCTCGGGCCAATGGCAGCAGATCATCGTCTTCGTCGCCATCGCCTCGATGCTGCTGGGCGCCTTTGCCGCCATCGGCCAGAGCAGCCTGAAGCGACTACTGGCCTACAGTTCGATCGGCCATGTCGGCTATGCCCTGGTGGGCCTGGCCGCCGGCACCGACCAGGGCATCCGCGGCGTCCTGGTCTATATGGCGATCTATCTGGTGATGACGCTCGGCACCTTCGGCTGCCTGCTGGTGATGCGCCGCAACGGCAAGCCGGTCGAGCGGATCGAGGAACTGTCGGGCCTTGCGCGCAGCCATCCGTGGCTTGCCTTCGTGCTGGCGGCCTTCATGTTCTCGCTGGCCGGCGTGCCGCCGCTGGCGGGCTTCTTCGCCAAATTCTATGTCTTCATCTCGGCGATCGAGTCCGGCCTGTTCGTGCTTGCCGTCATCGGCATGCTGGCCAGCGTGGTCGGCGCCTTCTACTATCTGCGGATCGTGAAGGTGATGTATTTCGATGCGCCGGCAGGGGTCCTCGAGACGCCGTTCCCGATGGCCTCGCGGTTGGTCGTTCTGGCCAGCGGCGTCTTGACCGTGCTCTATTTCGTGGCGCCGGGGCCGCTCGTCACCGCGGCGGGTGCCGCGGCGAAGACGCTGTTGCCCTGAGAGATGACAGGAACCGAGGGACCCGGTATCGCCGGCTGGCGGGTTGTCCACTTCGCCGAGATCGACTCGACGAACGAGGAAGCCCGCCGCCGTGCCGCGGCGGGCGACCCCGGTGACATCGCGCTGATTGCCGACCGGCAGACCGCCGGTCGCGGTCGCCGTGGCCGGCCCTGGGTCTCGTCGCAGGGCAATCTGTTCTTCAGCACCCTGCTGCGGCCCAGGACCGGGCCGGCCCGGGCGGCCGAACTCTCCTTCGCCACGGCCATCGCCCTGCACGAGGGCCTGGCCCAGGTAACCGGGCAGGGTGCGCGTTTCGCGCTGAAATGGCCCAACGACGTGCTGCTGGATGGGCGCAAGGTGGCGGGCATTCTGCTTGAATCCGCGACCGGCCATGATGGCGGGCTTGAATACCTGGTGATCGGCGCCGGGGTGAACCTCTACCATTTTCCGGGCGAAACGCCCTATCCGGCGACCTCGGTCGCCGCAACCCTGGGTCTTGATGTGGCTGCTGCCGATTTGTTGCGTGCAATTCTCCCGCGCCTGTCCTTCTGGATCGCCCAGTGGGAACGCGACGGTATCGCGCCGTTGCGCGAGGCGTGGCTTGCCCGCGCGGCCGGCCTGGGCGGGCGGGTTACCGTGCGCCTGTCCCACGAGACGATCGAGGGCACCTTTGCCGGGCTGGGACCCGAGGGCGCCCTGGACCTGAAACTCGACAACGGCACCAGGCGCGCGATTACGGCCGGCGATGTCTTCTTCGCCACCGCCGCCGGCACCCCCGCATGAGCAAGCGCGGCGCGACACCCCCGACACCCAAGCTGTTCACCCGTCGCCCCAAGGCCGATGAGCTTTTGTTCGTGCCGTTGGGCGGCTCGGGCGAGATCGGCATGAACCTCAATCTGTACGGCACCGCCGGCAAGTGGTTGATGCTGGACCTGGGCATGACCTTCGCCGACGAGCGCCAGCCGGGCATCGACCTGATCCTGCCCGACCCGACCTTCATCGAAGACCGGCGCGACGACCTGATCGCCATCGTGCTGACCCATGCCCACGAGGACCACATCGGCGCCGTGCCCTACCTGTGGTCGCGCCTGCAATGCCCGATCTATGCGACGCCCTTCACCGCGGCGCTGGTCCGGCGCAAGCTGGCCGAGGCGGGGCTGGAGCGCGAGGTCGAGCTGAACATCCTGCCCATGAACGGCAAGGTGGAACTGGGCCCCTTCGCCTGCGAACTGATCACCCTGACCCATTCGATCCCCGAGCCCAATGCGGTCGCCATCCACACCGGCTTCGGCACGGTGCTGCACACGGGCGACTGGAAGATCGATCCCGAACCCCTGGTCGGCGCCACCACCGACCGCAAGCGGCTGGAGGAACTGGGGACCAGCGGCGTGCTGGCCATGGTCTGCGATTCGACCAATGTCTTCTCGCCCGGCACCTCGGGCTCCGAGGCCGCCGTGCGGGAAAGCCTGATCGAACTGATCGGCCCGCTGGAGGGCAGGGTGGCCGTCACCACCTTTGCCTCCAACGTCGCCCGCATGTCGTCGATCGCCGTGGCCGCGGCCGAGGCCGACCGTCATCTGGTGCTGGTCGGCCGGTCGATGCACCGTGTCGTCGAGGCGGCCAAGGAAACCGGCTACCTGGCCGATTTCCCGCCCGTGCTGGGCGAGGACGAGGCCGGTTACCTGCCCAAGGACAAGGTGCTCTACATGTGCACGGGCAGCCAGGGCGAGCCGCGCGGCGCCATGGCCCGCATCGCCCGGGGCGAGCACCGCCACATCTCGCTGACGCGCGGTGATACCGCCATCTTCTCGTCCAAGATCATCCCGGGCAATGAATTGACGCTGGGCGACGTCCACAACCAGTTGGCCTCGGCCGGTGTCCAGGTCATTACCGAAAAAGGCAATTTCATCCACGTCTCGGGCCATCCCAATCGCGACGAACTGGCCGCCATGTATGCCTGGGTCCGGCCGCAGATCTCCGTGCCGGTGCATGGCGAGCCCCGGCATCTGGTCGAGCATGCCGCCTTCGCCAAGACGCTGCAGGTGCGCCACGCCCCGATCATCAAGAACGGCGATGTCCTGCGCCTGGCGCCCGGCGCCCCCGATATCATCGGCGAGGTCGAAGCCGGCCGCCTGGCGGTGGACGGCGACCTGATCGTGGAGGTCGACGATCCGGCGATCGTCGCGCGCCGCAAGATGGCCTTCGCCGGCCACATCGTGGTCACCCTGGTGGTCGATGCGAAGGGCAAGGCCGTGACCGAGCCCGAGGTGGTGATCGCGGGGCTTGCCGAGGAAGAGGACGGCGACCTTGCCGCCGAGATCGCCGAGGCGGTGAAGGCCGCCTTGCCGCGCGGGCGCACCGATATCGATTCCTTGACCGAAGCCGCCCGCCAGGCCGCCCGCCGCGCCGCCAACCGCATCACCGGCCGCAAGCCGGTCACCGACGTCCAGGTCATCCGCCTGCCGGGGTGACATTGCAGGACCAGGGTGCGTCCTTTGGATGGAAGCGCGTCATCCCCGCGAAGGCGGGGATCCACCGCCGGGGCGTACTGGAGCAGACCCGGTCTGTCACAGCAGTGGATCCCCGCCTTCGCGGGGATGACGTATCGATGTTTCAGCTTTTTGGAAAATTGATCTAGGTTCTGCCCATGACTCCGCTCGGCGCCATCGTCTTCTTTGCCATCGTCTGGTGGCTGGTGTTCTTCATGGTCCTGCCCTGGGGCGTGCGCAGCCATGAGGAAGCGGGTGTCGAGCGCGAGCCGGGCAGCCCGCACGGCATCCCCTATCGCCCGAACCTGAAGCGCAAGGCGCTGATCACGACGGGCATTACCCTGGTGCTGCTGGCGATCTTCTGGGTGGTCGTGGACTACGACCTGATCGGCTACCGCGCCTTCATGCAGCAGCCCTGAGCCGGCAAGCGGGCGAGGGCTTGGCCTCACCCGCCGCGATACCGGTCACTGGTGCAGCGTGTAGCTGCCCAGGGTGCATAGGTCGACGCCGCGCTCCTCGACCTTGTCGCCGTCCTTGAAGACCGAGAGCACATCGTAGGTGCATACGGTGCGGCCGTCGCCGACGGTAACCTGGATGGTGTTGCCGGCAGGAAGGAAGGCGCCGTTGAGCAGGTTTTCCTCCCAATTGCTGACGCCCACGGGTGACAGGTAGAATTCGACCAGATCGGAACTGGTCACGTTGTTCAGCGTGAATTCCAGATCTTCGGCGAAGGCGGGTGCCGCGGAAAGCAAAGCAACCATCGTCACGCTGCTGCGGAGCAACAAGCTAGCGCGCATATTTCCCTCATTTAATGCTGCTGCGGCGCATTATTGCGGCCGGCGGCCGTGCTTCTCAGGCACCTGGAATCTTTGCCATGGGCCAGCAATGAAGGCTATGAGCCTTTTCACTTAATGCTATTTTTTTACGCTGGATTTCGGCTGGGCAAGAATTGAGCCGCCCGAAACGACACAAGGCCCCGAAGGGCCTTGCGCACAACTCTGCACCATTTGACATCACCATTGACCGTTATTTTACGGCCTTGATTTCCTGGTGACGCTTCCTCCCTAAACTTGGGTGAGCCAACCGGCTCTCCTTTGCGCGATGGATGCTACTCAAGTCGCGCATGGGAGTCACGCATTTTCCACATGATTGCCATGATTTCGTGCAGCATGCCCGTTAAACAGGCTCAAGAGCGCAGAAACTCATGCTTTTGAGCATGCAAAAGGCGGCTTGATCTTAGACCAAAGTCGAACGAGGCGAAAGGTCGCGTCGCGGGCGGCAGACTTGGCATGGGGTCCAGAAAAGCCTGCCGATGGTGCGGCACGGGCGTTGCGTGCCCGCCCCGATTTCCCTACCTTCGCCGCCTGTCCAAAGAGAAGCCCCCATGCGCCTGTCCCGTTATTTCCTGCCCATTCTGCGTGAGAACCCGGCCGAAGCGCAGATCGTCTCGCACCGCCTGATGCTGCGCGCCGGCCTGGTGCGCCAGTCGGCTGCCGGCATCTATTCCTGGCTGCCGCTGGGCCTGAAGGTCCTGCGCAACATCGAGCGCATCGTGCGTGAGGAGCAGGATGGTGCGGGCGCCATCGAACTATTGATGCCGACGATCCAGTCGGCCGACCTGTGGCGCGAGTCCGGCCGCTACGAGGCTTACGGCAAGGAGATGCTGCGCATCACCGACCGCCACGAGCGCGACATGCTGTTCGGGCCCACCAACGAGGAATTGATCACCGCGATCGTGCGCGACAGCATCAAGTCCTACCGCGACCTGCCGCGGAACCTCTATCACATCCAGTGGAAATTCCGCGACGAGGTGCGCCCGCGCTTCGGCGTGATGCGTGGCCGCGAATTCCTGATGAAGGATGCCTATTCCTTCGACATCGACAAGGACGCGGCGCGCCGCGCCTATGAGAAGATGTTCGTCGCCTATCTGCGCACCTATGCGCGGTTGGGCCTGAAGGCGATCCCCATGGCGGCCGATACCGGCCCGATCGGCGGCGATCTGTCCCACGAGTTCATCATCCTGGCTGAGACCGGCGAAAGCGCCGTGTTCTGCCACGGCGACCTGATCGACCAGGATATCCTGGGCGAGACGATCGACTTCGAGGGCGATTTGAAGCCCCTGATCGAGCGCTGGACCGGGCTTTACGCCGCGACCGACGAGAAGCACGACGCCGCCCGTTTCGAGGCGGAAGTGCCGGCCGACAAGCGCCTGTCGGCGCGCGGCATCGAGGTCGGCCACATCTTCTATTTCGGTACCAAGTATTCCAAGCCCATGGGCGCCGTGGTGACAGGCCCCAACGGCGAGACCATCGAGCTGGAAATGGGTTCCTACGGCATCGGCGTGTCGCGCCTGGTGGGCGCCATCATCGAGGCCAGCCATGACGACGCCGGCATCATCTGGCCGGCCAGCGTGGCACCGTTCAAGGTCGGCATCGTCAACCTGAAGGCGGGCGATGCCGCGGTCGACGCCGCCTGCGAGAAAATCTATGCCGGCCTCGAATCCGCCGGAATCGATGTGCTCTATGACGATACTGATGAACGGGCCGGATCGAAGTTCGCCACCATGGATCTGATCGGACTGCCCTGGCAGGTGCATGTCGGGCCGCGCGGCCTCGCCAAGGGCATCGTCGAGCTGAAGAACCGCAAGACCGGCGAGCGCAGCGAACTGGCCCTCGACGCCGTCGTCGCGACCCTGACCGCCGCCTGAGCGGCTGGGAGAGAAGGATGTTTGGCCGCTTTGAACTGATGCTTGCCGGGCGTTACCTGCGCGCAAGGCGAGAGGAAGGCTCGATTTCCGTCATCGCCTGGCTGACGCTGCTGGGCATTACCATCGGCATCGCCGCGCTGATCATCGTGATGGCGGTGATGAACGGTTTCCGCGCCGACCTGATGGAGCGGATCCTGGGCGTCAACGGCCATGTGATAGTCCAGGCGCAGTTCGGACCGGTTCAGGATTACGTGGCGCTGGCCCGCAAGTTCGAGACCGTTTCCGATGTGGTCACGGCCATGCCCATGGTCGAGGCGCAGGTGATGGTCACGTTTCGGGGCCAGGCCGGCGGCGGACTGGTACGGGGCCTGTCGCGCGAGGATCTGGCGCGGATGCCCCTGGTCGCCAAGAATATCACCGGCGGTTCGCTCGACGCATTGGTTGGTGACGATGTCGTCATGATCGGCAACCGCATGGCCGAACGCCTGGGCGTCGCGGTCGGCGACAGCGTCACCATCCTGTCGCCGACCGGCACGGCCACCGTGGTCGGCACCACGCCGCGCCTGAAGGCCTACCGCGTCGCGGCCCTGTTCAGCCTAGGCATGGCGGAATATGACTCGACCTTCATTTTCATGCCGATCGATGCGGCCCGCGCCTTCTTCCGCACGGGCGAGGGGGTCAGCGCCATCGAGGTGATGCTGCGCGATCCTGATAGCGCGCCGCTCGTGGCCCGCCAGTTGACCCAGATGGCCGACGCCGGCAAGCCGCTGCGCTCAGTAACCTGGCAGGTAACAAATTCTACCTTCTTCGGGGCCCTGGCGGTCGAGCGCAACGTGATGTTCATCATCCTGACCCTGATCATGCTGGTCGCGTCCCTCAACATCATTTCGTCGCTGATCATGCTGGTGAAGGACAAGGGCAGGGGCATCGCCATTCTGCGCACCATGGGCGCCAGCCGCGGCTCGATCATGCGGGTGTTCATGATCGCGGGCGCGTCGATCGGCGTCATCGGCGTGCTGGGCGGCTTCCTCCTGGGTGTCGTCTTCTGCGACAACATCGAATCGATCCGCCAATTGCTGCAGAACCTGACAGGCGCGCGCCTGTTTCCTGACGAGATCTATTTCCTCTCCAAGATCCCGGCGAAGATGGAAGTGGGCGAAACCGCGACGGTTGTCGTGGTCGGGCTGATCATGTCGTTCCTCGCCACGCTCTATCCCTCCTGGCGGGCGGCTCGGCTCGACCCGGTGGAGGCGCTGCGCCATGAGTGAGGCCAGCCTGAAGCTCGACGGGATTACCCGGACCTTCATCCAGGGCGCGGCGAAGCTGGACGTATTGCGCGGGGTGGATTTCGAGATCCATCCCGGCGAGATCGTCGCGCTGGTCGGCCCGTCCGGCACCGGCAAATCCACACTGCTGCACATCGCCGGCCTGCTGGAGAAACCCACCAAGGGGCGCGTGCTGATCGGCGGGCAATCCGCCGGCGACCTGTCGGACAGCGTGCGCACCCGCCTGCGCCGCGAGCATCTGGGCTTCGTCTACCAGTCGCATCACCTGCTGCCGGAATTCAGCGCGGCCGAGAATGTCATGCTGCCGCAGATGGTGGCGGGCGTGCCCAAGGCGGCGGCGCACGAGCGGGCACTGACCCTGCTGGCCCAGGTCGGCTTGGGCGAACGGGCCAGCCATCGACCGCCCAAGCTGTCGGGCGGCGAGCAGCAGCGTGTCGCGATCGTCCGCGCCCTGGCCAACAGGCCCAAGGTGCTGCTGGCGGATGAGCCGACCGGCAATCTCGACGAGCGCACGGCGGCCCTGGTGTTCGACGAGTTGCTGCGCCTGGTGCGCGACTTCGGCCTGTCGGCGATGATTGCGACCCATAACCCGGCCCTCGCCGCGCGCATGGACCGGACGGTCGCCCTGCACGAGGGCCGATTGGTTCCCGCTTAACCTCGGCCGCCGACTCGCTCACTATCTCTTTGTCGTCATTCCGGCGAAGGCCGGAATCCATTTATCCGCCGCGCACTGGTCGACGATGGATTCCGGCCTTCGCCGGAATGACAGTTCCAGAGCAAGGTCTTGACCCATGCCCCATGCCGGTTTCGTGCACCTGCACGTTCACACCGCCTATTCGCTGTCGGAAGGGGCGATTCCGGTCAAGAAGCTGATCGACTATGCCGCCAAGGCCAGGATGCCGGCGATCGCGGTCACCGATACCAACAACCTGTTCGGCGCGGTCGAATTCGCCGAGGGCGCGGTGAAAGCGGGGCTGCAGCCGATCATGGGCTTGCAACTGTCGATCGCCCCGCCCGGCGCCAGCGAGCGCCAGGGCCGCCGGCCCGACCCGGACCCGATCGTGCTGCTGGCCCAGGATGCCCGGGGCTGGGCCAACATGATGGCGCTGTCGAGCGACGCCTTCATCGATGCCGAGCCCGGCCGCCCGCCGGAAGTGACCCTCGATCGCCTGGCCGAGCGTGCGCAGGGCCTGATCTGCCTGACCGGCGGGGCCAAGGGCCCATCGGCCGCATGCTCTACGAGGGCCAGGGCGAGGTTGCCCGCGACCTGCTGGCCCGCTTCGAGGCCATGTTCCCCGGCCGCCTCTATATCGAGCTGCAGCGCCACGGCCTGGACGAGGAGGAGGCGACCGAGGGGCCGCTGATCGATCTCGCCTATGCCCGCGGCATCCCCCTGGTCGCGACCAACGACTGCTATTTCGCCGACGAGGCGACCTATCCCGCCCACGACGCCCTGCTGTGCATCGCCGAGGGTTCCACCGTGGGCAACGAGGAGCGCCGGCACCTGACGCCCGAGCACCGCTTCCGCTCGGCCGACGAGATGCGCGCCCTGTTCGCCGACCTGCCCGAGGCGCTGGACAACACCCTGGTGATCGCCAGGCGCTGCGCCGTGCGCGCCCGCACCCGCGCGCCGATCCTGCCGCCGTTCCCCAGTGCCAACGGCCATGACGAGGAGACGGAACTGCGGCGCATGGCCAAGCAAGGCCTGGAGATGCGCCTGAAACGGCATGTGTTGCCCAAGGACGCTGATGAGGCGACGCGCGAGAAAATCGCGCTACCCTATTGGGAACGCCTGGAGTTCGAGCTCAACGTCATCGTGAAGATGAAGTTTCCCGGCTACTTCCTGATCGTTGCCGACTTCATCCAATGGGCCAAGCGCCACGACATCCCCGTGGGGCCGGGCCGCGGTTCGGGCGCCGGCTCGGTCGTTGCCTGGGCCTTGCAGATCACCGACCTGGATCCCCTGCGCTTCGGCCTGCTGTTCGAACGCTTCCTGAATCCTGAGCGCGTGTCGATGCCCGACTTCGACATCGACTTCTGCCAGGACAAGCGCGACCGCGTGATCCACTACGTGGTCGACAAATACGGGGCCGAGCGGGTGGCCCAGATCATCACCTTCGGCAAGCTGCAGGCCCGCGCGGTGATGCGCGACGTCGGCCGCGTGCTGGAAATGCCGCTGGGCCAGGTCGACAAGCTGGCCAAGATGGTGCCCAACAACCCGGCCAACCCGGTGACCCTGGAACAGGCCATCGAGATGGAGCCGCGCCTGCAAGAGGCGCGGCGCGAGGACGAGACGGTGAAGCGCCTGATCGACATCGCGCTGAAGCTCGAAGGCCTCTACCGTCACGCCTCGACCCATGCCGCCGGCGTGGTGATCGGCGACCGGCCGCTGGTCGAGCTGATCCCGCTCTACCGCGATCCGCGCTCCTCGATGCTGGTGACCCAGTACAACATGAAGTGGGTGGAGCCGGCGGGGCTGGTGAAGTTCGATTTCTTGGGGCTGAAGACGCTGACCGTGCTGGACCTGGCGGTGAAGCTGATCGCCAAGCGGGGCATCGAGATCGACCTTTCGGCCCTGGCGCTCGAAGATGTGCCCAGTTACGAGATGATGGCCAGGGGCGAGACGGTCGGCGTGTTCCAGCTTGAATCGTCGGGCATGCGCGATGCGCTCAAAAAGCTGAAACCCGACTGTTTCGAAGACATCGTGGCCATGGTGGCGCTGTACCGCCCCGGCCCGATGGACAACATCCCCAAGTACATCGCCTGCAAGCACGGGCAGGAGAAGCCCGACTATCTGCACCCCACCCTGGAAGGCGTGCTGAAGGAGACCTACGGCGTCATCATCTACCAGGAACAGGTGATGCAGATCGCCCAGATCCTGGCCGGTTACAGTCTGGGCGAGGCCGACCTGCTGCGCCGGGCCATGGGCAAGAAGATCAAGGAGGAGATGGACCAGCAGCGCGTCCGCTTCGTGGAAGGGGCGCAGGCGCGCGGCGTTGCGCCCAAGAAGGCCGACGAGATCTTCGACCTCGTCAACAAGTTCGCCGGCTACGGCTTCAACAAGAGCCACGCGGTCGCCTATGCCCTGGTCGCCTATCACACGGCCTATCTCAAGGCCAATTTCCCCGTGGAATTCCTGGCCGCGTCGATGACCCTCGACATGGCCAACACCGACAAGCTGAACGTCTTCCGCCAGGAACTGGGGCGGATGCAGATCCCCCTGCTTCAGCCCGACATCAACCGCTCCGACGCCGATTTCGCGGTCGAGGACAAGGACGGCAAGGGCTGTGTGCGCTATGCCCTGGCCGCGATCAAGATCATCGGCCGCGACGCGATCGAGAAGGTCCTGGCCGAGCGCGAGGCCGCGGGCCCGTTCAAGACCATGGCGGATTTCGCCGGCCGGCTGGACCCCAAGTGGCTGAACCGCCGGCAGATCGAGAACCTGGCCAAGGCCGGCGCCTTCGACCAGTTGGAGCGTAATCGGGCCAAGGTTCTCCAAGGCGCCGAATCGATCGTGCGCCATGCCGACGTCGCCACCCGCGACCGCGCCAGCCAGCAGGAAAGCCTGTTCGGCGGGGGCGGCGGGGCCGCGGCGCCGGCCGATACCCTGGCCCTGCCCGAGGTGCCGCCCTGGACGGCCATGGACCAGTCCGCCCACGAGTTCGACGCCATCGGCTTCTACCTCTCGGCCCATCCCATGGACGGCTATGGCAAGTCACTGGATCGCTTAGGCGTGACCAAGCTGATCCAGGTGGAACGGCGCATCGCCGGCGGCCAGACCAAGGTCGACCAGACGGAACGGCGCCGGCCCACGGGCACCAAGCTGCGCCTGGCCGGCATCGTCCTCTCGCGCCAGGAAAAGGTCGCCAAGAGCGGCAACCGCTTCGCCTTCCTGAAACTGACCGACCAGACCGGCGTGGTGGAACTCACTGTGTTCTCTGAGGTGCTGGTCATGACCCGGCCCCTGCTGGAGCCCGGCACCGCGGTGCTGGTCGATGTCGACGGCTATATCGACAACGACATGGTCCGCCTGACCACCTTGGCGATCCAATCCCTCGACCAGGTCGTCGCCAACAGCGCCGCCGGCCTGCGCGTCTACTTGAGCGATCCCAAGGCGATCGACGGCCTCAAGAGCGTCCTGGCCAAGACGCCGAAGGGCAAGGGCCGGGTCGCGGTGGTGCTGGACTTCGAGGAGGAGGGCAGGGAATTGGAGTTCGAACTGCCCGAGCGGTTTGCGGTCAGCCCCACCGTGTTGCAGAATTTCAAGGCGACGGTGGGCGTGGCGAGTGTGACGGAGTTGTGAGGGGCGAGGCGGGGGGCGGCTGGCGTCCTGAGTTCAGTATTGTGTCCCCCGAGTTCCGTGTCCCCCGAGTTCCACCAGCGAGGTGCCTTAGATGTTGCGTAAAAGAATTATAGCAATTCTCTTACGCGTGGTGACAACCGTGGCGGTGAGTACCTGGCTCTATCACACGCATTTGCTGAATGTCTTTTTTCACTATCCGCAACAGCCTGACCCTGGCGCAGGAAGGATAGTTGCGTTTTCTGTCAAGCAGGTTACGGTCTACATAACAGTGGAAGATGGTCACACGCTGACACTACTTCTTTACGCCGACATTGTTTTGGGGGCTGCAATTTTCGTTCTTTTAATGATGGGCGGAAAAAATTGGCCAAAAGAAGGGCAGAAATAAGGGTGGTTTTCGGCGTCGCGGAAGATCTCAAGCTGCGGTAGCTCAAGGCAGTCGCCGGTGCATGGCGAGGAAGTCGCGCACCGTGACGATGCGGGTGCCTTCGTGGTGCTGCATGCCGAGAAGGTCGCGCTTGTCGCCCGTGATGAGGAAATCGGCCTCGCCGGCGATGGCCATCGCCAACAGGTAATTGTCATGCGGGTCGGCGCAGGCCGTGACGGTGGGGAGATCCTTCAGTTCGATGGCCAGTGCGCGCACTTCGTTGACGAGCCGCCCGGCCAGCGCCGGCGCGAGGCGTGCCCGGATCTTCGGGTAGCGGGTGACACGCCTCAACTCGTCGATCTGCTCGGCTGAGGTCAGCAGATCGAACCAGCCTTCCCGCCACAGCATGACCAGGTGCGCGGGCAGCGAGGTGCCCGCCAGCAACGCGCTCACCAGGATATTGGTATCGAGAACCAGGCGCACCTTTACCGCGTCTGCGGTGCGCGCGTCGCAGCCACGGCCTCATCGAGCAGGGCTTGCAGCTCGTCGGCCGGCAGGTCGGCAAATTTGCTGCGGGCCTCGGTCAGGCTTTGATCGAGCACGCGCCATTTCACAGCCTCCTCGATGAACTTCGAGAGGTCGCCCTTCTTGCCGCCGCGCTGCGCGATGAAGCTGCGCACGGCAATGTCGGTTTCTTTGGACACGGAGACGGTCCAGCGCGCGGTGTCAGCCATGGCAGGCTCCCGGATAGTTTGTTTGAGTATATGAACATAAGATGATAAGCGCTTATGTGCAAATATCCCATTGCCGCTCGAAGTCGAACTGCCCGAGCGGTTTGCCGTGAGCCCGGCGGTCTCATGAAATTTCAAGGCGACGACAGGCGTGGAGCAGGCGATGGAACGGTGGCCATGTTGACCATGGTACTACCTGGTAGCATCATGGCGGCATGACCATCAAATCATCGGTTTCCCTGACGGATGAACAATATGCCTTCGCCAAGGCATTGGTGGAGGCTGGTCGTTACTCGAGCGTGAGCGCCGTGTTGCAACAGGGGGTCGACCTCCTGCGGCAGCGGATTGACGACGACGAACTGGACCGCAGAGCGTTGCGAAAGATCCTCGAACCCCGTCTGAACGGCCCCTTCATCAGCGGGGCACAGATGGACGAGCGGATTGCGGCGCTGATCAAGGCAAAACGCCGGGCTCATGGCATTGAGGATTGAATTCTCTGCCTGGGCCGAGAGGGACTTCGACCTTATCCTTACCCATCTGTTCGATAGCTACCGCAGCCTCGGCGAAACCGCGGCGTCCGCTCTCGATCATGCAGGTGCTCGCACCACCGAAATTCGTGCCGCTGCTGAACGCATCCTGGCCGCACCCCATCGGGGTACAATGCACGATGACATTCTTCCCGGGCTGCGACACCTGACGATCGAGCGGGCCATCTATTGGTTCCGGATCGATGAGCCGAGGCAAATCGTGCAAGTGATCGGGGTGTTCTTTGGCGGCCAGGATCACGTCCGCCGGATGTATGCACGCCTGCTGGAAGGATGAGGGGGCCGCTACGCGTCGTAGTCCCTGGTCCCTGTGCACGCCGGCGCATCGGGGCACCCCCAGTAGAACCCCGGCCCGCGTTCGTTGGCTTTGAGATCCATCGGCCGGCCGCATTTGGGGCAGGGCAGGGGTTCGCGGATGCCGGCCGGGATGCCGGGTTCCCGGTTGCCCCGGCCCTGGGCGAAGAACAGCACGGCGCCGGCCACCACGACACCGCCGGCGATGGCGGCGATGTCATTGGTGGGATCGATCCCGCCGTGATGGGAACAGGCACCGGTGCTGCCGATCGAGGGCGAGTTCCAGCCGTCCTGGCAATCGGGCGGCCCCAACAGCCACCCGACCAGGGCCCAGGTGGCGATACCAGCGGCCGGTGCGACAAGGTATCGCCGTTTCATTGGGGGCTGCGCCTAACCCGGCAGCCGTTCGAAGGAAAGCATCCCCTCCGGGATCACATGATAGGGCTGCTTGTCGACCGTATAGATCGCCATCTGCGGGCCGGCGAAGGCGCTGGGATCGTCCAGCGTGCCGACCTTGACGATCAAGGCGGGGAAGCCGGGCGGGCGGGTCACCACATGGGTGCCGCATTCGGCGCAGAACTCCCGGGTCACCGGATGCTCCAGGTCCTTGCGGGTGAACTGCTTGGGTGTCCCCTTGGTGTAGGAGAAGCCCTTGATCGGCATGGCAATGAAGAAATTCGGCCCGCCGCCCGCGATATACTGGCATTCGCGGCAATGGCACTGGGCCTGCATCATCGGCTCGCCCTCGGCCACATAGCGCAACGCGCCGCAGTAACAGCCACCTTCCAGTTTCATGAAATCCTCCTCGTTGACGGCGGATAGGATCCGCTCTCGGCCACTTGGCCATGGTAAATGGATCATCCTCCCACTGTCGAGGCGCGTCCGGCCGCGAATATCATCGCTGTAATGACGGTGACGTTACGCTATGCTAGGCTAATCGCCTGATGGAGGACGTCATGTCTGTGAAGCCTGCCAAGCGCGACACGCTGAATATCCGCATCAAACCGGAGGAACGCGGGCTGATCGACCGGGCGGCGCAGGCCGAGGGCCGGACCCGCACCGATTTCATTCTGGATGCCGCCCGGCGCGCCGCCGAGGAGGCGCTGCTGGACCGCACGGCGCTGACTGCCAGCCCGGAGGCTTACGCAGAATTCCTGAAGCGGCTCGATGCGCCGCCGCAGCCCAACGAGCGGCTGGAACGGACCATGAAAACCCCGGCGCCGTGGGACGGGATTTGACGCTTTCGGCGCCCGAAGTTCTTGGCAGCGGCCATGCGGTTACCGGGTTCAATTCGGGCGTGGCGTCGCTTGATGATTGGCTGAAGCGGCGCGCGCTGGCCAACCAGGCCAGCGGGGCGACGCGAACCTACGTCACTTGTGCAGATGGCAGGGTTGTCGGCTACTACGCCTTGGCGTCAGGTTCGGTGAACGTGACGGCGGCCCCTGGCCGATTCCGGCGCAATATGCCGGACCCGATTCCCATAGTTCTTCTGGCCAGGTTGGCGGTCGACCAATCCTGCCGGGGGCAGGGCCTTGGGCGGGCGCTGTTTCGCGACGCCGCTTTGCGAGTCATCAATGCGGCCGACGCGATCGGCATTCGCGGGATCGTCGTTCATGCGATCTCCGAGGAAGCCAAGGCTTTCTACATCGCGCTGGGTTTCGATCCGTCGCCCCTGGAACCGATGACGCTTCTGATAACGCTGGGCGACCTCATGGCGAGTGCTCAGCGATGAACGGCCGTATGCATTGTATCGATTCTTCGGCGGACAGGACCTCTTCCGCCGTATGCTCGCCCGGTTGCCCGAGGGCTGAGGCCCTTATCGCCACCTAGATCATTCTTGCTTTCGGCGCGCATCCGGGTAATAGCCCGGCCATTCCTCACGTGGGTTTGCGGCTGCGGATTGGTTCCGCCGTCGCTCCGGTGTCCGGATTTCCGGACGACACCCACGGCGGCTAAACCGGAAAAGGTTAAGACTATCATGGCACTGCCTTCGTTCACTATGCGCCAGCTCCTGGAAGCCGGCGTCCACTTCGGCCACCAGACTCACCGTTGGAACCCGCGCATGGCGCCGTTCCTGTTCGGCGTGCGCAACAACGTCCACATCATCGATCTGGGCCAGACGGTGCCGATGCTGCACCGCGCCCTGCAGGCGATCCGCGACGTGACCGCCGGCGGCGGCCGTGTCCTCTTCGTGGGCACCAAGCGCCAGGCGGCGCAGCCGATCGCCGATGCGGCGGCCCGTTGCGGCCAGTACTACGTCAACCATCGCTGGCTCGGCGGCATGCTGACCAACTGGAAGACCATTTCCAACTCGATCAAGCGGCTGAAGACCCTCGAGGAGCAGCTCGGCGGCGAAGCCCTGGGCCTGACCAAGAAGGAACAGCTGAACCTGCAGCGCGAGAAGGAAAAGCTCGAGCGCGCGCTGGGCGGCATCAAGGAAATGGGCGGCCTGCCGGACATCCTGTTCATCATCGACACGAACAAGGAAGACATCGCCGTTCAGGAAGCCAACAAGCTGGGCATCCCGGTGGTTGCGATCGTCGACTCCAATTCGAGCCCGGTCGGCATCACCTATCCGATCCCCGGCAATGACGATGCCCTGCGCGCCGTCAGCATCTATTGCGACCTGGTCGCCCGCTCGGTTCTCGACGGCATCCAGGCCGAACTGACCGCGGCCGGCGTCGATGTCGGCGAGACCGCCGAGCTCGACGAGGCGATTGCCGAAGACGCGCCCATCGTGGCCGAGGAAGCGGCTGCCGAGGAGACCCAGGCCCAGGCCTGAGCCCTCCCTCCTACCGGCCGCTGACCGCGGCCGGTAGTTCCAGCACGACTGATTATTTCGAAAGGTTGATCCGATGGCTGAGATTTCAGCGGCACTGGTGAAAGACCTGCGCACCAAGACCGGCGCCGGCATGATGGACTGCAAGAAGGCGCTGGCCGAAAACGGTGGCGACATCGAGCAGGCGATCGACTGGCTGCGCAAGAAGGGCCTGTCCCAGGCCGCCAAGAAGGCCGACCGCGTCGCGGCCGAGGGCCTGGTCGGTGTCGCTGCCGCCGGCACCAAGGCAGCGGTGATCGAGGTCAATTCCGAGACCGACTTCATCGCCCGCAACCCGGCGTTCCAGTCCTTCGTGGCGACCGCCGCCAAGGTCGCGATCGAGGCTGGCTCGGACATTGCCGCCATTGCCGCCGCCGCCTATCCCGGCTCGGCCAAGACGGTTGCCGAAGAGCTGACCCACCTGATCGCCACGATCGGCGAGAACATGCAGCTTCGCCGCGCCGAAGTGCTGGCCGTGTCGCAGGGCGTCGTCTCGTCCTACATCCACTCGGCCACCGCGCCGGGCCTGGGCCGCATCGGCGTGCTCGTGGCGCTCGAATCGGCGGCCCCGGCCGACAAGCTCGAAGGCCTGGGCAAGCAGATCGCCATGCACATCGCCGCGACCAACCCGGCCTCGCTCGATGTCGCCTCGCTCGACCAGGCGCTGGTCGCCCGCGAGCGCGACGTGCTGAGCGAGCAGGCCCGCGCCTCGGGCAAGCCCGAGAACATCATCGAGAAGATGATCGACGGCCGCATCCGCAAGTACTACGAGGAAGTCGTGCTCCTGGAGCAGGTCTTCGTCATGGACGGCGAGACCAAGGTTGCCAAGGCGGTCGAGAATGCCGCCAAGGAATTTGGCGCCCCCATCAAGGTGACCGGCTTCGTGCGCTATGCACTGGGCGAAGGCATCGAGAAGCAGCAGAGCGATTTCGCTGCCGAGGTTGCCGCCCAGGCGGGCCGCTGATCCCGCGACGATCAAGGCCCGGCGCTGCAAGGCGCCGGGCCTTTTTCATGCCTCACGCTGCCCGGTTGGCCGTCAGCCGACCAGATGCTATACCCCGTGACCAGCCCAGCCGCCCGGCCCGGGCCGGAAACGCCGTGCCCGGAAGCCCGACGCCATGCCGACGACCTTGCCGAAATTCCGCCGCATCCTGCTCAAGGTCTCGGGCGAGGCCTTGATGGGCTCGCAGGCCTATGGGCTGGACATGCCCACCGTCGACCGCATCGCGGCCGACATCAAGGGGGTCTACGACCTGGGCATCGAGGTCTGCCTGGTCATCGGCGGCGGCAACATCTTCCGCGGCCTGTCGGTGGCGGCGCGCGGCATGGAACGGGCGACGGCCGACTATATGGGCATGCTGGCCACGGTGATGAACGGCCTCGCCCTGCAGAATTCGCTGGAGCGCATGGGGCTGCAGACGCGCGTGATCTCGGCCATTCCCATGACCTCGGTGGCCGAGCCCTATATCCGCCGCCGGGCCATCCGCCACATGGAAAAGGGGCGGGTGGTGATCTTCGCTGCCGGCACCGGCAACCCGTTCTTCACCACCGACACCGCTGCGACCCTGCGCGCCGCCGAGATGGGCTGCGACGCCATGCTGAAGGGCACCCAGGTCGACGGCGTCTATTCGGCCGATCCCAAGCGCGACCCCAAGGCGGTGCGCTTCGACGAGCTGACCTATCACGATGTCTTGAGCCTGGACCTGAAGGTCATGGATGCTTCGGCGATCGCGCTGGCGCGCGAGAATCGTATTCCGATCCTGGTGTTCTCGCTCAGCGAACCCGTCGTCTCGGTCCTGCGGGGCGAGGCCAAGTCCACGATCATCAGGGAAAGGGAGTAGTACCCGTGTCCGACGAGCCGGATCTCGATACCATCGAACGCCGCATGCGCGGTGCCGTCGAAAGCCTGAAGCATGAATTCGCCGGCCTGCGCACCGGCCGCGCCTCGCCCACCTTGCTCGACCCGATCGTGGTCGAGGCCTATGGCGCGCAGATGCCGATCAACCAGTTGGGTTCGGTCTCGATCCCCGAGCCGCGGATGCTGTCGGTCTCGGTCTGGGACAAGAGCATGGTCGGCCTCGTCGACAAGGCCATCCGCAACGCTGGGCTGGGGGTGAACCCCGTGGTCGACGGCACGCTGATCCGCATTCCGATCCCCGAGCTGAACCAGGAACGCCGCCAGGAAATGGTCAAGCTGGCCTCGAAATACACCGAGCAGGCCCGGGTCGCCGTGCGCAATGTGCGCCGCGATGGCATGGACCAGCTCAAAAAGCTCGAAAAAGACGGCAAAATTTCAGAGGACGACCATAAGATCTACGCCGACGAGGTCCAGTCTATGACGGACAAGACGATCGGCGAGATCGACCAGCTCCTTGGCTCCAAGGAAAGGGAAATCCTGCACGTCTGATGTCGCAGCCTTCCAGCCCCGTGTGAGAGCCATGAAGCCGGCCGTTGAAATAGTAGGCGCCCAAGTGCCCCGCCACGTTGCCGTCATCATGGATGGCAACGGGCGCTGGGCCAAGGCGCGCCTGTTGCCGCGCATCATCGGCCATCAGCGCGGCTCGGACGCGGTCAGGCGGGTGGTCGAGGCGGCGGCGGATTTCGGCATCGAATATCTGACGCTCTATGCCTTCTCGTCGGAGAACTGGAAGCGCCCGATGGACGAGGTCGGCGACCTCATGGGGCTGTTGCGCCTGTACCTGCGCCGCGACCTGGCCGAGCTGCATGCCAATGGCGTGCGGCTGAAGGTGATCGGCGATCGCCAGCGGCTGCCCGCCGACCTCATGGGCCTGATCGAACAGGCCGAGACCCAGACGCGGGCCAACCAGCGCCTGACCGTAACCTTGGCCATCTCCTATGGCGGCCAGGACGAAATCGTCAACGCGGCCCGCCGGCTGGCGCAGGAAGCGGCGGCCGGCCAGCTCGACCCGGCGACCATCGACTGCAACCTGTTTGCCAGCCGCCTGGAGACCGCGGGCATTCCAGATCCCGACCTCGTCATCCGCACTTCGGGGGAAAAGCGGCTGTCGAACTTCCTGCTGTGGCAGGCGGCCTATGCCGAATTCGTCTTCGTGGACACGCTGTGGCCGGATTTCGGCCGCGACGAGCTGATGTCGGCGATTCGCGAATTCCAGGCCCGCGATCGCCGCTTCGGGGCGCGCAAAGAGTAGCTACGGATCACATGGGGGAGAGCCGATCATCGAGACCAAGCCGCGCAAAGGCAGCGACCTGCGCATCCGCATTCTGTCCGGCGTGGTGTTGGCGGTGGTCGGCCTTGTCTGCGTGCATTTCGGCGAGCCGTGGTTCACCGCGCTGGTGATGGTCGTCGCCCTGCTGATGATCTACGAGTGGAACCGCATCGTCGACGGTTTCGGCCTGGGGCCGACGTTTTCGATCCATGCCCCGGTCATCGTGGTGGTTCTTCTGGCCGGGGCCTATGGGGAATACCGGTTCGGCCTGGCCCTGATCGCTTCGGGTGCGCTGGCCGGCTTTGTCGCCGCCGTGCTGCGCAAGCAGGAACGGCTATGGCCGACGCTGGCCGTGCCCTACATCGGCCTGCCCTGTCTCGCCATGCTGTGGCTGCGCTACGACGCCGCGACCGGTACCGCGCTGGTCTACTGGCTGCTGGCCTCGATCTGGGCGACCGATACCGGCGCCTATGTCGCCGGCCGCTCGATCGGCGGCCCCAAGCTGGCGCCCCGGATCAGCCCCAAGAAGACCTGGGCGGGCCTGATCGGCGGGGTTGTCGCGGCGACGGTGGCGGGCGGCCTAACGGCCTGGGCGGTCGAATTGCCGCGGCCCGTGGTGTTTGGCGCCATCAGTGGCATGATCGGGGCGTGGAGTCAGGTCGGCGACCTGAGCGAAAGCGCGGTAAAGCGCCATTTCGGCGTCAAGGATTCGAGCAACCTGATCCCCGGTCACGGCGGTTTCCTGGACCGCCTGGACGGCCTGTTGTTCGCGGCGCCGGTGGCGGCCGCCGCGGTGCTGCTGGGTGCCCTGTGATGCAGAAACGACGGCTCTCGGTCTTGGGCTCGACCGGCTCGGTCGGCACCAGCACGCTCGACCTGATCGCGCGCAACCCCGACCAGTTCGAGGTGGTGGCCCTGGTCGCCCACCGCCGGCTCGACCTGTTGATTGAGCAGGCCCGCCGCTTCCTGCCCGAATTCGTGGTCAGCGCCGACGAGTCCGCCCTGGCCCCCCTGCGCGAGGCGCTGGCCGGGACCAATATCAAGGTCGGGGCCGGGGCGGGGGCCGTGATCGAGGCGGCCGATTATCCCAGCGACATGGTCATGGCGGCGATCGTCGGTGCAGCGGGCTTGGCGTCCACCCTGGCGGCGGTGCGCCGGGGCGCCATCGTGGCCCTGGCCAACAAGGAAAGCCTGGTCTGCGCCGGCCATATCGTCATGGCCGCGGTGGCCCGGCACGGCGCCACCCTGCTGCCGGTCGACTCCGAGCACAATGCGATCTTCCAGGTCTTCGACGAGGCCCGGCGCGACAAGATCAGCCGCCTGATCCTGACCGCCTCGGGCGGCCCGTTCCGCTCGGCCGACCGCGAAGCCATGGCCCAGGCAACGCCCGCGGAGGCGGTCGCCCATCCCAACTGGACCATGGGCGCCAAGATCTCGGTCGACTCGGCGACCATGATGAACAAGGGCCTGGAATTGATCGAGGCGCACCATCTGTTCGCCATGCCGGGCGAACAGATCGATATCCTGGTGCATCCCCAGTCGGTGATCCACAGCCTGGTCGAATATGTCGACGGCTCGGTGCTGGCGCAGTTGGGCAGCCCCGACATGCGCGTGCCCATCGCCTATGCCCTGGCCTGGCCCGATCGCATGGCGACGCCGGTGACCCGCCTCGACCTTGCCGCAATTTCGCGCCTGACCTTCGAACCGCCTGATCCGCAACGCTTTCCAGCACTTCGGATCGCCCGCCACGCCTTGCAATGCGGGGGGCCGCCCCTACTATCCTGAATGCTGCAAACGAGATTGCCGTCGCCGCATTTCTGGACGGGCGGATCGGCTTCCTTGATGTCGCCCGCGTCGTCGAACAGGTGCTCGACGACTGCTCGGGCGAGATCGGCGCCGATAGCCTCGACGAGATTCTGGCGGCCGATGGCCTGGCCAGGCGCCGGGCGGACACGGCGGTTGCCGGCGTATCGGCGATAGGGTGAACGGCCGGCGGCGTGCGCAAACGCATGGCGGCGGTCGATAAAAACGGGGGGCGCGCCGGCGGCGTGCGCAGGAAAGGTAATCTTCGTTGGGCGAATTCTTCTCCGGCATCGGGACATCGCTGCACACGATCTTCTTCTTCATCGTGGCGATCTCGGCCCTCGTTTCGGTCCATGAATACGGCCACTTCTGGGTTGCCCGCCGCTGCGGCGTGCGCGTCGAGGTGTTTTCCATCGGTTTCGGCCGGGAACTGATCGGCTGGAACGATCGCCACGGCACCCGCTGGCGTATTTCCGCCTTGCCGCTGGGCGGCTATGTGCGGTTCTTCGGCGATGCCGACGCCGCCTCCGCGCGGCAGGTCGATGCCAGCGAACTTTCGCCGGCCGAGCGGCGCGTGACCTACCAGGGGCAGAGCGTGGGCCGCCGCGCCATGATCGCGGCCGCCGGCCCCCTGGCCAATTTCGTGCTGGCCGTGGTCCTGTTCTTTGCGATTTTCGTCACGCTGGGGCAGCGCTTTACCGCCCCGGTGGCCGATCGCATTCAGCCGGGAAGTGCGGCCGAGGCGGCGGGCGTTCACGCCGGCGACCGCTTCCTTGCCATAGACGGCCGGTCGATCGAATCCTTCGAGGACCTGGCGCTGAAGATGCGCCTCAATCAGGGGACGCCGGTCGAGGTGACGCTCGATCGGGCCGGGCAGCGCCTGGAACTCACCATCACCCCCACCATCACCGAGGTCGACAACGGCCAGGGCGGAAAGCAGAAGATCGGCATTCTGGGGGTCGTCTCGACCCGTACCGAGTTCAAGGAACGAGGGTTTTTTGAATCGATCCGCTACGCCGTCCGCGAAGTGGGCACGGTGGTGGACGTGACCGCCACCGCCGTCGGCCAGATGGTCGCAGGCACCCGCGGGACCGAGGAATTGGGCGGTCCCCTGCGAATCGCCGACATGTCGGGGCGCGTGGCACGGCAGAGTCTTGCCGATTTTATCTGGCTCGTCGCCGCACTTTCCGTAAACCTGGGCTTGTTCAACCTGTTGCCGGTCCCCATGCTGGACGGCGGGCACTTGTTGTTCTATGCGTTTGAGGCCATTCGCGGTCGGCCGCTCGGGGAACGGATTCAGGAGTTCGGATTCCGTATCGGTCTTGCGATGGTGCTGAGTTTGATGGTGTTTGCGACCTGGAACGATCTCGTTCAGCTCCGGGTCGTTCAATTCATCAGCCAGCTTTTCACTTGATCGGCGACGACAGAGGGAGTTGCGGCGTGTCCTCAATGTTGCGCGTTGCGCGTCGGTTTGTTGGGCCGGCATCGCTGGCGGTTGGACTGGTAGCGGCGCCGTTGGCGCAGGCACAGCAGACGGAAACAGGCGCCGAGCTATCGGGGCCGGTGGTATCCGCCATCCGCGTTGAAGGCAATCAGCGCGTCGAGCCGGAAACCGTTGTCTCCTACATGACCATCCGCGCGGGCGAGCGGTTCGATCCGGTCAAGATCGACCAGTCGCTGAAGGCGCTCTATGGCACCGGCCTGTTCGGCGACGTGCAGATCAGGGCCGAGGGCAACGACCTGATCGTCTCGGTGGTGGAAAACCCGATCATCAACCGCGTCGTGCTCGAGGGGAACAGCAAGCTCTCCGAAGACCAGTTGACCAAGGAATTGCAGGTCAAGCCGCGCGCGATCTTCACCCGTTCCAAGGTCCAGTCCGACGTCCAGCGCATGCTGGAACTCTATCGCCGGGCCGGCCGTTTCGCCGCCACGATCGAGCCCAAGATCATTCAACTGCCGCAGAACCGCGTCGATCTCGTCTTCGAAATCAACGAAGGCCCCTCGACCGGGTGGAGCGGATCAGCTTCATCGGCAACAAGGCGTTCAGCGACGGCGATTTGCGCGAGGTCGTGGCGACGCGGGAATCCCGCTGGTACCGCTTCTTCACGTCCGAGGACAATTACGACCCGGACCGCATGACCTATGACCGGGAGCTGCTGCGCAAGCACTACCTGACCAACGGCTATGCCGATTTCCGCGTGCTCTCGTCCGTCGCCGACCTGACGGCCGAGCGCGATGCCTTCTTCATCACCTTCACGGTCGACGAGGGCGAGATCTACCAGTTCGGCAAGATCGACATCGAGAGCCGCATCCGCGACCTGGTGCCGGACGAGTTGCGCGACAAGCTGCTGACCACCGAGGGCGAGACCTACAACGCCGAATTGATCGAAAAGACGATCGACCGGCTGACCGACGCCGCCGGCAACCTGGGCTATGCCTTCGTCGACATCCGGCCGGTGCTGAAGCGTGACCGCGAGACGCACACGGTTTCGATCACCTTCCAGATCAACGAAGCGCCGCGCGTCTATGTCGAGCGCATCAACATCACCGGCAACGTCCGCACCCTGGACGAGGTGATCCGGCGCGAGTTCCGCCTGTCGGAGGGCGATGCCTTCAACACGGCGAAGAAGGAACGCTCGAAGCAGCGCCTGACCGCGCTCGGCTTCTTCGAGAAGGTCGACATCACCCAGGTGCCGGGCTCGTCGCCCGACCGCACCGTGATGAACGTCGACGTGCAGGAAAAGTCCACGGGCGAGCTGCAGCTCGGCGCCGGCTACTCGACCTCGGAAGGCGTGATCGGCGAAGTCAGCATTCGCGAGCGTAACCTGCTCGGTCGGGGCCAGGACATTCGCCTGGCCGGCAGCCTGTCGCAGAAGCGCACGCAGGTCGACTTCGGCTTCACCGAACCCTATTTCCTGGGCCGCAACGTCGCCGCCGGTATCGACCTGTTCAATATCGACCGCGACTACCAGGACGAAGCGGGCTATGACCTGCGGCGTATCGGCGGGTCCTTGCGGGCGGGCTTCCAGATCTCCGAATTCCTGCGCATGACCACGCGCTATACCCTGCGGCAGGACGAAATCAGCAATGTCGACGCGCTGGCGTCCAGCGTTGTCAAGGAGACGGCAGAGGAAGGCGCTCTCGTGACGTCGCTGGTCGGCTATGTCTTGGCCTACGATCGCCGTGACCGCCCGTCTCGTCCGACCGACGGCTACTATCTGTTCTTTGGGCAGGACTTCGCGGGCCTGGGCGGCGACGTTTCGTATGTTCGCTCCACCGCCGGCGCCAACTACTACTACCCGGTCACCGACGAAATCGTTTTCTCGCTCTCGGGCGAGGCTGGTTATATCGCCGGCATCGAAAACGACAACGTTCGGCTGAACGACCGCTTCGATGTCGGCGGCCAGAACTTCCGCGGCTTCAAGGATTCCGGCATTGGCCCGCGCGACGGTATTACCCGCGACGCTCTGGGCGGCAATATCTATGCCATTGGCAGCGTCGAACTGAGCTTCCCGCTGGGCCTGCCGGAGGAGTACGGTATTCGCGCCAGCGTCTTTAGCGATTTCGGTACGCTTTACGGCATTGACAAGGAGGAAGTGCCCACTGGTGTCGCTCTGTTGAACGACAAATCGTTGCGCGCCTCGGCGGGTGTCGGCATCTCCTGGGACTCGCCGTTCGGGCCGATCCGCGTCGACCTCGCGATGCCAATCGTCAAGGAAAAGTATGACGAAAGTCAGAACTTCCGCTTCAGCTTCGGGACCAAGTTCTGATGACCATGAATCGCATCAAGGCCGCGCTGTTCGGCGCCGTTCTGTCCACCGGCGTTCTCGCCGGTCCGGCCTCGCCGGCCCTGGCCGAGACCTTTCCCGAGGCGGTCCCGCTGATTGTCGACTATCAGCGGCTGCAGACGGATTCCAAGGCGTCGCGCGATGTCGGGCGGCAGCTTCAGGTCGTCCGCGACAAGTTCGAGAAAGAGATCGCCAAGGAGCAGCAGGCGCTGCAGGCCGAGCAGACCAAGCTGCGCGCCGCCTGGGAAAAGCTTTCGCCGGCTGAGCGCGAAAAGCGCCAGAAGGCGTTCGAGGACAAGGTCGCCGCCGCCCAGCGCAAGGCCCAGGCCAGCAACAAGGCCTTGACCGAGGCCCTGGACAGCGCCGGGGCGAAGGTGCGCGAGGCCCTGGTGCCGATCTTCAGCGAGTTGATGACGTCGCGCGGCGCCAATGTCCTGCTCGGCACCAGCGAGGTGCTCTATTTCGATCCGCGGCTCGAGATCACGAACGAAGTGCTGGCCCAGTTGGATGCCAAGCTGCCCTCGATCAAGGTCGACGTGCCGCCTGTGCAATGATCGTGGCCCAGCCTCGTTTTTTCGTCGCAAGGGGCCTTTCCGCTTAAGCGAGCTGTGTGCGCTGACCGGCACCGATCTGGCCGATGGCGCTGACGCCGATATCAGTGTCGTGGGCGCGGCCCCGCTCGAATGGGCGGATGCCGGCCATATCACCTATGTCGAGTCGCCGAAGTATTTCGACGCCTTGACCCAGACCAAGGCGCGGGCCTGCATCATCCCCAAGCGGTTTGCGGACAGGGCGCCGCGGGCGATCGCCCTGGTGCTGGCCGATCGCCCGGCAATCGCCTATGCCCGGGTGGCCCAGGCGTTTCACCCCCGGCGTTGCGCGACCCCGGGTATCGCCGCCACGGCGGTCGTCGACGCCACGGCAAGCCTCGGCGATGGTTGCGAGATCGGCCCCGGCGCGGTGATCGGGGCGGAGGCCCGCCTGGGCCGCGGCTGCGTGGTCGAAGCCAATGCGGTGATCGGGCACCATGTGGTGCTGGGGGACGAGGTCGTGGTCGGTCCTTCGGCCTCGATCCGCTATGCCCTGATCGGCGCCCGCTGCACTGTTCACGCGGGGGCCCGGATCGGCGAGGACGGTTTCGGCTTCGTGCCCAATCCGCCGGTCGGGCACCTGCGCATTCCCCAGATCGGCCGGGTGGTGATCGGCGACGACGTCGAGGTCGGCGCCAATAGCTGCATCGATCGCGGCGTCTATGGTGATACACGCATCGGCGACGGCACGATCATCGACAACGTCGTCCAGATCGGCCACAACGTCACCCTGGGGCGCGGTTGTATCCTGGCGGCCAAGGTCGGCCTTTCCGGCTCGTGCAAGGTTGGGGATTTCGTCGCGTTCGGTGGGGCGGTCGGGGTTGCCGATCATGTGAACATCGGCAGCGGCGCGCGTATCGCCGCCCACGCCGGCGTAATGCGTGATGTGGCAGCGGGCGAAACGGTCGGCGGGGCGCCGGCCAAGCCGATCAAGAAGTGGTTCCGCGAGGTCGCGACCTTGTCGCAGCTCGCCAGGCGCAAGGGGGAAGATAATGGCTGAGGCCGAAGAGAGCGGTAAGGCGACGCTCGAAGCCGTCGACGTAATGCGGATCATGGAGATGATCCCGCACCGCTATCCGATGTTGCTGGTCGATCGGGTGATCGAGCTCAAAGGTGGCGAGAGCGCCACCGGCATCAAGAACGTCACGATCAACGAGCCGTTCTTCCAGGGGCATTTCCCGGGCCATCCGGTCATGCCCGGCGTGCTGATCGTCGAGGCCATGGCCCAGACCTCGGGCATCGTCGTGATCCAGGGCCTCGGCCCGGCGACGTCGGGCAGGGGTCGTCTCGTCTATTTCATGTCGATCGATGAATGCCGTTTCCGCAAGCCGGTGCTGCCGGGCGATCAAATGATGATCCATGTCGCGAAGGAACGGCATCGCGGCAACGTTTGGAAGTTCAAGTGCGAAGCCAAGGTCGCCGGGGCGCTGGTGGCGGAAGCGATCGTCACCGCCATGATCGTCGACCGCTGAGGAGAACCGGATTGTCCACCATCCACGCGAGCGCCGTCGTCGATCCCAAGGCGACCCTCGGCCACGACGTCGAGATCGGGCCGTTTGCCGTTGTCGGCCCCGATGTCGAGCTGGCCGACGGCGTCAAGCTCAAGAGCCACGTGGTCCTGGCCGGCCACACCCGGATCGGGGCCGGCACGGAAGTCCACCCCTTCGCGGTGATCGGCGCCCCGCCGCAAACCCTCAAGCCCATCGGCGAGGAAACCCGGATCACGGTGGGCGAGCATTCGATGATCCGCGAGCATGTGACCATTCACCCCGGCACCGTGGGCGGCGGTGGCCTGACCTCGGTCGGCAATCACTGCCTCTTGATGGTGAACACCCACATCGGCCACGACTGCCACGTCGGCAATAATGTGGTGATCGCCAACAACGGCACCCTGGGCGGGCACGTCAGCATCGGCGATTTCGTCTATGTCGGCGGCATGTCGGCGATCCACCAGAATGTCCGCCTGGGTGCCCACGCCATGATCGGCGGCATGTCGGGCGTCGAACAGGATGTCATTCCCTACGGCTCGGTGATGGGCAATCGCGCCTTCCTGGCCGGCCTGAACATCATCGGCCTGAAGCGGCGCGGTTTCAGCCGCGACCAGATCCACAGCCTGCGCAAGGCCTATCGTTCGCTGTTCGCCGACGAGGGCACGCTGGCCGAGCGCCTGGCCGATGCCGCCGAGGAATTCGGCGACAGCGACGTGGTGATGGACGTGGTCGCCTTCATGCAGGCCGATTCCGCGCGCTCCTTCGTGCTGCCGCGCGCCGATCGCGGCGGTGCCTGACACCGCCCCCCAGGCGATCCGCGCCAAGCTCGGCATCATTGCCGGCGGCGGCGATCTGCCGGTCAAATTGCTCGATGCCTGCCGCCGGCAGGGCCGGCCGGCCTTTGTCATCGGGCTGACCGGCTCGGCCGAGCCGCGCCCGGAAGACGGCGTGGCGGATGCCTGGGCCTCGATCGGCTCGGTCGGCAAGATCCTGGGCCTGCTGCGCGATGCCGGCTGCACCGGGGTGGTGATGGCGGGCAACGTGCGGCGCCCGGACTTCGCCACGCTGCGCCTGGACTGGAAGGGCATCAAGGTCATCCCCCGCATCGTCGCCGCGGCGCGCCACGGGGATGATCATCTGTTGCGCTCGCTGGTCACCATTTTCGAAGAGGAAGGGTTCAAGGTCGTGGGCGCGGACCAGATACTCGATGATCTGCTGATGCCGGCCGGGCCCCTGGGCCGCTACGACCTGCCGCCCGCCCTGATGCCCGATCTCGAGCGCGGGATCATCATCGTCCGGGCCCTTGGCGCGGTCGACGTGGGGCAGGGGGCGGTGGTGGCGGGCGGCGATGCCGTGGCCGTCGAGGCCGCCGAAGGCACCGACCGCATGCTGGCCCGCGCCGCCGAATTGCGCGCGGGTTGGACCGTTCGGGACGGCCTGCTGGTCAAACTGCCCAAGCCGAACCAGGAAAAACGTGTCGACCTGCCCACCATCGGGGTCGCGACGGTCGAAGGGGCGGCGGCGGCGGGGCTTGCCGGCATCGCGGTCGCCGCGGGCGCCACGCTGGTGCTCGACCGCGACGCGCTGGTGGCGCGCGCGGATGCGCTGGGCTTGTTTGTGGTTGGGATCAGGCGATGAGTGCGACGCTGCCAGGGCCGCGGCCGGTTCATGTCTTCATTATCGCGGGTGAGCCTTCCGGCGATGCCCTGGGCGCCCGCCTGATGGCCTCGCTCAAGCACGAGGCGCAGGGCAACATCCGCTTCTCGGGCGTCGGCGGTCCCTTGATGACGGCGGAGGGCTTGGCCAGCGAGTTCCCCATGGGCGAGCTGACCTTGCTGGGGGTGATGGAAGTGCTGCCCAAGGCGGCCCATGTGCTGCGCCGGGTGCGCGAGGTCGCTGCGCGGATCATCGCCAGCCGGCCCGACGTGGTGGTGACGGTCGACGCGCCGGCGTTTTCCTTCCGGGTGGGCAAGAAGATCAAGGGCCAGGGCATTCCCCACGTCCACTACGTGGCGCCCACGGTGTGGGCCTGGCGGCCCCGGCGGGCCAAGATGGTGGCACGCTTTCTGTCCCACCTGCTGGTGCTCTTCCCGTTCGAGCCGCCTTATTTCGAGGTCCATGGCCTGAAGACCACCTTCGTCGGCCACTCCGTCGTCGAGGGCGCGGCCGAGGTTGCCGCCTTGAAGGCCGCCGGCGCGGCCCTGTGCCAGCGGCTGGGCATTGCCGACGGCCGGCCGGTCCTGGTGGTGCTGCCCGGCAGCCGCTCGAGCGAGGTGCGCTACCTGGGCCCCATCTTCGGCGAAGCACTGGCGAAACTGTCCAGGACGATGCCGGACCTTGCCGTGCTGGTGCCCACCGTGCCCAACGTCGCCCGCCTGGTGCGCGAAGCCACCGCGGCCTGGCCGGTCGAGACCTTCCTGCTGGAAGACGCGCGCGACAAGCTGCCGGCGATGGCGGCGGGCCGTGCCGCCTTGGCCGCCTCGGGCACGGTCGCGCTCGAACTGGCCCTCACCGAGACGCCGATGGTCATCGCCTATCGGGCCAACCCGTTGAGTGCGCTGGTGTTCCGCCTGATGGTCAAGGTGCGCTTTGCCAACCTGATCAACATCATGGAAGACCGGGCCATCGTGCCCGAGCTGCTGCAGGAAAAATGCAAGCCCGAGGCCCTGGCCGAGGCGGTGGCGCAGCTCATGCTCGACCCTGCGGCCGGGCGGGAGCAGATCGACGCGATGCGCCGGGTGACCGCGGCCCTGGGCCGGGGCGGCCCGGCCCCTCCGTCCGGGCGGCCCAGGCGATCCTGAAGGTCGCGGCGCAGCCCTAGGAAACCGGCCCGGCCTGGAAAGATTGACAGCGCCGGGCAATGTTTTGACACTTCTCGCCATGATCGGCCCATCGGACGAGAACCTGCGCGGTGTGGTGCCCTCCAGCTATGTGAGCCTGCTGTTCGACTATCTGGAACGGCAGGGTCATATCGCCCATGCCATCCTCGGCGAGGGGCGGCCCAAGGCGCTGGGCCGTCATCCCGTGACCCGGTGGCGGGCGATGCTGGAGCGGGCCGCTGCGCATCTGCGCGACCCGCTGCTGGGCCTCCACCTGGGGCGGACGATCACGCCGGCCTATTTCGGCGTCATGGGCTATGTGCTGCTGGCCTGCCCCAATGTCGCCGCGGCCTTCCTGCGCTTCCAGCAATACCAGCGCCTGCTCTACGACGTGAACCCGATGCATTACGCCATGGAGGCGGACACGGTCATGCTGGAATGGGGCGTGGAGGCCGGCCGGCCGGGGCCGCTGGTGGACGAGTGCGCGATCACGGCCCTGGTCCAACTGTTGCGGGACATCACCGACCGCCGGGCCAATCCGCTCGAGGTGCGCTTCGTCAATCCCCCGCCGGCAGACCCCAAGCCCTACCGCGAGTATTTCGGCTGCCCGGTGCACTTCGCCCAGGCGGCAACCGCGGTGCGCTATCCGGCCAAGATCATGGCGCTGCCGCTGCGCGGGCCCGACCCGGCCCTGCTCGACGTGCTGGAGCGGCAGGCCGATGCCCTGCTGGACGAGCTGCCGCGGCCTGACGATTTCGAGCAGGGGGTGCGCCGCTGCATCGCCCGGCTGGCCCGCGAGGGCGAGCCGAGCCTGGAGCGGGTCGCCAATGAACTGCACTGTTCGACCCGCACCCTGCACCGCCGGCTGGAGCAGCGCGGCGGCAGCTTCCGCGGACTGGTGGACGATACCCGCCGCCGCCTCGCGGATGACTACCTGACCGATCCCAGGCTGCAGCTTGCCGAGATCGCGCAGCTTCTGGGCTATTCCGAGCAGAGCGCCTTCACCCGGGCCTATCGCCGCTGGACCGGCCGGACGCCTAAGGCGACACGGCAGTTGGCGACGGCTCGCTCGCCGGGGGTATAACCGCCAGGGTCTCTGCCGTCGGCCGCTCCCATTCGGGTGGTGCCCACAGGTGCTTCAGCCGCGTGGCCAGCGGGCCGGGACGCAGCACATCGCGCCACATGTCCAGGAACTCGTGGAAGTTCAGCACCAGCAGGTTGTAACCCTTGGGCTGGCGGGTCGCGATGCCGTAGTCGGGCGCCTCGACTTCCGCCTCGTAGGTGCCGAACCAGCGATCGAAGACGATCAATATGCCGCCGTAGTTCTTGTCGATGTACTGTGCATTGCGGCCATGGTGGACGCGGTGGTTGGACGGCGTGTTGAGCAGGTATTCGAGCACGGGATGCAGCTTGCCCACGCTCTCCGTGTGGATGAAGAACTGGTAGCTCAGGTTGACGGCATAGAGGAAGAACACCGCGGCCGGCGAAACGCCCAGCAGCACCAGCGGCATGAAGAACAGCCACCAGCCGGTGATCGAATAGAGCAGGCTCTGGCGCATGGCCGTGGTCATGTTCATGTGTTCGCCGCTGTGATGCACCACATGGGCGCTCCAGAACCAGCGCACCCGGTGGCTCAGGCGGTGGAACCAGTAGTAGCAGAACTCGACCCCCAGCATGATCGGCAGGACGGTCCAGGCGGTTACGGGAATGTCGAAGAGGCGTTGCTGGTGGATCCAGCCAACGGCCGCCGCGGTGACCGTCAGATGGGCCGCGATCTCGAAAAGCTGGTAGGCGCCGCCCAGGTTCAGGTTGGCGAAAATATCCTGCCAGTGGAACTGCGCGCGGCGACCGCGGCCGCGCATGACCTGCCACTCGACGGCGAAGGCCATGAGGAAGACCGGCGTCATGCCGATCAGCACGACCTGCTTCCAGTCCACATGGTCCGAGGCCAGGTAGGTTCCCAGCCACTGCATCACCGTGTCCGCCATCGACGCTCCTCCCGGGGCTTGTCCGATGCGAGCAGTGTGCCGGGAAGTGCCGGGATAAGATTGACCGGCGCGGTCAAAGTTTTGACATTTGTCGCCAGGCCGGCGCGGGAGCGGCGCCCTAGAACAGCGTGACGCTGTAGACGATCAAGGCCGCCACGCCGATGGCGGTGGCGATCCGCAGCCAGCGGGCGAGGCGCCGGCCCCAGGGTGCCTGATTGTCGTTCGCCGGGCGTTCGAGGCGGATCCAGTCGTCGACGGCGCCGCGGGGCAGCAGGCCGGCACCCGGCGAACGGCCGCCGACGCCCGAGCGTCGTGACTGTCCACCGGACACCGGCTTTTCCATGGCGTTACCCGCGCTTGTCGACCGCCACGTATTCACGCCGTGGCGAGCCGGTATAGAGCTGACGGGGGCGGCCGATCTTCTGCGAGGGATCGGCGATCATCTCCGCCCACTGGGCGATCCAGCCCACCGTGCGCGCCAGGGCGAACAGCGGGGTGAACATGGTGGTGGGGAAGCCCATCGCCTTGAGGATGATGCCCGAATAGAAGTCGACGTTGGGGTAGAGCTTCTTCTCGACGAAGTAGGGATCGTTGAGAGCGATCTTCTCCAGTTCCATGGCGACCTGGAACAGCGGGTCGTTGTGCACGCCCAGTTCATCGAGGACGTTGCGGGCGGTTTCCTGCATCACCTTGGCGCGCGGGTCGTAGTTCTTGTAGACCCGGTGGCCGAAGCCCATCAGGCGGAACGGATCGTTCTTGTCCTTGGACTTGGCGATGTATTCGGGAATGCGGTCGACGGTGCCGATCTGCTGCAGCATGTTCAAGGCTGCCTCGTTGGCGCCGCCGTGGGCCGGGCCCCACAGGCAGGCGATACCTGCCGCGATACACGCGAACGGGTTGGCGCCCGACGAGCCGGCCAGGCGCACGGTCGAGGTCGAGGCGTTCTGCTCGTGGTCGGCGTGGAGGATGAAGATCTTGTCCATCGCCTTGGCCAGCGTGGACGACACCTTGAACGGCTCGCAGGGGACGCCGAAGGTCATGTAGAGGAAGTTCTCGCAGTAATCGAGGTCGTTCCGCGGATACATGAACGGCTGGCCGATCGAGTACTTGTAGGCCATGGCGATGATCGTCGGCATCTTGGCGATCAGGCGGTGGCTGGCGACCACGCGCTGGTGCGGGTCGTTGATGTCGGTCGAGTCGTGATAGAAGGCCGAGAGCGCGCCGACCACGCCGCAGATGACGGCCATCGGATGGGCGTCGCGACGGAAGCCGCGGAAGAACATCGAGAGCTGCTCGTGCACCATCGTGTGGTAGGTGATGTTCTTGTTGAACGTCGCCTTCTCCTTGGCCGAGGGCAGTTCGCCGTTCAGCAGGAGGTAGCAGACCTCCATGAAGTCGCTCTTGTCGGCCAGTTCGTCGATCGAATAGCCGCGGTACAGAAGAACGCCCTCGTCACCGTCGATATAGGTGATCTTCGACTCGCAGCTCGCGGTCGAGGTGAAGCCGGGGTCGAACGTGAAATAGCCGGTTTCGCCATAGAGCTTGCGGATGTCGACAACCTTCGGCCCGACAGACCCTTCCATCACCGGCAACGATACGCGGGAGCCACCATCCTCGAGAAACACAGAGGTCCGTTCGGCCATGTCGCTGCACTCCGTAGCAAATCGTTAGAAAGTTACAATCCGGATGCCGAACCTGCTTGGGGAGGATGGTTCGGCACCCGTCAGCTAAGTATCAGCCCCAGTATACTGTGAAGCATTTCAGCGCGAATAGGCCCCACGTGGCGTCTATGCTCGATTTCCGGTCACGGCCGGCCCCCGTCCAGGACATCTGCCAGACGACCCAGGGACTCTTCCGCCCCCAGAACCTCGGCCACCTCGAAAATCGGCGGCGATACGGTGGTGCCGGTGAGGGCGGCCCGCAGCGGTTGGGCGATGTCGCCCAGCTTGGCGCCCGTCGTCTCGCTCAAGCCGCGGGCCGCCGCCTCGATCGCCGTCGCGGTAAAGGGCGCAAGCCCGGCGATCGCCGCGCGCAGGGCGGCCAGGCGCTCGCGCCCGATGCCGGCCACCAGCCCGGCGGCCTTGGCATCCATGGCCAGGGGGCGGCTCGCCACCAGGAAACGGGCGGAATCGGCAAGTTGCACCAGGGTCTTGGCACGCGCCTTCAGCCCGGCCATCGAGCGCACCAGGCGATCGTGGTCGGGGCCCGTCAAGGGCCGGCCGGCAGCCTCGGCGAGCTTGGGGGCGATCAACTCGGCGAGGCGGGCATTGTCGGCCTCGCGCAGATAGTGGCCGTTGAGATTGTCCAGCTTGGCATAGTCGAAGCGTGCGGGCGAACGGCCGACATTCTCCAGGCCGAACCATTCGATCGCCTGCTGCGTCGAAATGATCTCCTCGTCGCCATGACCCCAGCCCAGGCGCAGCAGGTAGTTGCGCATCGCCTCGGGCAGGTAGCCCAGGTCGCGGTAGGCATCGACGCCCAGGGCGCCGTGGCGCTTGGACAGCTTGGCGCCGTCCGGGCCGTGGATCAGCGGGATATGGGCGAAGATCGGGCAATCCCAGCCCAGGGCCAGGTAGAGCTGGGTCTGGCGCGCGGTATTGGTCAGGTGATCGTCACCGCGGATGACATGGGTGATGTCCATATCATGGTCGTCGACCACGACCGACAGCATGTAGGTCGGCGTGCCGTCCGAGCGCAGCAGGATCATGTCGTCCAGTTCGGTGTTGGGGAAGCGCACTTCGCCCTGGACCAGGTCCTGGATTACCGTCTCGCCCTCGCGCGGGGCCTTCATGCGGATCACCGGTGCCACGCCTGCCGGCGCCTCGGCCGGGTCGCGGTCGCGCCAATAGCCGTTGTAGCGCGGCGGCTTGCCCTCGGCCCGGGCCTGCTCGCGCATCTGGGTCAATTCCTCGGGCGAGCAATAGCAATGATAGGCCCGGCCCTCGGCCAGCAGGCGGCGCGCCTCCGCGGCATGCAGGTGGGCACGGGAAAACTGGTGCACTACCTCGCCGTCCCAGTCCAGGCCCAGCCACTGAAGGCCTTCGAAGATCTTGCCGATGGCGTCCTGCGTGGAACGCTGGCGGTCCGTGTCTTCGATGCGCAGGCGGAAGGTGCCGCCGAAGTGCCGGGCGAACAGCCAGTTGAACAGCGCGGTCCGGGCGCCGCCGATATGCAGGTAGCCGGTCGGCGAGGGGGCGAAGCGGGTAATCGGGGGCTTTGACATCGACTTGGGGGGCTTTCTTCGTTGGCGTTTCTTTAGCACGGCGAAAAGCCTGATCACACCCCCGTTCCAGCCTGCTAGGATCGCGCAGGAGTCGTATCGCCGGGGTCGTTTCGCGCCAGTGTTCCGCCAGTCTCTTGCCGCCTTTCTGGACGCCGTGCTGGCCGAGCGCGAGCGCTGGTCGCTGTGGCTGCCCGTGGGGCTGGGCACCGGCGTCGGGAGCTACCTGGCCCTGCCGGTGGAGCCGCCCTGGTGGCTGGCCCCCGCCATCCTGGGCGCCGTCCTCGCCGGCATCGTCTTCAGCCGGCGCACACCGGGCCTGCGGCTGGCGCTGATCGCACTGGCCGCCGTCGCCGGCGGCTTTGTCGCCATCAATCTGCGCGTGCTGACGGTCGCAACGCCGGTGGTAACGGCGAGGCAAGGGCCGGTTCTCGTCGAGGGGCGGATCGTCGAACTCGAAGCGCGCCCGGGCGAGCGGCCGCGGCTGGTCCTGGCCCAGCCCGCCATTGCAGGGGGCGCCGTTGCCCCGGCGCCCCGGCGTTTGCGCCTGTCGCTGGACCCCGACATGGCGACCCAGGGGTTCGGCCCGGGCGATATGCTGAGGGTCAAGGCCATTCTGCTGCCGCCGCCCGGTCCCGCCATGCCCGGGGCGCCCGACCATGGCCGCTCGATGTGGTTCGAGGGCATCGGCGCGGTTGGTTACGCGGTGGCCGCGCCCGAGCGGCTCGAGGCGGCCGACGCCGGCTCGCTCGCCCGGTGGCGGCATCGCCTGGCGCTGCGCATCGGCCAGGGCTTGGCGGCGCCCGAGGGTGCCATTGCCGCGGCCTTGATGGTGGGCGAGCGCGGGGCGATCCCGGAAGCGACCGAGGAGAACTGGCGGGCTGCGGGGATCTCGCACATCCTCTCGATCTCGGGCCTGCATCTGGGCCTGGCGGCGGGCCTCGTCATGTTCGGGCTGCGCTTCGCCCTGGCGGCGATCGCGCCGATCTCGCTGCGCCGGCCGGTGAAGAAATGGGCGGCGGCCATCGCCATCCTCTCGGCCGGGGCCTACATGGTCGTCGCCGGCATGGATGTGCCGGCCCAACGCTCGTTCATCATGACGGCGATCGTGCTGCTGGCGGTGATGGTCGACCGGCTGGCCATCACCCTGCGCCTGGTCGCCCTGGCCGCGGCGGCGATTCTGCTGATCGAGCCTGAAGCACTGATGACACCGGGCTTTGGCATGTCCTTCGCCTCGGTAACCGGGCTGGTCGCCGGCTTCGAGGTGCTGCGGCCCCGGATCGGCGCCTGGCGTGCCACCTCGGGCGACGGCTGGATGCAGCGCATCCTGCTGGCGCTTGGCACGATCCTGGTCTCGAGCGTGATTGCGACGGTGGCGACGGCGCCCTTTGCCATCGCCCATTTCGGCCGCCTGTCGCTCTACGGCCTGGGGGCGAACCTGATCGCCGTGCCGATCACGGCCTTCGTCATCATGCCGGGTATCGTCGTGGCGGCGGTGCTGATGCCGCTGGGGCTCGAGGCGCCGGCGCTCTATGTCGTGGGGCAGGGGATCGCCGCCGTGGACTGGGTGGCGCGGGCAGTGGCCCAGTTGCCGGGGGCCGCCCTGGCGGTGCCGGCCATGGGCCAGGGTGCCCTGGTGCTGTTCGTGCTCGCCGGGCTTTGCCTTTGTCTGTGGCGGGGCCGCCTGCGCCTGACCGCCTTGCCCCTGCTGGCGGCCGCGGCGGTGGCCTGGGCCGTGGACATCGGCGATCCGCCTGTGCTGCTGGCGCATGAGGAAGGCCGGGCGGTGGCGGCACCGGCGGGGGATCGGCTGCGCCTCCTGCCGCCGGGAAGCCCGGGTTTCGTCGTGGAGCAATGGACGGAGCGCCTGGGACTGCTCGAGGCGCAGATCCTGGCGCGCGAGTCCGCTTGCCGGGACGGCTTGTGCCGAATGGATCTCGCGGACGGCCGCAGCGTCGTGGTGATCGCGCGCGCCACCGACACACTGCCCTGCGCGACCATCGTCATCGCCCCAAGGACCTCGCTGCCCCGCCGATGGGACTGCGAGGGCCTGAAACTGGTGATCGACCGCGAGCGGTTGGCGCGCACCGGCAGCTTCGTGGTCGAGGCCGGCGAGGGCGACCGCTTGCGCCTGATCAGCGTCGAGCAAACCCGCGGCCTGCGACCATGGACCCCGGCCTATTGGTTGGGCGAACATTGAGAGGCCTGTCCGGCTCGTGGGCTGGAACCTTGGATCCCCTCTCGATCGTCATGCCCGGCCTTGTGCCGGGCATCCACGTCGGGACACAGTCAAGTCCGTTGACGAAAGAGGCAGCTTGTCGACGTGGATGGCCGGGACTTCGCCCGGCCATGACGGCAAAAGGTGCACCTGGTCCCAGACACCTTGGGCCTGCGCCGGGATGACGAGGTAAATTGAGGGCTTTTAGTGATAGCGCCGGAACAGGCCTACCAGCTTGCCCTGCACCTTCACCCGGTCGGGGCCGAAGATGCGGGTCTCGTAGGCCGGGTTGGCAGCCTCCAGCGCCACGGCGTTGCCCTTGCGGCGCAGGCGCTTCAAGGTCGCCTCGGCATCGTCGATCAGGGCGACGACGATGGTTCCATTCTCGGCCGTGTCGGCGCGGCGGATGATGGCGATGTCGCCGTCATGAATGCCGGCATCGATCATGGAATCGCCCTGCACCTCGAGGGCATAGTGTTCGCCCTTGCCCAGCATGGTGGCGGGCACGGCGATCGAACGGGAATTGTCGGCCAGCGCCTCGATCGGCGTGCCGGCCGCGATCCGGCCGTGCAACGGCAGGGATACCGCCGTGAGCGACTCGTCGGTGCGGGCGGCGGGCAGGGGGGTGGTGAAGGTGCCGGTGATGACCTTGCCTTCGGAGGTCGCGATGCGCGGGCCGCGGGTGCCCTTGATCGGATCGGGCAGGCGGGTGACTTCCAGGGCGCGGGCGCGGTGCGCGAGGCGGCGGATGAAGCCACGCTCTTCCAGGGCGGTGATCAGGCGGTGAATACCAGACTTGGATTTCAGGTTCAGGGCATCCTTCATCTCGTCGAACGACGGGGACACGCCCTTCTCCCGCAGGCGGGCGTCGATGAAGACGAGCAGCTCGTATTGCTTCTTGGTCAGCACTGCCAGCCCCTTGGAATCAAGACAGGAACATTACCTGAACACTTTTCTGTTCTATTTTGGTTCTGGTTGAGCGTCAAGAGCGCACAGCCCTCAGGCGGGCAATTTCTTGAACTTCTCGCAGGCGGCGACCAATGCCGCCCGCGTCCCCGGCTCGAAGGCATTGTGCCCGGCGTCGGGAACAATCTGGTACGTCGCTTCCGGCCAGGCCTGGTGGAGGTCGTCGGCGGAGCGGATCGGGCAGACCATGTCGTAGCGGCCTTGCACGATCACGGCCGGGATCCGCCGGATCCGGTCGACATCCTCGATCAGCTGGTTCGGGCGCAGAAAACTGTCATGGATGAAATAATGCGCCTCGATCCGCGCCAACCCAAGCGCTGTTACATCGTCGGCGAAACCGCGCACGGTTTCCGGGCTGGGCAGCAGAGTCGAGCACGAGCCTTCGTAGACACTCCAGCTCCGCGCTGCCGGCATGTGGATCGCCGGGTCGGGATCGGTCAGGCGGCGGTAATAGTTGGTCAGCAGGTCGCCGCGCTCGTCCTCGGGCAGGAAGCCGGCAAAGCGGCGCCAGTTCTCCGGGAAGATCTCCCGCATGCCGTAGAGGAACCAGTCGATCTCGCTGGGCCGGCACAGGAAGATGCCGCGCAGGGCGAGCGCGATCACCCGGGCCGGGTGGCTCTGGGCGTAGGCGAGCCCCAGGGTCGAGCCCCAGCTGCCGCCGAACACCACCCAGCGGTCGATGCGCAGATGCTCGCGCAGGTGCTCCATGTCGGCGACCAGATGCGGCGTGGTGTTGCCGTCGGTTGCCCCAGCGGGCGCGAGCGGCCGGCGCCGCGCTGGTCGAAGACGACGATGCAATAGGCTTCGGGATCGAAGAAGCGGCGGTGCACCGGCTTGGCCCCGGCGCCCGGGCCGCCATGGACGAAGACCACCGGCAGACCGCGGACATTGCCCGACACTTCCCAATAGAGGCTGTGGCCGTCACCGGTATCGAGATGCCCTGACAGGACCGGCTCGATATCGGGGTAAAGCTCGGTTCGCATGGGGACCTCGTCAGAAAGTGTCGAGCGGGATGGCCGGCAGGATGTCGCCCGCGGCGGCGGCCGGCGCCAGGGGCGGCCGGACCACGAGGACATCGGCCCGCGCCAGCGCGCTGAGCTGGGACGAATCCTGCACAGGCAGGGGGGTGACAAGCAACCGGCCATCCTGCCCGTGCGTTGCCGTGGCCCGGATGTAATCCTGTCGCCGGTCGTTGGCCGCGAATGCCGCCGCCGCCACGGCCTCGACCGTCGCGGGGCCATGGCCGGGCAGGCCGGACAGTCTGGCAACCGCCGGCAACAGGAACAGAAGGGCACCGATCAGGCTGGACACCGGATTGCCCGGCAGGCCCAGCAGCGGCACGTCGCCGAAGCGCCCGAACATCAGCGGCTTGCCCGGCCGCATGGCGATCTTCCAGAAATCGAGGTCGGCGCCGTCCTGCGCCAGCACCTTGGCGATCAGGTCGTGGTCGCCGACCGAGGCCCCGCCCAGCGTCACCAGCAGGTCGGCGCCCGCGGCACCCGCCGCCTTGGCCGAGAGATCGGCCGGATCGTCGCGCGCGATGCCAAGGTCGATGGCGATGCCGCCCGCCCGCTCGATCAGCGCGGCCAGGGCGATGCTGCCGGCATCGACGATCTGGTGGGGGCCGCGCGCCTCGCCCGGGCGCACCAACTCGTCGCCGGTGGCAAGGCAGGCGATCCTGGGCCGGCGATGAACCTGGACCAGCGGCACGTCGGCGGCGGCGGCCAGGGCGATATCGCGCACCGACAGGCGCCGGCCCGCGTCGATCACGACGGCGCCGGTCTGGAAGTCGAGCCCGGCGCGCCGGATGTGGCGCCCCAGAGTCGCCGCCTGCGCCAGGGTGACGCGGTCACCGTCACGGGTAGCATCTTCCTGCAGTACGACGGCATCGGCGCCGGCCGGCACCGGCGCCCCGGTGAAGATCCTGACCGCGGTGCCCGCCGCCACCGTGCCGTCGAAACCGCGGCCGGCAGCGGACTCGCCGATGATCTCCAAGGTAACGGGGGCGGTCGCCGCATCCGCTGCCCGCACCGCCCAGCCGTCCATGGCGGAAAGATCGAGCGGGGGCTGGGTCCGGCGGGCCTCGATCGCCCGGCCGAGTACCCGGCCGGCGGCGGCCGACAGCGGCACGCTCTGCGTCCCGACGGGCCGAGCGCCGCCAGGATCCGGCTACGCGCCTCGTCGACCGGGATCATGCCGCCGACCAGTCGCCCGATTTGCCGCCGCTCTTGGCGATCAGGCGGATGTCGGCAATGACGATGCCTTTGTCGGCCGCCTTGGCCATGTCGTAGATGGTCAGGGCGGCGACGCTGACCGCGGTCAGGGCTTCCATCTCGACGCCGGTCGTGGCCGTGGTCTTGGCCGTCGCCTCGATGGTGATGGTGCCGGTGTCATGGTCGAGGCTGAAATCGACCGCGACATGGGACAGGGGCAGGCCGTGGCACAGCGGGATCAGGCTGTCGGTCCGCTTGGCCGCCATGATGCCGGCCAGGCGGGCGGTGGTCAGGACATCGCCCTTGGGCATCTGCCCCGCCGCGATGTCGCCCAGGATGTCGGGCCGCAGCACGACCTTGCCCCGGGCCGTCGCCGATCGTGCCGTCTCGCCCTTGGCCGAGACATCGACCATCGACGCCCGGCCCTGCGCGTCGAGATGGCTGAGCCTGCTCACGCTGCCAGCCCCAGCAGGCGCCGGGTGGCGAGGGCAACATCGCTCTGGCGCATCAGAGATTCACCCACAAGGAAGGTGCGAACACCCACCTTTGCCAGGCGCTGCAAATCTTCGTGACGCTCAAGACCGCTTTCGCCAACACAGATCCGATCTTTTGGAACCCGCGGCGCCAATTGCTCCGCCGTCGCAAGATCGACCGACAAGGTCTTGAGATTGCGATTGTTTATCCCGATCAGGCGCGACGGCAGCTTGAGCGCGCGGTCCAATTCCTCGCCATCGTGAACCTCGATCAGCGCATCCATGCCCCAGTCATGGGCGGCGCCGACCAGTTCCCGCGCCAGGCCGTCGTCGACCGCGGCCATGATCACCAGGATGCAATCGGCCCCCAGGGCGCGGGCCTCCGGCACCTGGTAGGTGTCGACCATGAAATCCTTGCGCAGGGCGGGCAGGGCGACGGCACCGCGCGCCGCCGTCAGGTAGGAGTCATCGCCCTGGAACGACGGGCCGTCGGTCAGCACCGACAGGCAGGCCGCGCCGCCCGCCTCATAGGCCCGGGCGAGGCTGGGCGGATCGAAATCGGCCCGGATGAGACCCTTGGAGGGGCTGGCCTTCTTGACCTCGGCGATCAGGGCGAAGGCGCCGGCCTGGTGCTTGGCCACCAGGGCACGGGCGAAGCCGCGCGGCGCCTCCGCCGCGCGGGCGGCGTCCTCGACCACACTCAAGGACCGCGTCAGCTTGCGGAAGGTGACATCCTCGCGCTTGTAGGCGCAGATCCGGGCAAGGGTATCGCTCATGGCTTGTTCGATACCTTGACCAGCATTTCGACCGCCTTCTTCGCCCGGCCGTCGTCGATGCAGGCTTGAGCCAGGGCGACGCCCTCCTTGAGGGTTTCGACCTTGCCGGCCACGATCAGGCTGGCCGCGACGTTCAGGCACACGACATCGCGGTAGGCACCCTTGGCCCCGTCGAACAGGGCGCGGATGGCCACCGTGTTGGTCTGCGGGTCGCCGCCTTTGAGGTCCGCCGGCTGGGCACGGGGCAAGCCTGCCCCTTCCGGGGTTACATCGAATTCGCGGATCGTCCCGTCGGGTTCCAGGGCGGCAACATGGGTCGGGCCGGTGGTGGTCACCTCGTCCAGGCCGTCGGAACCATGGACGACCCAGGCCTTCTCGGTCCCCACGACCTTCAGCACCTCCGCCACCGGACGGACCCAGGCCGGGGCGAAGACGCCGATCAACTGCCGCTTCACGCCCGCCGGGTTGGACAGGGGCCCAGCAGGTTGAACAGGGTGCGGGTGCCCAGTTCGGTGCGCACGGGGGCGACGAAGCGCATGGCGCTGTGATGGTTGGGCGCGAACATGAAGCCGATGCCGGCCTTGGCGATGCAGCGGCTGATCGCGTCGGGCTCCAGGTCCAGCTTCACCCCCAGGGCGGCCAGCACCTCGGCCGAGCCCGAGCGCGAGGACAGTGCGCGGTTGCCGTGCTTGGCCACCGGCACGCCCAGGCCCGCCAGGACGAAGCCGGTGGCGCTGGAGATGTTCCAGGTCCCGGCACCGTCGCCGCCGGTGCCGCAGACGTCGATCGCATCGGCCGGCGCCTTCACCCTGCGCATCTTGGCGCGCATGGTCTCGACCCCGGCGGCCAGTTCGTCGACGGTCTCGCCCCGGATGCGCAGGGCCATCAGGAAGGCGCCGATCTGGGCCTGGCTGGCATCGCCCGACATCATCAGTTCGAAGGCGTCGCGGGCGACGGCCCGGCTCAGCGGCTTGCCGGTGGCGACTTCGGTGAGGACCGACTTGAAGGCGCTGGTGGTGGGGGCGCGCATCTTGCGCTGGTTGCCGGGCAGGGCATTGGCCAGCACCAGGAAGTTTTCCAGCAGCACCATGCCGTGCTCGCTGGCGATGCTTTCCGGGTGGAACTGGACGCCGTGGACCGGATGGACCTTGTGGGCCAGGCCCATGGCTAGGCCGTCCTCGGTCTCGGCCGTCACGTCGAGGGTCTCCGGCAGGTCCTCGCGAGCGACCACCAGGCTGTGATAGCGCGTGGCCTTGAACGGGGTCGGCAGGCCCTGGAAGACCGATTTGCCGCGATGGCTGACCGCGCTGATCTTGCCGTGCATCAGGGTCTGCGCCCGCACGACGCGGCCGCCATAGGCCTGGCCGATGGCCTGATGGCCAAGACACACGCCCAGAATCGGGATCTTGGGGCCAAGGCGTTTCACGGTTTCGAGGCAGATGCCGGCGCGATCAGGGTCGCAGGGGCCGGGCGAGAGCACAATGGCGCGGGGCTTCTTGGCTTCCAGCTCGTCGACCGTGATCGCGTCGTTGCGCCAGACCTCGACAGACGCACCCAACTCGCCCAGGAAGTGGTAGAGGTTGTAGGTGAAGCTGTCGTAGTTGTCGATCAACGCGATCATCGGCTTGGGTTCCAGACACGAGAGAACGCGCCGCAACCTCCTGTCGCGGCGGAACGCCGATCCAACCCCGTGGCCGTGCAATCGTCAAGTGCGGCAAGGCATGTGAGTCATGTCGCGATGGTGGCTCCCGGGCCCAAGCAGCGCTATTTCTGGTTAAGGATCGCGAATCGGGCACCGATGGCCAGCAGTGGCGGACAGCGCAAGCGGGTGAAGACAGGCAACGGCCGCCGCAAGGCCGGCGGCCGCAAGCGTCCCTTTGTCGGCCGGCCGGGGGTGCGCCGGGCGATCGTGTTCGGCTGGGCGACCATCGTGGCGGTCGCGGTCGGTTTCCTGCTGATGCGCTCGATGGACGAGACCACGGTGGCGCGGCAAACGCCGGCAGCCCGCCCGGCGCCGTCGGCCGTCGCTGCCGCGCCGTCACCCAGCCCGGCCGAGCAATTGGCCCAGACGCCGCGCACCCCGGTCGAACCCGCCCCGCGGCCGCGCGAAACCGCCGTCGTGGCGCCGCCGCCGCCGGTAACGGCCGACGAAATTCCCTATGACGCGCGCCCGGCCTGGCAGCGCTTTGCCGCCGCCTCGCCGGTGGTGGGCAAGCGCCCGGCCATCGCCATCGTCATCGACGATGACGGCCTGAACAAGAAGGAGGCCGAGGAACTCCTGTCGCTGGAGGCGCCGATCACCCTGTCGATCATGGGCTATGCCGAGGGCATGACGGATTATGCCAGGCGGGCGCGGGCGCTGGGCGATGAACTGCTGGTCCATGTCCCCATGGAACCGCAGGGCAAGGCCGACCCCGGCACCAAGGCCTTGACCGTCGACTTGAGCCCGGCCGAGATCCGGGCACGGTTGCGCTGGCACCTCGATCGTCACGACGGCTTCGTCGGCATCAACAACCACATGGGCAGCCGGTTTTCATCGGATGCGGCGGGCATGAAGGTGGTGATCGAGGAATTGAAGGGCCGCGGCCTGGCCTTCCTCGATTCCCGCACCGCGGCGACCAGCGTCGGCGAGGAGACGGCGCGCGCCGCCGGCATTCCCACTGCCTCGCGTGACGTCTTCCTCGACAACGAGATCGGTGCCAGCGCCATCGAGGCGCAACTGGTGCTGGTGGAGCGCAAGGCGCGCGAGAAGGGCATGGCGATCGCCATCGGCCACCCGCATGCCGCGACGATCGAGGCCCTGCGCCGCTTCATCCCCCAGGCCAAGGCCCGGGGGATCGTCTTCGTGCCGGTCTCGGCCGTGATCGCCAGGCGTTCGGGCGAGGCGATCGAGGCGGTGGGCACTACTGGCGGCGCGAGCGGGAAGCGTAGCGGATCGCCTCCTCCGCCGCGCGGATGATGGCGCGCGCCTTGTTGTGGGTCTCCTGATACTCGGCTTCCGGGTCGCTGTCGGCGACCACGCCGCCGCCCGCCTGGACGATCAGGGTGCCATCCTTGACCACGGCCGTGCGCAGGGCGATGCAGGTATCCATTGAGCCGTCGGCCGCGAAATAGCCGACACCGCCGCCATAGATGTTGCGCTTCTCGGGCTCCAGCTCGTCGATGATCTGCATGGCGCGGACCTTGGGCGCGCCGGACACCGTGCCGGCGGGGAAGCCGGCCAGCAGGGCGTCGACCGCGTCATGGGCGGGATCGATCTCGCCCTCGACGTTGGAGACGATGTGCATCACGTGGCTGTAACGCTCGATGATGTTGCGCTGGGTGACCTTGACCGTGCCGATCCTGGCCACGCGCCCGACATCGTTGCGGCCCAGATCCAGCAGCATCAGGTGTTCGGCCAGTTCCTTGGGGTCCGACAGCAGATCCTTCTCCAGGGCCTGGTCGGCCTCCTCGGTGATGCCGCGGGGCGGGTACCGGCGATCGGCCGGATGGTCACCTTGTTGCCGCGCAGGCGCACCAGGATTTCCGGGCTGGAGCCGACGATCGAGAACCCGTCCAGGTCCAGATAGAACAGGAAGGGCGAGGGGTTGAGCCGGCGCAGCGCACGGTACAGGGCAAAAGGCGGCAGGTTGAACGGCAGGCGGAAGCGCTGGCTGGGCACCACCTGGAAGATGTCGCCGGCGGCGATGTATTCCTTCGCCCGGTTCACCAGCGCGTGATAGTCGGTGCGGCTGACGTTAGACTGCGGCTGGCCGATCGGTGACAGCGCTGCCTCGTCCGAGCGGGTGACCGGCAGGTCGCGCTCGAAATCGGCGACGGTATCGGCGATGCGTTCGGCCGCGCGATTGTAGGCGGCACGGGCATCGACGCCGCTCTCGACCCAGACCGGCGAGACGACGGTGACGACATCCTTCACCGAATCGAAGATCGCCATGATCGAGGGGCGCACGAACAGGCCGTCCGGCACGCCCAATTTGTCGGGGTTGTCGGTCGGCAGGCGCTCGATCAGGCGCACCATCTCATAGCCGAAATAGCCGTAGAGGCCCGAGGCCATGGGCGGCAATTCGGCCGGCAGGTCGATGCGCGATTCGGCGATCAGGGCGCGCAGCGAAGCAAGCGTGCCCTCGGCGCAGGGACGGAACTTGTGGCGATCCGACCGGGCGATGCGATTGATCTCGGCCTTGTTGCCGTAAGCGCGCCAGATGATGTCGGGCTTCAGGCCGATGATCGAATAGCGGCCGCGCGTGGCCCCGCCCTCGACCGATTCGAACAGGAAGCGATAGGGCTCGCCATCGGTCAGCTTCAGCATGGCCGAAACCGGCGTCTCCAGATCGGCGACCAGCGTGGTCCAGACGACCTGCGCCCGGCCTTCTTCGTAAGCGGCGCGGAAGGTGTCGAAGTCTGGCTGGATGGTCATTGTTCGCTCCGGCCGCGTTGGCCGATCAGGCTGTTGTAGGTCTGCTCGTGGATGCTGATGCCGAAACGGGCGCGCAGATCGGCCTCGAAGACGCCGGCCAGGTCGCCGGCGAAATCCTCGCGCAGGGTCTCGGCCAGCTTCTTGACACCTTCGGCATCGGCCGCCGGGTCTGCCGCCTCGATGCCCCTGACGGCGCCGATGATGATGCCGGTCTCGTCCGCCGCGGGGGCGCTGGCGGCCTTGCCCTTGTCGACCTCGAACAAGGCGGTGACCAGGGCCGGGGGCAGGGCGACGAAGATCGCATCGCCGCTGCGCAGGCCCGGGCCGACGGTGCCCGGCGTGGCACCGGCCGCCTTGGCCGCGGCCGCGATATCCTTGCCGTCGTTGATGCCCTTGACCGTTTCAGCGGCGAGCTTGCCCAGGCGATCCTGTGTCTCGGCCGCCTGCCAGCCGGCGATCACCTGGCCCCGGACCTGGTCGAGCGGACGCAAGGCGGCCGGGCTGATGGTGTCGACCCGGCCGATGACGAAGCCGCCGCCGTCCGTGTCGATCATGTCGCCGTTGCGCCCCGTGGCCGCCTGGAACAGGCCGGGCAGCAGCGGCGGGGCCTCGGGCAGGCCCTCGACCGGCTTGCCCGCCTCGTCCTTGCCGCCGGCATCGACGGCGGCGACCTTGCGCACCGACAGGTTCAGGCGCTGGCCCGCATCCTCGAGCGAAGCGCCGCCGGCCAGCTCGTCCTGCAGGGATTTCTGGATCTGCGTGATCTGGCTCTGCGCCGCGTCGAGGGCGAGAGCATCGCGCAGGGTGTCGTGCACCTCGGCCATAGGCTTGACCGAGGCGGCCTCGACCTTGACCACCTTGAAGACATGCCAGCCCAGCGGCGTTTCCACCGGCCCGCCGATCGCGCCTTCCGCCGCGGCAAAGGCCGCCTCGTCGAGGGCGGCGGGCAGGGTGCCCTTGGTCACCGTGCCCAGCTTGGTGTCGGCCTCGGACAGGTTGGCCAGTTCCTTGGCGACCGCGACGAAATCGCCGCCGCTGTTGAGCTTGCTCACCGCCGTATCGGCTTCGGCCTGGGTTTTCAGGACCATCTGGACGATTTCACGCTTCTCGGGCGTGCCGAATTCGCCCTTGCGCTCCTCATAGGCGGCGGCGATGGCGTCTTCGGTCGGGGCGGTGGTCTTGGCGATTTCGGCCGGATCGGCAATCAGCAGGGTGATGGCGCGGAATTCCGGTGCCGTGAAGGCCTGCGGATTGGCCTTGTAATAGGCGTCGATCGCGGCCTCGTCGGGTTGCGGGATGGGGCCCAGGGCTGCCGGGGCGAGGGTGAAATAGTCGATGACGCGGCGCTCGTTGCGATGGGCGTACAGGGTCTGCGCGACGATGGTCGGCGTGCGGGCGCCGCCGGCCGCGGGACCGTAAAGCTGGGCGCGGACCAGTTCGGCGCGAATCTGCTGGGTCAGCGTCGCCTCGGTCATCTGGGCCTGGCGCAGCACGGCCTGGAAGCGGGCGGCGTCGAACTTGCCGGTGAAATCCTGGAAGGCCGGAATGGCGGCGATTTCGCGGGCGACGAGTTCGTCGGGCACGCGCAGGCCGAAGCTGCGGGCGGCTTCGGCCACGGTCGCGTCCGACAGCAACTGGCTCAGTACACCGCCCTGGACATTGAAGGCCAGCGCCTGTTCGCGGGTGAAGCCGGCGCCCAACTGCTGCTGAAGCCGGCGCACTTCGCGGTCGAGGGCGACGGTGAAGGCCTGGGACGAGATCTCCGTATCACCGACTGTCGCGACCGTCGTATCCGCGGCCGAACTGAACAGCGTGTTGCCCTGCCAGATGCCGATGCCGAAGCTCACCATCAAGATACCGAGGAAGATGCGAACGACCCAGGTCGAGGCGCCCTTGCGAAGAGTCTGGAGCATGATACGACGAAATCCTCGGGTAGGCCCCGCCGGTCCGGCGGGCGGCGCATATTAGGGGGCAGCCTCGACGGTCGCAAGGTTTGGGGGCGGATCGCATGCCGGGTGCGACCTTGGCCCTCAACAGGCCATTGGCGCGGGGGGTGAAATTTGCGTAGAGATGCCCGGGTAACGGACGCCAGGGCGCAGTTTCATGACAGGTGCGGTTAGAAAATGACGGTTTCGACCCCTGCCGCACCGAATCCGCCGACTCACGGCCGGCATATCGCGGTCATCGGGCTGGGCTATGTCGGGCTGCCGATCGCCACGGCCTTCGCCGGCACCGGGGCTTCCGTCATCGGCTTCGACATCGACAGCCAGCGCATCGCCGAACTGCGCCGGGGCATCGATCGTACCGGCGAGGTCGATATCGCACTGCTGGCCCATCCGCGGCTCGAACTCAGCGACGATCCCGCCAGCCTGCGACAGGCCGATTTCTTCATCGTCACCGTGCCGACCCCGATCGACGAGGCCCACCGCCCGGATCTGGGGGCCATGTTTTCGGCGTCGCGGCTGGTCGGCGCCGCCTTGTCCCCGGGCGCGATCGTGGTGTTCGAATCGACGGTCTACCCCGGCGTGACCGAGGATGAATGCGTGCCGATCCTGGAACAGGCCTCGGGCCTGGTGTGCGGGCGGGATTTCACCGTCGGCTACAGCCCGGAGCGAATCAATCCCGGCGACGGCAGGCACCGTCTCGAGACCATCGTCAAAGTCGTCTCGGCCCAGGATGCCGCCACCCTGGAGGTTGTCGCCGCGGTCTATGGCTCGGTGGTGACGGCGGGGCTTCACCGGGCGCCGTCGATCAAGGTGGCGGAAGCGGCGAAGGTGATCGAAAATGCCCAGCGCGACATCAACATCGCCTTCATGAACGAGTTGTCGTCGATCTGCCGCCGCCTCGGCATCGATACTTATGATGTCATCGGCGCGGCCTCGACCAAGTGGAATTTCCTGCCCTTCACGCCGGGCCTGGTGGGGGGACACTGCATCGGCGTCGACCCCTATTACCTGACCCACTGCGCCGAAAAACTGGGCTATCACTCGGACGTGATCCTGGCCGGCCGCCGCATCAACGACGACTACCCGGTCATGGTCGCCCATGAATGCGTCCGCCTGATGCTACAGGGGCGCGCGGCGGGAAACCGCGTCGGCATTCTGGGCCTGACCTTCAAGGAAGGCGTGCCCGATGTTCGCAATTCCAAGGTCGCGGACATCGTTGCCGAGCTGCGCAAATTCGGCATGGACGTGCGGGTTTGCGATCCCGTGGCCGATGCCCAGGCCAGCCGGCACGAACATGGCATCACGCTGGCGCCGCTGTCCGACCTTGGCCCCTGCGACGCGGTGATCCTGGCCGTGCCGCACCGGGCCTTCCTAACGGACGGCTGGGGCGCGGTGCTGGCGGCGCTGGGCGGCGGGCAGGGGATCGTTCTCGATGTCAAGGCGGTCCTCGACCGCGATCTGTGTCCGCCGGGTGTCACCCTGTGGCGGCCGTGAGCAGGAAATCTGAAAAATGCGGTTCTTGATTACCGGTACGGCCGGGTTCATCGGCTTTCACCTGGCCAAACGCCTGCTGGCCGATGGCCATCAGGTGGTCGGCATCGACGGCATGACACCCTATTACGATCTGCGCCTGAAAGAGCGGCGGCACGCCATCCTGGCCGAATCGCCGAACTTCCGGGCGCAGATCCTGATGCTCGAGGAAGCCGAGCGCCTGACCGCGGTGGCCCGGGAGGCCGCCCCCGACGTGATCTTCCATTTCGCGGCCCAGGCGGGCGTGCGCTACAGCCTGGAAAACCCGCGGGCCTATGTCGATTCCAACCTGGTCGGCACCTTCAACATCCTGGAGATCGCCCGGCTACTGGCGCCGAAGCACCTGATCATGGCCTCGACCAGTTCGGTTTACGGCGCCAACGAGGTGATGCCGTTCCGTGAAACCGACATGGCCGACCATCCCATCACGCTTTATGCCGCGACCAAGAAGGCGGGCGAGCTGATGGCGCATTCCTATGCCCATCTGTGGCAGATCCCCACCACTTGCTTACGCTTCTTCACGGTCTATGGGCCCTGGGGCCGGCCGGACATGGCGCTGTTCAAGTTCGTCGACGCGATCATGAACGACCGCGCCATCGATATTTACGGCCAGGGCCGGATGTCGCGCGACTTCACCTATGTCGAGGATCTGGTCGAGGCGATGGTCCGCCTGGTCGGCTGCATCCCCGTCGCCGGCGCTCCCACCGACGCGGTCGACTCCCAAAGCCCGGCCGCGCCCTTCCGGGTGGTGAACATCGGCGGCGGCCAGCCGGTGGCCCTGCTCGATTTTGTCGAAGCGATCGAGGCTGCGCTGGGCATGAAGGCCAGGCGCAACATGCTGCCGATGCAGAAGGGCGACGTCACCGACACCTTCGCGGCCGCCGATCTGCTGCAAAAGCTGACCGGCTACAAGCCGTCGACCCCGGTGAAGGCAGGGGTCGAGGCCTTCGTGTCCTGGTACCGGCAGTATCACGGGAACAATTAGGGCGTTGGCATCGACACCGTGTGTCCCCAAGCAAAGCCTTCCCCCAACCCCCGCACTTTGCTAGACGAACCCGCGCAATTCATTGAAAGGAACCGTCATGGCTCGCCGTCCCCTCGTCGCCGGCAATTGGAAGATGAACGGGGTGGCGGCGTCGCTCGGTGAACTGGACAGCCTGGCGGCCAAGGTCGGCGCCCTTTCGGCCAAGGTCGATGTCGCCATTTGCCCGCCGGCGACCCTGGTCGGCGCGGCCGCCGCCCGTGCCAAGGGCACGCCGATCGCGATCGGTGGCCAGGATTGCCATGCCAAGGTCAGCGGCGCCCACACCGGCGACGTGGCGGCGGAAATGCTGGCGGATGCCGGGGCGACCCTCGTCATCGTCGGCCATTCCGAGCGGCGTACCGACCATGGCGAGAGCGACGATGTGGTCAAGGCCAAGGCCGAGGCCGCCTGGCGCGCCGGGCTGATCGCGATCATCTGCGTCGGCGAGACGGAAGCGGAGCGGGACGGGGGCAAGACCCTGGACGTGGTCGGCCGCCAGCTCGACGGTTCGGTGCCGGCCGCGGCCACCGCCGCCAACACCGTGGTCGCCTACGAGCCGGTCTGGGCCATCGGCACCGGCCGCACGCCCACGGAAGGTGAAATTGTCGAAGTCCACAGTTTCATGCGCCAACGACTGGCCGCCAGGCTGGGCGCGGAAGTCGCCGGCGGCATCCGCCTGCTCTACGGCGGCTCGGTCAAGCCGGGCAATGCGGCGGTTCTGCTGAAGCTCGCCGATGTCGACGGCGCCCTGGTCGGCGGCGCCAGCCTGAAGGCGGCGGACTTTGCCCCGATCGTCGAGGCCGCGGCCTGATCCTGCCCTGGCCTGACCCTGCTATGAACAACACGCACGGTAGTGCGGCGCCGGGAAACTGGCATCCGCGCCCACCATCGTGTAATAAGCGCGGCAACTCGGTGCGCGCATCGCCCCTATCCCATCCGAAATCGGAACCGACATGGACTTCCTGCTCGTCCTGCACCTCATCTTTGCCGTTGCCCTGATCGGCGTCGTGCTCGTCCAGAAGTCGGAAGGCGGGGCCCTGGGGATCGGCGGCAGCGGCGGCGGCTTCATGTCGGCGCGCGGCGCAGCCAACCTGCTGACCCGCGCGACCGCCATCCTGGCCGGCCTGTTCATGATCAGTTCGCTGGCCCTGACCATGCTGGCCCGCACGGGCGGCGAAGGCTCGATCGTCGATCGGATCGAGCAGCAGCAGGCCCCGGTTCTGGTGCCCAGCGAGCCCGCCGTGCCGGCGCCGGCCACGACGACGCCGAGCACCCCGGCACCGACCGAATCAGTACCCGCACCGGCACCCGTGCCCGGTTCGGCCCCGCCGACCCCGGCGAACTGACGGAAACCCTTGGTTCAACGCGCCGTCGTTGAGTAACGACGGCGCCCTTTGGTATGCTGTAAACCCATGGCGCGGTTCATCTTCATCACCGGCGGCGTGGTCTCCTCGCTGGGTAAAGGTCTGGCTTCGGCGGCACTGGGTGCCTTGCTGCAAGCTCGGGGCTTTTCCGTGCGCTTGAGGAAGCTCGACCCCTATCTCAACGTGGATCCTGGGACTATGAGTCCCTATCAGCACGGCGAGGTCTATGTCACCGACGACGGTGCCGAGACCGACCTCGACCTTGGCCACTACGAGCGGTTCACCGGCGTGCCCTCGCGCCGGTCCGACAATGTGACCACCGGGCGGATCTACCAGACGATCCTGACCAAGGAACGTCGCGGCGACTACCTGGGCGGCACCGTGCAGGTGATTCCCCATGTGACCGACGCGATCAAGGAATTCGTCCTGGCCGATACCGACGACACGGATTTCGTGCTGGTCGAGATCGGCGGCACGGTCGGCGACATCGAGAGCCTGCCGTTCCTCGAGGCCATCCGCCAATTGGGCAACGACCTGCCGCTGCACCACGCGGTCTATGTCCACCTGACCCTGGTGCCCTATATCCCTTCCGCCGGCGAGCTGAAGACCAAGCCGACGCAGCATTCGGTCAAGGAACTGCGCTCGATCGGCATTCAGCCCAACATCATCCTGTGCCGTTGCGACCGGGAAGTGCCCGAGGGCGAGCGGCGCAAGATCGCCCTGTTCTGCAATGTGCGGCCGGAGAACGTCATCCAGGCGCTGGACGTGGGCTCGATCTACGAAGTCCCGCTCAGCTATCACGCCGAGAAATTCGACGACCGCATCCTCGATGCCTTCGGCCTGTCGGCGCCGACACCGGTCCTCAATCGCTGGCAGGAAATCCATCGCCGCTGGGTCCAGCCCGAGGGCGAGGTGACCATCGCCGTGGTGGGCAAGTACACCGGCCTGAAGGACGCCTACAAGTCCCTGGCCGAGGCGCTGAACCACGGCGGCATCGCCAACAATGTCCGCGTCAACCTGGAATGGATCGAGTCCGAGACCTTCGAGAAGGAAGACGCGGTCGCCCACCTGGAAGAGGTCGACGGCATCCTGGTGCCGGGCGGTTTCGGCTATCGCGGGGTCGAGGGCAAGATCGCGGCGGCCAACTTCGCGCGCCAGCATCGCGTGCCCTATTTCGGCATCTGCTTTGGCATGCAGATCGCGGTGATCGAGGCGGCGCGCAACCTGGCCGGCCTGACCCATGCCAGTTCGACCGAATTCGGCCCCAGCGACGAGGCGGTCGTGGGCCTGATGACCGAATGGATGCGCGGCAACGAACTGGAACAGCGCAGCGCCGCCGGCGACCTGGGCGGCACCATGCGCCTGGGCGCCTATGGCGCGGCCCTGCGCCAGGGCAGCCGGGTGGCCGAGATCTATGGCAGCACCACGATCAGCGAGCGTCATCGCCATCGCTATGAAGTGAACATCAACTACGTGCCGCGGCTGGAACAGCGCGGCCTGATGTTCACCGGCATGTCGCCCGACGGCCTGCTGCCCGAGATCGTCGAGATCCCCGATCATCCCTGGTTCATCGGCGTGCAGTTCCACCCGGAACTGAAATCCAAGCCCTTTGACCCGCACCCGCTGTTCGCGAGCTTCATCAAGGCGGCAGTCGACCAATCCCGTCTGGTCTGATATACGGCCCCCGACCTGTGTCATGCCCGGTCGGGGTTTCTGGCGTTGGTTGGGAGAATAACCCTTTCTCCGTCATGGCCGGGCGAAGTCCCGGCCATCCACGTCGGCAAGCTGCCTCTTCCGTCAACGGACGTGCACTGTCCCGACGTGGATGACCGGGACAGGCCCGGTCATGACGATGGTTTTTCCCGATCAGCGCCCTCGCGCCGAGAGATGACACGGCACAATTGATCATCTGAGGACGCCATGACTGGTATTGCCGATATTCACGCCCGCGAGATCCTCGACAGCCGCGGCAACCCGACCGTCGAGGTCGACGTGACCCTCGAATCCGGTGCCTTCGGCCGTGCCGCGGTGCCCTCGGGCGCCTCGACCGGTGCCCATGAGGCGAACGAGAAGCGTGACGGCGATGCCCGCTATGGCGGCAAGGGTGTGCGCCTCGCCGTCGAGGCGGTGAACACCGAGATTTTCGATGCCCTGGTCGGCCAGGACGCGGAAGACCAGCTCCACCTCGACCGCCAGATGATCGACCTGGACGGCACCCCCAACAAGGCCCGCCTGGGCGCCAATGCGATCCTCGGCGTCTCGCTGGCCCTGGCCAAGGCGGCGGCGGAAGACCAGGGCGTGCCCCTGTACCGCTATCTGGGTGGCCCGACCGCCCGCGTCCTGCCGGTGCCGATGATGAACATCATCAACGGCGGCGCCCATGCCGACAACCCGATCGACATCCAGGAATTCATGATCCAGCCGGTGGCGGCCCCCACCTTCGCCGATGCCGTGCGCGTCGGCGCCGAGATCTTCCACAGGCTGAAGGCCGAGTTGAAGGCCGCCGGCCATGCCACCAACGTGGGCGACGAGGGCGGCTTCGCGCCCAACCTGAACGGCACCCGCGCGGCCCTCGACTTCATCATGAAGGCGATCGAAAAGGCCGGCTACAAGCCGGGTGTCGACGTCACCCTGGCGCTCGACGCCGCCTCGACCGAATTCTTCAAGGGCGGCAAGTACCACCTGGAAGGCGAGGGCAAGGTGCTGGAATCGGCCGCCCTGGTCGACTACTGGAAGGGTCTGGTCGAAGCCTATCCCATCGTCTCGATCGAGGACGGCATGGCGGAAGACGACTGGGCCGGCTGGAAGCTGCTGACCGATGCCATCGGTTCCAAGGTCCAACTCGTCGGCGACGACCTGTTCGTAACCAACCCCAGGCGCCTGGCCGACGGTATCGCGGCGGGCACGGGCAATTCGATCCTGGTGAAGGTCAACCAGATCGGCACCCTGTCGGAGACCCTGGAAGCCGTCGACATGGCCCACCGCGCCCGCTACACGGCAGTGATGTCCCACCGCTCGGGCGAGACCGAGGACTCGACCATCGCGGATCTGGCGGTTGCCACCAACTGCGGCCAGATCAAGACCGGCTCGCTGGCCCGTTCCGACCGCACGGCCAAGTACAACCAGCTCATCCGCATCGAGGAAGAACTGGGCGACATCGCCCGCTACGCCGGCCGTTCCATCCTGAAGGTTTGATCAATCGTCATTCCGGCGAAGGCCGGAATCCATTGAAGGGAAGCGCGGGGTCTCGCCGGCATTTCTTTCTCGTGGATCTCGATCTCCACGCCGATGGATCCCGGCCTTCGCCGGGATGACAAAGAAAAGGCCGGGCAGTTCGCCCGGCCTTTTGCGTTTCAGCGCCCGGTCACTTCCAGGCGGCGACCTTGTCCTTGTTCTCGTCCACCCACTTGCGGGCGGTGGCGGCCGGGTCGGCGCCGGCTTCGTTGTTCCAGACCATGACCTTCTGCTCGTCGTCGAGGCTAAGCGCGAAGGCGTTGAGGATGGCGTAGGCTTCCGGCTGGTCCTTGTCGAGGCCCAGGCGCACCACCGTGTTCACCGTCTCTTCGCCGCCGAACGAGGCCTTGGGATCGGCCAGGTACTTGAGCTGCCAGGTCGCGAACATCCAATGCGGCGTCCAGGTGGTGACGACGATCGGCTCCTTCTTGGCATAGGCATCCTTCAGCGCGCCGACCATGGTGGCATCCGATCCCTCGACCAGCTTCACCTTCAGGTCATAGTCCTTGATCGCCTTTTCCGAGGCGCGCATGAGGCCGGCGCCCGGATCGATGCCGATGATCTTGGCGCCCACCGCGTCCTCGTGACCCTTGAGGTCCTCGATCGAGTTGATGTCGGTCAGGTAGGTCGGCACGGCCCAGCCGATCTTGGCCCCGGTGACGTTGGGGCCCAGGTCGACGACCTTGTCCTTCAGCTTCTCGAAATAGGCCTGGTGGGTGGCGGGCAGCCAGGCGGCGACCATGGCATCGGCCTCGCCCGTGGCCACGGCCTGCCACATGGCGGCGCCCGACAGCGGCACGATCTTGACCTTGTAGCCCTTGTCTTCCAGCACCGTCTTGATGACGTTGGTGGCGACGACCGCATCCGACCATTCGACATAGGCGATGGTCAGGGACTTGTCCGCCGCCTGGGCGGCAGTGGCACCGGCGAGCAGGCCGAGGCCCAGCGCCGCGGCAGAAAGTCGTTTCAGCATTCCGTTCAGCATTGCAGGCCTCTTGGGGGTTGGGTGGGTCAGGACTCTTGGGTCTGCCTGTCGCCGCGCATGCGCTTGGCAACGTGCTGGGTAACGCGGTCGAGGATGACCGCGAGGATGACGATGGCGATGCCGGCCTCGAAGCCCTTGCCGGCCTCCAGCCGCTGGATGGCGCGCCAGACCTCGCCGCCCAGGCCGCCGGCGCCGATCATGGCCGAGATGACCACCATCGACAGGGCCAGCATGATGGTCTGGTTGACGCCGGCCAGGATGGTGGGCACGGCCAGGGGCAGTTGCACCTTCACCAGCTTCTGCATCCGGCTGGAACCGAAGGCGTCCGCCGCCTCGACCAAGGCAGTGGGCGTCTCGATGATGCCCAGCGCCGTCAGGCGGATGGTCGGCGGCATGGCGAAGACAATGGTGGCAAAGGCGGCCGAGACCGCGCCCAGGCCGAAGAAGGGAATGGCCGGGATCAGGTACACGAAGCTGGGCATGGTCTGCATCATGTCCAGCAGGGGGCTGATCGTGCGCCAGACCCGGCGGTTGAGCGCTGCGAAGATGCCGATGGGAATGCCGATCGCCAGGGCCGCGGCGGTGGAGAACAGCACCAGCACCAGCGACTGCACCGTGGCGCGCCACAATTCCAGGTTCCACAGGAACAGGAAGCCGGCGAGGGTGAGCACGGCGATGCGCAAGGTGGTGAGGCGCCAGACCACGGCCGCGATCACCAGGATGGTGGCCCAGGGCGGCAGGCCGGCGATGGCGGTGCTCGCGACATCGATCCAGTCGGCGACGATGTGGGAGATGGCGCGGGTGAGCCCTGAGAACTGCGTGGTCAACCAGTCCAGGGCCTGGTCGCTGAGCTCGTCGAGCGGGAATTTCGGCACGGTCCAGTCCATCACCCGCTCCTATGCCTGGCCGCGCGCAGCCAGCGCGGTGATCAAGTCGTGGGCACCGATCAGGCCGACCAGGTGCCCGCCGTCCTGCACGCCGATCTCGCCGCCGGCGGTGTCCAGGGCGCCCAGCACCTCGTGCAGGGTCATGGCCGCGGCCACGCGCGTCGCCGGGGCCGCGGCGACACCGTTGAGGGGCCGCATGATGGCGCCGGCGGTGATCACGCCCAGCACGTCGAGGTGGCTGGTGAAGCGGCGGACATAGTCGTCGGCCGGGCTGGTCAGCAGGTCGATGGCGGTGCCGTCCTGGACGATCTCGCCGTCGCGCATCAGCACGATCCGCCCGCCCAGGGCCACCGCCTCGTCGAGATCGTGGGAGACGAAGATGATCGTCTTCTTCAACTTCTTCTGCAACGTGACCAGTTCCTGCTGCATGTCGCGCCGGATCAACGGGTCGAGGGCCGAGAAGGCCTCGTCCATCAGCAGGATGTCGGTGTCGACCGCCAGCGCCCGGGCCAGGCCCGCGCGCTGCTGCATGCCGCCCGAAAGCTGGGAGGGGTAGCGGTCTTCCCAGCCCTTGAGGCCGACCTGTTCGAGCGCGGCCAGGGCCTTGGCCTTGCGGATCTCAGGCGCCACCCCCTGGATCTCCAAGCCGTATTCGGCATTACGCAGGATGCTGCGGTGGGGAAACAGGGCGAACTGCTGGAACACCATGCCGAATGTCTTGCGGCGGAAGGCCAGCAGGGCCTTGGGATCCAGTGCCATCACCTCTTGGGTGCCGACGGTGACGCCGCCGCTGGTCGGCTCGATCAGGCGGTTGATACAGCGCAGCGCGGTCGACTTGCCGCTGCCCGACAGGCCCATGACCACCAGGATCTCGCCCTCGGCGACATCGAAACTGACATTGCGCAGGCCGACGACGCAGCCGGTGGCGGCCAGGATATCGGCGCGCGAGGCGCCGTCATCGACCAGGCGCAGGGCGGGATCGATCTTCGTCCCGAAGATCTTGGTCAGGCCGCGTATCTTGACGCGAGGCATCTGTGTCCCGACCACCGTTCCCCCTCAAGCCATCCGGCAGGGGCAGGGATCTGCCCAAAAAATGTCGCTCATGTCCGCCCCTGGCGCCGCTTGCGCATATTCCAGGCATTATTTGAATAGTGCGGTGCAGCAGATTGAACGGATGCGACATGCGCCCTGAACGATCGGCGGCGGTGATCGGCGGGTTTCAACCCGTTGGCGCGCGAAAGAATTTTCTGCGCTCACCTGGCCTTGATCTTGCCGTAGTTGCTGGCGACCGTTGGGCAGCGGGTCACGAGGTAAAAGATGCGCAGTATCGCTAGGCACTTGTTCGACAGCGCCATCTTTGGATTACTTTTTGCGGTATTGCCTACTATCGGCTTCTTGGTGGCAGTTTATCTTTTTGCTGGCGGTCACCCGCATTGGAGCACACCTCTCAAAGCGTTTGTACCGTGCTTCCTAGCGGGTTTGTTCTGCTGGTTTGCGTTTGCGTCGCCGGTAAACCAGCCTTGGCAGCGATCGCTGATCATCGGTGCCGCCGCGGCAATTGCTACGCCAGCGATCTTCCTTTGGTTAACATGGCTGCTGACGCCTGCCGATGCACACCATGGCATTTTGTATGAGGTCCTTTTTGTGGCTAGAGATGTGTCGCGCGCGCTTCCGTTCCTTGCGTTGATCGCCTTTGGTTGCTCATTTCTGGTAAGACGAAAGCAGGCCTTAAGCGAGATAAGTAGGGAAATATTCCCATTTTCATTAACGGTACTGTTACGAAATGCGGTCATCTACGGACTGCTGCTCGGCCTTTCCCTTGGTTTGACGGCCAACATATTTGACGATTATTTTGTTATCCATAATACAAATCAAGAATCAGTGTGGATTTCGTTGCTTACTATGCCGGCGGTCGTGTGGCTCGGTGTATTCTGGAATGAGCCGGGGCCTGGGATTCAGAAAGCCTTGCTTGCAGCGTTTATGGCGGCGGTAATGATACATGTGCTTGCAATCCTATTGCATTCACTCAGGTACCCCTGGGAGCACGCATTCCCCCATACACACATCCCCGGCGAGATTCTGTTTTGGGTTGGTTTTAATTTTAAGGAGACGGCGCTGGTAATGCTTCCAGTCACTGCGATTGTCACGATCGTCTATAGTTTGTTTGTAAGATGGCGGAATCAATTGACCGCTGAATCCGCTCATGATTCAATCCGCCCATGACTCTCGCCAATGAACTTCGCCGTCGGACGCGCCAGGCCATCGTGCCGGTGGTGGCGATCTGTGTGACCGGGTATTTCGGCTATCACCTGGTGCAGGGCGACTATGGGCTGGTGTCGTGGCTGCGCCTCAGCCATGAGATCGAGGAGACCAAGGCGCAACTGGCGCAGGTTTCCGAGCAGCGGGAGGCGCTGGAACGCCGCGTGTCCCTGCTGCGCCCCGAAAGCCTCGATCGCGACATGATCGAGGAGCGGGCGCGCGTCACCCTGGGCTTCGCCCACGAGAACGACGTGGTCATCCTCAATCCGCAGTGATGGCGGCGCCTGTCGGGCCGCCGAGCCTCCTTTACGCACTGCTCTCTTCGTCATGGCCGGGCGAAGTCCCACGGCTGTCCGGTTAAGATTACGCTCATAGCCAGCTCATCTGGTTGGGGTCGATGCGTTGTCTTGGCTCGGCCCCGATTAGCCGGTCGAGCCGTCGGCGGTGCATGAGGTTTGCGCGCACCAGGCGGGCGAAGGCGAGCGGGCTTTGAACCGTTTGCTGGGCGGCCTGGGCCAGGCGCAACAGCAGGAAGGCGATCAAGGCGACGGCAACCTGAATGCGGACCGCGTTCTCGCTGGTGCCGAGAAAGCGGCGGATCTTCAAGGTCTGCTTGACCCAGCGGAAGAACAGCTCGATGGCCCAGCGCCGCTTGTAGAGGTCGGCGATTTCCTGGGCGCTGGCATCGAGATCGTTGCTCAGGAGGCGCAGCACCTTGCCGGTTTCGATCGTGATGCAGACCTCGCGGACGGGGGCGGAGAACGGGTTCTTGCGGTTCGTGGCCTGGCGCCGCGGCAGCAGGCCGACGCGGTCGGACAGGATGTTGGCAGCGCCCTCGGGCAGCGGCCGTTCGGCGGTCACCGTCAAGGGCGTGTTGGACTTGAAGCGCGTGACGATGCGGCACCCGGCGGCGTCCAGCCCGGCCCACCAGGCGTAGTCGTAGTAGCCCAGGTCGAAGACATAGGTCGCCCCCGCTTCGATGGGCATGGCCTGGGCCGCGGTGATGTCGTTGACCTTGGCCGGGGTGACCGCCGCATAGATCGGCCGGTCGGCATCGGGGTCGTAGATGACATGGGCCTTGGCGCCGCAGGCATTGGCTGAGAAGCGCGCCCACTCTGCCGCCACGCCGGTCAGGCGGATGCTGGTCGAGTCGATGAGATAGGTGGCTTCACCCACGGCCCGGCGCAGGCCGCGCCCGGCACCGGCGACCATGGCGGCGAACAACGCGCTGAACACTTCACTGGGGCGCCCGGCATTGGCGTCGGCCAGGGTCGAACGCGACACCGTACGCCCGCCGACGTGATAGAGCCGCGCGGCATGGCTCTCCAGGCCCGCGACGATCTCCCGCAGGCTGCTCGCGCCGGACAATTGCCCGTACAGCAGGGCGATGAACTGGCTCTTGGTCGGCAGCCGCCGGACCCGGCGATCGGCCTGATGCGCCGCGGTCAGTTGCTCGAACCGATCCCAAGGAACCCACTTCAGCAGATCGTGGAAAACGCTATTGTGGTGTCGCACGGTGTTGCTCCGATTTCATGTCCAGGAGACGCGCCAACGTCTGAACATGAGTAGAATCAACACCGTGCAACCAGTCCACTAAAACTAAACCGGACAGCCGTGGGCGAAGTCCCGGCCATCCACGTCGGCAAGCTGCCTCTTCCGTCAACGAGCTTGCACTGTCCCGACGTGGATGCCCGGGACAAGCCCGGGCATGACGACAGGGGGGCGGCGGGGGTGATCTGAGGGCGACTACAGGGTGATCTGACAGTTTTTTCCCGAGATCCGCATGGTGCTGCACGCTGCGCTGCAGCAAGTCATGCAAATTTGCATGGGTGGCCGTTTAATCGGTTGTCCGTCATGCGCGTTTCACTAATCTGCGCTTCCATCAGATCCCGGAGCGGCCATCAAGGGCCGACGACAGCAGGAGACGCCGATGGCAAAGAGCGCGCAGAAGAAGCCGGCAGACGAACCGGTCAACGCCACGCCAGGGCCTGAACTCCTCCACTACTATCGCGAAATGCTCCTGATCCGCCGCTTCGAGGAGAAGGCGGGCCAGATGTACGGCATGGGCCTGATCGGCGGCTTCTGCCACCTCTATATCGGCCAGGAAGCCGTGGTCATCGGCATGCAGGCGGCGCTGAAACAGGGCGACGCGGTCATCACCGGCTACCGCGACCACGGCCACATGCTGGCCTGCGGCATGGACCCCAAGGGGGTGATGGCCGAACTGACGGGCCGCATCGGCGGCTATTCCAAGGGCAAGGGCGGCTCGATGCACATGTTCAGTGCCGAGAAGCAGTTCTACGGCGGCCACGGCATCGTCGGCGCCCAGGTGCCGCTGGGCACCGGCGTGGCCTTCGCCATGAAGTATCGCAAGCAGGACAATGTCTGCATCGCCTATTTCGGCGACGGTGCCGCCAACCAGGGCCAGGTCTATGAGAGCTTCAACATGGCGGAGCTGTGGGGCCTGCCCATCGTCTATGTGATCGAGAACAACCAGTATGCCATGGGCACGGCCGTTGCCCGCGCCTCGGCCCAGACCCAGCTTCACCGCCGCGGCGACAGCTTCAACATCCCCGGCCGCCTGGTCGACGGCATGGACGTGCTGGCGGTGAAGGCCGCCAGCGAAGAGGCGGTGGCCTGGGCCCGTGGCGGCAAGGGGCCGATCCTGCTGGAGATGAAGACCTACCGCTACCGCGGCCATTCCATGTCCGATCCTGCCAAGTACCGCACCAAGGAAGAGGTGCAGAAGATGCGGACCGAACACGACCCGATCGACCGTGCCCGCGACCTGATCCTGTCCACCAAGCTGAGCGACGAGGCCGGCCTGAAGGCCATCGATGCGGACGTGAAGCAGGTCGTGGCCGAGGCCGCCGACTTTGCCCAAACCAGTCCCGAGCCGCCCGAGAGCGAGCTCATGACCGACATTCTGCGCTGAGCGGGCGAGGATAAAAGAAAATGGCCGTAGAAATTCTGATGCCCGCGCTCTCGCCCACCATGACCGAGGGCAAGCTCGCCAAATGGCTGGTGAAGGAAGGCGACACCATCAAGGCCGGCGACGTCATCGCCGAGATCGAGACCGACAAGGCGACCATGGAGGTCGAGGCGGTCGACGAGGGCAAGATCGCCAAGATCCTGATCGCCGAGGGCACCGACAATGTGGCGGTGAACACCGCCATCGCCATCGTCGCCGCGGAAGGCGAGGATGCCTCGGCCGCACCGGCCCCCAAGGCGGCGCCGGCACCGGTGGCCGCACCGGCCGCGGAGGCCCCGAAGGTCCCGGCGGCGCCGATCTCGACGGGCGGCGAGGCCAACCCGGCCGGCGACCTGCCCGCCGGCCCCACCGTCACCATGACCGTGCGCGAAGCCTTGCGCGATGCCATGGCGGAGGAAATGCGCGCCGACCCCGACGTCTTCGTGATGGGCGAGGAAGTGGCGCAGTACCAGGGTGCCTATAAGGTCACCCAAGGCCTGCTCGACGAATTCGGCGCCACCCGCGTGATCGATACCCCGATCACCGAATACGGCTTTGCCGGCTTAGGGGTAGGCGCGGCTTTCGCAGGGCTGAAGCCGATCGTCGAATTCATGACCTTCAACTTCGCCATGCAAGCGATCGATCACATCATCAATTCCGCCGCCAAGACGCTTTATATGTCGGGCGGCCAGCAGATCTCGCAGATCGTCTTCCGCGGCCCCAACGGCGCGGCGTCGCGCGTCGGCGCCCAGCACAGCCAATGCTATGCCTCCTGGTACGCCCATTGCCCGGGCATGAAGGTGGTGGTGCCCTATAGCGCCGCCGATGCCAAGGGCCTGCTGAAGGCCGCGATCCGCGACCGCAACCCGATCGTCTTCCTGGAAAACGAGATGCTCTATGGCAAGAGCTTCGAGGTGCCGACGGCCGATTACGTCCTGCCCATCGGCAAGGCGCGCATTGCCAGGCCGGGCAAGGATGTAACCCTGGTCGCCTTCTCGATCAGCGTCATGCATGCCCTGGCCGCGGCCGAGATTCTGGCGGGCGAGGGGATCGACGCCGAGGTGATCGACCTGCGCTCGGTCCGCCCGCTCGACATCGAGACGGTGGTGCGCTCGGTCCAGAAGACCAATCGCGCGGTGACGGTGGAAGAGGGCTGGGCCGCCTGCGGTATCGGTTCGGAGGTCTCGGCCCTGATCATGGAACAGGCCTTCGACTATCTCGATGCCCCGGTGCTGCGGGTAGCGGGCAAAGACGTGCCCATGCCCTATGCCGCCAATCTCGAGAAACTGGCCTTGCCCAATGCGGGCGACATCGTGGCGGCGGCCAAGGCCGTCCTCTACCGCGCCTGACGGGGGAGCAGACAAATGGCCATCGAAATCCTGATGCCGGCGCTTTCGCCCACCATGACGGAGGGCAAGCTCGCCAAATGGCTGGTCAAGGAAGGCGACACCGTCAAAGCCGGTGACATCATCGCCGAGATCGAAACCGACAAAGCCACCATGGAAGTGGAGGCGGTGGATGAAGGCACCCTCGCCAAGATCCTGGTGGCCGAAGGCACTGACAATGTCGCGGTGAATACGCCCATCGCCCTGATCGCCGCGGAAGGCGAGGACGCCAAGGCGGTTACCGCCCCGGCTGCCAAGGCGGCACCGGCACCCAAGGCGGCCGAAGCGGCACCGGCGGCCCCCGTTGCAGCACCGGCAGCACCGGTCGTGGCCGCCCGGCGCCGGCGACAGGCACGCGCGTGTTCGCCAGCCCGCTGGCCCGGCGGATCGCCAGGGATTCCGGCGTCGACTTGGCGTCCGTGAAGGGCTCCGGCCCGCACGGCCGCATCGTGAAGGCCGATGTCGAGACAGCGGCCAAGGCACCGCGCGCCCCAGCGCCCGCGGTGGCACTTGCCGCGGCACCGGCACCCGTGGCGGCCCCCAAGCCGGCCCCGGCCGCCTTGCCGTTCCCCGAAGGCTCCTACGACGTCGTCCCCAACGACGGCATGCGCAAGACCGTGGCGCGGCGCCTGTCCGAGGCCAAGCAGACCATCCCGCATTTCTATCTGACGATCGACTGCGAGCTGGACGCCTTGCTGGCCCTGCGCACCAACCTTAACGCCAAGTCGCCGGTGAAGATCTCGGTCAACGACTTCATCGTCCGCGCCTGCGCCCTGGCCCTGAAGAAGGTGCCGGCGGCCAATGCGAGCTGGACCGACGAGGCGATCCTGCGCCACCGCCACGCCGACGTGGCGGTGGCGGTTGCCATCGATGGCGGCCTGATCACGCCGATCGTCTTCAATGCCGAGGCCAAGGGCCTGGCGGCGATCGCGACCGAGACCAAGGACCTGGCCGAGCGGGCGCGCACGCGCAAGCTGAAACCCCAGGAATACCAGGGCGGCACCTTCTCGATCTCCAACCTCGGCATGTTCGGGATCAAGGAATTTGCCGCCGTGGTGAACCCGCCCCATGGCGCGATCCTGGCCGTGGGCATGGGCGAGAAGCGGCCGATCGTGAAGGACGGGGCCCTGGCCATCGCCACCCTGATGACCGTCACCCTGTCGTGCGATCACCGGGTGGTCGACGGCGCCGTGGGCTCGCAACTGCTGGCCGCCTTCAAGGGTCTGATCGAAGACCCCATCACCATGATGCTGTGATTCTTCAACCGTCATTCCGGCGAAGGCCGGAATCCATTGGGCCGTCGCGCGTTGGACGACGATGGATCCCGGCCTTCGCCGGGATGACGCCCGAGATAGAGAAGGACTGAGAGATGGCTGAGACATTCGACGTCATCGTCGTCGGCGGCGGGCCGGGCGGCTATGTCGCGGCGATCCGCGCCGCGCAACTGGGCCTCAAGACCGCGGTGGTGGAGCGCAAGCACCTGGGCGGCATCTGCCTCAATTGGGGCTGCATCCCGACCAAGGCCCTGCTGCGTTCGGCCGAGGTGTTTCATTACATGAACCATCCCGGCGACTACGGCCTGTCGGCCGAGAAGGTCTCCTTCGACATCAAGAAGGTCGTCGAACGCTCCCGCGGGGTCGCCAAGCGGCTCAACAGCGGCGTCACCTTCCTGATGAAGAAGAACAAGATCACGGTGATCGACGGCGAGGCCAAGCTGACCGCCGCGACCAGCGTTTCCGTCACCAAGGATGGCAAGCCGGTCGGCGACTACGCTGCCAAGCACCTGATCGTGGCGACCGGCGCACGCCCGCGCAACCTGCCCGGCCTGGAGGGCGACGGCAAGCTGGTCTGGATCTATTTCGAGGCCATGGTGCCCGAGGCCATGCCGAAGTCGCTGCTGGTCGTGGGGTCGGGTGCCATCGGCATCGAATTCGCCAGCTTCTACCGCACCATGGGGGCGGAAGTGACGGTGGTCGAAGTCCTGCCGCAGATCCTGCCCGTGGAGGACGAGGAAATCGCCGCCCATGCCCGCAAGCGCTTCGAGAGGCAGGGCATGAAGGTGCTGACCGGCGCCAAGGTCTTGGGCCTCAAGAAGGGTGCCGACACCGTCACCGCCACGATCGAGGATGCCAAGGGCGGCAAGAGCGAAATCACCGTCGACCGGGTGATCTCCGCCGTCGGCGTCGTCGGCAATATCGAGAACCTGGGGCTCGAGGCCTTGGGCGTCGCGACCGAGAAGGGCTGCATCAAGATCGACGGTTTCGGCCGCACCAATGTGCCCGGTCTGTATGCCATCGGCGACGTCGCCGGCCCGCCCATGCTGGCCCACAAGGCCGAGCACGAGGGCGTAATCTGCGTCGAGGCCATCGCCGGCCTCAACCCGCACCCGATGAAGAAGGAGCAGATTCCCGGCTGCACCTATTGCCACCCGCAGATCGCCTCGGTGGGCCTCACGGAGAAGAAGGCCAAAGAAGCCGGTTACGCGGTCAAGGTCGGCCGCTTCCCCTTCACCGGCAACGGCAAGGCGATTGCGCTGGGCGAGGACCAGGGGTTGGTGAAGACCATATTCGACGCCAAGACCGGGCAACTGCTGGGCGCACACATGGTCGGGGCCGAAGTTACCGAGTTGATTCAAGGCTTTGTGGTCGCCATGGGGCTGGAAACCACCGAGGAAGAATTGATGCACACGGTGTTTCCGCATCCCACCCTGTCGGAAATGATGCACGAGGCAGTGCTTGACGCTTACGGCCGGGCCATTCACATCTAGGCCATGACGATGACCGATCTCCCCGCGGGCACCGCCACCCCCACCCAGGTGGCCGCGCCGACACGCAAGCCCAAGCCCGACTGGCTGCGGGTGAAGGCGCCGACCAGCCCCGAATATGCCGAGACCCGCGCCATGATGCGCCGGCTGAAGCTGAACACGGTGTGCGAGGAGGCGGCCTGCCCAAACATCGGGGAGTGCTGGAAGAAGAAGCACGCCACGGTGATGATCCTGGGCGACACCTGCACCAGGGCCTGCGCCTTCTGCAACATCAAGACCGGCATGCCGATGCATCCCGATCCCGACGAGCCCGACCATGTCGCGGTCGCGGTCGGCGAGATGGGCCTGGAGCATGTGGTCATCACCTCCGTCGACCGGGACGACCTGGCCGACGGTGGCGCCAGCCAGTTCGTGAAGGTGATCGCGCGCCTGCGCGAGACGGCGCCGCGAACCTCGATCGAGATTCTCACTCCCGACTTCCTGCGCAAGGATGGCGCGGTGGAGGCGGTGGTGGCGGCCCGGCCCGACGTCTACAACCACAACATGGAAACCGTGCCGCGGCTCTACCCCACGATCCGGCCGGGCGCGCGCTATTTCCACTCCCTGCGCCTGCTGCAGCAGGTCAAGGAACTGGACCCGACGGTGTTCACCAAATCCGGCATCATGGTCGGCCTGGGCGAGACCAAGGCGGAAGTCTACCAGGTGATGGACGACCTGCGCTCGGCCGAGGTCGACTTCATCACCATCGGCCAGTACCTGCAGCCGACGCCCAAGCATGCCCCGGTCGATCGCTTCGTGACCCCGGCGGAATTCGCCGACTATGCGATCATGGCCCGGGCCAAGGGCTTCCTGATGGTCTCGGCCTCGCCGCTGACCCGCTCGTCGCACCACGCGGGCGAGGATTTCGCCCGCCTGAAAGCCGCCCGGGAGGCGCAGCTCGCCGCCCATGCCACGCTACGCTGAAGTCAAGACGCTGCCCTACAGTCCGGGGCAGCTCTACGACCTAGTTGCCGACATCGCCCAATATCCCGAGTTCCTGCCGTGGTGCGTGGGCTCGCGCATCCGTGCGCGCTCGCAGAGCCTGATCATCGCCGACCTGATCATCGGCTATAAGGCCTTCCGCGAACGCTTCACCTCGGCCGTCACCTTGAAGCCGCCCTACGATATCGACGTGACCTTCACCGAAGGGCCCTTCGCCTACCTGAAGAACCATTGGCGCTTCATGCCGATGCCCGACGGCAGCGCCGGCTGCGTGATCGACTTCCTGGTCGATTTCGAATTCCGCAACAAGGTCTACACCCAGATGATCGGCGGCGTCTTCGAAGACGCCGCCCGCCGCATGGTCTCCGCCTTCGAGACCCGCGCCCACGCCCTGTACGGCGAGCCGAGCGCGGCGGCGTGATGATGTCCGTCGCCGACCGTATCGAATTGCGGCGAGGGGATATCACCAAGCTTGTTGTCGATGCGATCGTGAACGCGGCCAATTCGTCGCTGCTGGGCGGCGGCGGTGTGGATGGTGCGATCCATCGGGCTGCCGGGCCGGGGCTGGCGTTGGAATGCCGGATGCTCAACGGCTGCAAGACAGGTCAGGCCAAGATCACCGGCGGGCACAAGCTGCAAGTCAAGCACGTCATCCATACCGTAGGCCCGGTGTGGAACGGCGGTAATCACGGCGAGCCGGCCCTGCTTGCCGCCTGCTACGCCAACAGTTTCCGCCTTGCGGCCGAGCACGGCCTGCGCACCATCGCCTTCCCGGCGATCAGTTGCGGCATCTATCGCTACCCCATCGAACAGGCAACCGAGATTGCAATGGCGGAGACGCTGAAATTCCTCTCGGTGAATGACCTGCCCGAGAAGGTGACTTTCGTCGCCTTCTCAGACGAGATTTTTCAAGCCTATTCAACCCGGCTGCCGGCTTGAAACGAAGTTTCACCGCCGTCATCCCGGCGGAGGCCGGGATCCATGCTGGGGTCGCGCGTAGTGCCGAGGATCTGGCACTGGACAGCGATGGATTCCGGCCTTCGCCGGAATGACGACGGTGGAGGCGTCAGGCCGTCATTGGCTGGGCGACTGCGAGTTCGAGCAGTTGCATTGCCTGGTCGATCGTCGCCATCCGCACGGGCGAGCGGCCGATGTCGCCGAAGCGGCGTTCGATGTGGACAGTGGGCGCGTCGCGGCGGGCGCAGGCGAAATGGACGAGGCCGACCGGCTTGGCGTCGCTGCCGCCGCCGGGGCCGGCGATGCCGGTGACTGAAACGGTTACATGGGCGCGGCTGCGGGCCAAGGCGCCTTCGGCCATGGCACGGGCGACCGGTTCCGAGACGGCGCCATAGGCGTCCAGCAGCGCGGCCGGCACGCCCAGCATCTCCATCTTGGCCTCGTTGGAATAGGTCACGAAGCCCCGATCCACCGCGATGCTGGAGCCGGCGATTTCGGTCAGCAGGCCGGCGATCAGGCCGCCGGTGCAGCTTTCGGCCGTGGCGATCAGCCAGCCCTTGGCGGCGGCAGCCGCGATCAGGGCGGCGGCGCGGGTCTCCAGGGCGGCGGGGAACAGGGTGGTCACCATAGTTCGATCAAGGCCCCCATGAAAACCAGCCCCATCAGGCCGGCGATGACATCGTCGATGACGATGCCGAAGCCGCCGGGCAGGGTGCGGTCGGCCCAGTTTGCCGGCCAGGGCTTGGTGATGTCGAGCAGGCGGAACAGGGCGAAGGCGACGGCGAACCATGCCAGCTCGTTGGGCACCACGATCAGGGTGAACCACTGGCCGGCGAATTCGTCGACCACCACGCTGCCGGGATCCTTCATGTCCATGGCGCCGGCATAGAGGCCCGAGGCCCAGATGCCGATCAGGGTGATCAGCACCGCCGCCGCCGCCAAGGCCCAGGGGCCGCCGGCGTCGCGGATGAACCAGGCCGGGACCAGCGCCGCGGCCGAGCCCCAGGTGCCGGCCGGGCCGGGCAGATGGCCGACGTAGACACCGGTCGAGATGATCCGGGCCGGGTGCCAGAGAGGAAGCATCAGGGCAATCTCACGGTTGCGATGGCCTGGGCGGCGATACCCTCGCCGCGGCCGGTGAAGCCGAGGCGTTCGGTGGTGGTCGCTTTCACGCTGACGCGCTCGGGCCCAATCGACAGGATCTCGGCGATGCGCTGGACCATGGCGGCGCGATGCGGGCCGACCTTGGGCCGCTCGCAGATGATCGTCAGGTCGACATGGGCGATGGCACCGCCCCTGGCGGCGACGAGGCTTGCGGCATGGGCCAGAAAGCGGGACGACGCGACACCGCGCCATTGCGCATCGGAGGGCGGGAAATGCTGGCCGATGTCGCCGGCGCCGATGGCACCCAGCAGCGCATCGGTAAGTGCGTGCAAGGCGACATCGGCATCGGAATGGCCGATCAGGCAAAGATCGGCGGGGATCTTGACGCCGCCCAGCCACACGCCGTCGCCGGCGCCCAGGGCATGGACATCGAAGCCCTGGCCGGTGCGGATGTCGGGCAGGCGGTTCAATAAAGCACGTTCGGCCCGGACCAGATCCTGCGCGCTTGTCACCTTGAAGTTCTCCTCCTCGCCGGCGACCAGGGCGACGGTCAGCCCGGCGGCTTCGGCCACCGCGGCGTCGTCGGTCAGCAGCCGGCCCGCGGCAAGGCGATGGGCCTCGAGAATGGCGGGAAAGCGAAAGCCCTGGGGGGTTTGGGCACGGAACAGCCCCTCGCGCGGCACGGTGCCGGTGATCCTGCCCCCGCCGCCCTGCTTCAGCGTGTCGACGACGGGCAGGGCAGGGATGGCGCCATCGGCACGTTCCAGGGCGGCGATGACCGCGTCCACGGTTGCCGGGCTGGTCGAGGGCCGGGCCGCATCATGAATCAGGACCAGATCGGGCGGTATTGCCAGGGCCGCCAGGCTTTCGAGCCCGGCCAGCACGCTGGCCTGGCGATCGCTGCCGCCGGCCACGAAAGGTCCGGCGGCCGTGCCGTCGAGAAGGGTGGCGGCCACCGCTGCAAGGGCGGGGTCGACGACCACGACGATATCGCCGATTTGCGGGTGGCGGCGCAGCGCCTCCACCGTCCAGCGGATCAGCGGTTTGCCCGCCAGCGCGCGGTATTGCTTGGGCAGGCCATGCCCCGCCCGGCTGCCGCTGCCGGCGGCTGCCAGGATGACCGCGACGCGGGCAATTGAGGGTGACTCGCTCATGCCCGGACACTAGCCGGGCGCCCGATTGCGGCCTAGTGGCTGCTTCGCCACACTGGGCCGAATGGCATGCCCCCTGCGACGCGATGGGCATTGCGGTGCACAAGCGTTGGGCCTAGATTGCACGTTTATAGTGCAGCCCGGTAAAGTGCCCAAAGAATGACCAGCGCGATTGCCCCTATCGCTATCGGACCCGTGCAGATTGCGGATCCCGTGATCCTGGCACCGATGTCGGGCGTCACCGACATGCCGTTCCGCCGCCTCGTGAAGCGGTTGGGCGCGGGCCTCGTCGTGTCCGAGATGATCGCATCGGAAGCGATGATCCGCCAGTCCCGCCAATCGCTGAAAATGGCCAGCAACTGCGCCGAGGAATTTCCCATGGCGGTGCAGCTTGCCGGCTGCGAGGCCGGTTCCATGTCCGAGGCGGCGAAGCTGAACGCCGATCGGGGGGCCGCCATCATCGATATCAACATGGGCTGCCCGGTGAAGAAGGTGGCGGTGAACGGCCACGCCGGTTCCGCCCTGATGCGCGACCTTGCCCACGCCCGCAGCCTGATCGAGGCGACGGTGAAGGCGGTCAGCCTGCCGGTGACCCTGAAGATGCGCACCGGCTGGGATCACGACAGCCGCAACGCGCCGGAACTCGCCCGCATCGCCGAGGATTGCGGGATCAAGATGGTCACGGTCCACGGCCGCACCCGCTGCCAGCTCTACAACGGCCGGGCCGACTGGAATTTCATTGCCGCGGTAAAGGCCGCGGTGAAGATCCCGGTGATCGCCAATGGCGACGTGACGACGCTGGAGGAAGCCCGGCAGATCCTGACCGAGTCGACCGCCGATGGCGTCATGGTCGGGCGCGGCGCCTATGGCAAGCCCTGGTTCATCAACCAGGTGATCCACTTCCTGAAGACCGGCGAGCGCCTGCCCGATCCCCCGATCGAGGTGCAACTGGCCCTGTTGCTCGAACATTACGACGCCATGCTCGAACACTATGGCGACGTGACCGGCATGCGCATGGCGCGCAAGCATGTCGCCTGGTATTCATCGGGCCTGCCCGGCTCTGCGGCGTTCCGCGCCGAAATCAACCGCATCGAGGAGCCGGCCGCCGTGAAGGCCCATATCAACGCGTTCTACGCGCCCTTCCTCGATCGAAAGGCCGCGTAATGGCAAAATCATCGGCTGCCCCGGCCGTTTCCGGCAAGGGCCGCGCCGCCGTCCCCGCCATCGATCTCGAAGTCGTGCTCAATGCCCTGGGCAAGGCGGTCCTGCTGATCGACAGCGAGGGCATGATCCGTTACGCCAATGCCGCGGCGGAGGCGTTTTTTGCCACCGGTGCCACGGTCTTGACCAGGCTTCGCCTCGACCAGGTAACGCCTTTCGCCCATCCCTTGCTGGCGGTGGTCGAGCAGGTGCGCCAGGGCGGCATTTCGGTGTTCGAATACGAGGTCGATTTCGGCTCGCCCAAGATCGGCCACCGCCCGGTCGACATGCAGGTGACGCCGCTGGCCGACCAATCGGGCCTGATGCTGGTGTCGCTGCAGGAACGCGCCATCGCCCAGCGCATCGATCGCCAGTTGACCCACCGCGGCGCCGCGCGCTCGGTCACCGGCATGGCGGCGATCCTGGCCCACGAAATCAAGAATCCATTGTCGGGCATTCGCGGTGCCGCGCAGTTGCTGGAACAGAACGCGGCCGAGTCCGACCGCGAGCTGACCCGCCTGATCTGTGACGAGACCGATCGCATCTGCGGCCTGGTCGACCGCATGGAGGCCTTCAACGAGGGCCGCCCCCTGTCCCACGAGCCGGTGAACATCCACCAGGTGCTGGAACACGTTAAGAAGATCGCGCTGGCCGGCTTCGCCAAGGGCCTGCGCTTCAACGAAAGCTACGACCCGTCGCTGCCTTCGGTGCCGGGCGACCGCGACCAGTTGATCCAGGTCTTCCTGAACCTGGTCAAGAACGCCGCCGAGGCGGCCCCGGCCAAGGGCGGCGAGATTTCGCTCAGCACCGCCTATCGCCACGGCGTGCGCATGGCCGTGCCGGGCACCAGGCGGCGCCTGCGGCTGCCCCTGGAAGTGACCGTGCGCGACAATGGCGAGGGCGTCCCCCCGACCTCAAGCCGCATCTGTTCGAGCCCTTCGTGACCACCAAATCCAGCGGCACCGGCCTAGGCCTGGCCCTGGTCGCGAAGATCATTGGCGACCATGGCGGCATGGTCGAGTGCGAATCCGAGCCGCGACGCACCGTGTTCCGTGTGCTGCTGCCCGTCGCTTCCGAGTAATTGCGAGTACCATCGATGCCTGTCCCTGGAGTGACCGACGGCAATACGCCGACCATCCTGATCGCCGACGACGACCGCGCGATCCGGGAGGTGCTGGACCGTGCCATCGGCCGGCTGGGCTACCATGTCCGCACCACCGGCAATGCTGCCACCCTGTGGCGCTGGGTCTCGGGCGGGGAAGGGGACCTGGTCATCACCGACGTGATGATGCCCGACGAGAACGGCCTCGACCTCTTGCCGCGCATCAAGCGGCTGCGGCCGGAACTGCCGATCATCGTCATGTCGGCGCACAACACGCTGATGACCGCGGTCAAGGCGGCCGAACGCGGCGCCTATGAATATCTGCCCAAGCCCTTCGACCTGAAGGAACTGACGACGGTGGTGCAGCGGGCGCTGACCCTGCCGCGCTCCGCCGTCGAGCAGGAAAACCCGCTGGGCGACGGCGACGACAAGGTGCCCCTGATCGGGCGTTCGCCGGCGATGCAGGAAATCTACCGCGTCCTGGCCCGCCTGATGAGCACGGACCTGACCGTGATGATCACCGGCGAGTCCGGCACCGGCAAGGAACTGGTCGCCCATGCCCTGCATCACTACGGCAAGCGGCGCAACGGCCCGTTCGTGGCGATCAACATGGCGGCGATCCCGCGCGAGCTGATCGAAAGCGAATTGTTCGGCCACGAGAAGGGTGCCTTCACCGGGGCGGCGGCGCGCAGCGTCGGTCGCTTCCAGCAGGCCGAAGGCGGCACCCTGTTCCTCGACGAAATCGGCGACATGCCGCTGGAGGCGCAGACCCGCCTGCTGCGCGTCCTCCAGCAAGGCGAATACACCACCGTGGGCGGGCGCAGCCCGATCAAGACCGATGTCCGCATCGTCTCGGCCACCCACCGCGACCTGCGCCAACTGGTCCACCAGGGCCTGTTCCGCGAAGACCTGTTCTATCGCCTCAACGTCGTGCCGCTGCGCCTGCCGCCGCTGCGCGAGCGTTCGGAAGACATCCCCGACCTGACCCGCCACTTCCTGAACCAGTCGATCGCGCAGGGCCTTCCGGCCAAGCTGATCGACGGCGAGGCGATGGAATTCCTCAAGCGCTACCGCTGGCCGGGCAACGTGCGCGAACTGGAAAACCTGGTGCGTCGCCTGGCGGCACTCTATGCCGAGGAAATCATCGGCCTCGACGTGGTGAAGACCGAACTGGTCGAGCCGGAAATCCAGTTCCGCACCGGCGGCGGTGACGAGCCGGTCAGCCTGTCGGTTGCGGTCGAGCGTCACCTGGCCCGTTATTTCGCCGCCCACGACGACGGCCTGCCGCCGGCCGGGCTCTATGACCGCATCCTGCGCGAGGTTGAACGGCCGCTGATCGAGATCAGCCTGTCGTCGACCCGGGGTAACCAGATCCGCGCCGCGGAACTGCTGGGTTTGAACCGCAATACCCTGCGCAAGAAGATCCGCGATCTGGACATTCAGGTCCTCCGCAGCATCAAGTGATGCAATCGCGACACGCTGTGGTATTCTGACCACAGCAGAGCGAATCCGAAGACAACCAGCGCGCAGGCCGTCGGGCGGGCGCGGTCCTCCGGATCAAGGGAGCCCGTGTTTGACCGAGTCTGTCGAGAATTCCCGCGTCGGTCGCGCCGCTCGCCTGGAAGCCTGGATCAGCCGGAGCCACATCAGCCGCGGGCTGGTGATCACCGTCGTGCTGCTGGCGGCGGCTTCGGGGACGGCAACCTACTTGGCCTTGCGCGACCCCTCCGTCCAGGACGGCCATACCGCGCTGATCATCCCGCTTTTGCTGCTGGACCTGGTCCTGGTCCTGGCCTTGACCGTCCTGGTCGCGATCCGCGTCGTCCGCCTGTGGTGGGCGCGGCGCTCGGGGCTCGCCGGGGCCAAGCTGCATGTCCGTATCGTTGCCCTGTTCGGCGCCATCGCAGCGGTGCCGACGATCTTTCTGGGCGTCGCCTCGGCCCTGTTCTTCAACCTGATCGTCGAGACCTGGTTCAGCGACCGGGTGCTGAACGCGGTGCAGGACTCGCAGACCATCGCCCAGGCCTATGTCGAGGAGCACCGCAAGAGCATCGAAGCGGTCATCCGCGCCATGGCCAACGACATCAATCGCAACGGCAGCGTCCTCGACAGCAACCCGGATCGTTTCAACCGCATGCTGGAATCCCAGTCCGCCGTGCGCGGTCTGGCCGAGGCGATCGTCATCGACGCGTCGGGCCGCGTGCAGGCGCGCACCGCGCTGAGCTTCGGCATGGAGTTCGATCGCCTGCCCACCGAGGCTTTGGAAAAGGCGAACCAGGGCGAGGTGGTGATCATCACCACCGAGGACGACCGCGTGCGCGCGCTGGTGCGGCTCGATTCCTTTCTCGATGCCTATCTCTACGTCGGCCGCTTCGTGGACCCCCGCGTGATCGCCTATGTCGAGCGCACCCAGGCGGCGGTGGCCGAATACAACGAGTTGCAGAAGCGGCGCTGGGGCATTCAGCTCAATTTCGCCATCGTCTTCGTGCTGGTCGGCCTGCTGATCCTGCTGGCGGCCGTCCTCCTGGGCCTGTGGGTGGCCACACGACTGGTCGAGCCGGTGGGCAGGCTGTTCGGCGCGACCGAGCGGCTGCGCGAGGGCGACCTTGCGGCCCGTGTCACCACCGGCACCTCGGACGACGAACTGGCCTCGCTGGGCCGCGCCTTCAACCGCATGGCAGGACAGATCGAGGCCCAGCACGGCGCCCTGCGCGATGCCAACCGCGAACTCGACGAGCGTAGCCGCTTCACCGAGGCGGTGCTGGCCGGCGTCTCCGCCGGCGTGATCGGCGTCGACACCCAGGGCCGGATCACCCTGCCCAACCGCTCGGCCCTGGAGCTTCTGGGCCTGTCGGCCGAACACCTGGTGGGCGAGATCATCGACGACGTGGTGCCCGAGATGGCCGGCCTGCTGGCCGAAGCCCGGCAGCGGCCCGATCGCGCCGTCCAGGCCCAGGTCAACCTGACCCGGGGCGGCGCCACCCGCCACTTCATGGTGCGGGTGGTGGGCGAGCAGACCGGCCGCGCCGTGCGCGGCTTCGTCGTGACCTTCGACGACGTTACCGACCTGGTCTCGGCCCAGCGCACGGCGGCCTGGGCCGATATCGCGCGGCGCATCGCCCACGAGATCAAGAACCCGCTGACGCCCATTCAACTGTCCGCCGAACGGCTGAAGCGCAAGTACGGCCGCGAGATCGCGACCGACCCGGAAGTGTTCACCCAATGCACGGACACGATCATCCGCCAGGTCGGCGATATCGGGCGCATGGTCGATGAATTCTCGGCCTTTGCCCGGATGCCGACCGCCGTGTTCCACATGGAGGATGTGGGCGAGCAGGTTCGCCAGGCCGTGTTCCTGCGCCATGTCGCGGCGCCGGGCATCCAGTTCGAGACCCAGGTGCCCGCCGAGCCGATATCGGCGCTGATCGATTCGCGCCAACTGGGCCAGGCCTTGACCAACGTGCTGAAGAACGCAGCCGAGGCGATCGACGGGCGCACGCCCGATCCCGACGGGGTGCCGCTGGAGCCGGGCAAGGTGGTCACCAGCCTGGGGCTCGAGGACGGCATGATCCGGATCGAGATCAGGGACAATGGCCGCGGCCTTCCAGTGGGCGAGCGCGACCGCCTGACCGAACCCTATGTGACGACCAGGACCAAGGGCACCGGCCTGGGCCTGGCGATCGTGCGCAAAATTCTCGAAGAACACGGCGGCACCATCGCCCTGGGGGACAATCCCGGCGGTGGCGCGGTCGTGACGTTGAGCTTCCCATGGCGGCGCGGCGTCGCGGAAGCGGTAACACAAGCGGAAGTGAGGCTCGCGCATGGCTCGTGAAGTACTGGTGATCGATGACGAGGCGGATATCCGCGATCTCGTCGCCGGCATCCTGGGCGACGAAGGCTATGCCACCCGCACCGCGGGCAACGCGGACGAAGCCTTTGCCGCGATCGATGCCCGCCTGCCGTCCCTGGTCATTCTCGACATCTGGCTGCAGGGCAGCCGGATGGACGGGCTCGAGATCCTGGACAAGATCAAGCGTGCCCACCCCGACATGCCGGTGGTCATGATCTCAGGCCACGGCACGATCGAAACCGCGGTCGGCGCCATCAAGCGCGGGGCCTATGATTTCATCGAGAAGCCGTTCAAGGCCGACCGGCTGCTCCTGCTGGTCCAGCGGGCGATCGAGGCGGCCCAGCTCAAGCGCGAGAACCGGGCGCTGAAGGCGCGCTCGCAGCTCGATGATGAAATGGTCGGCCGTTCCTCGGCGATGAACGCCGTGCGTGCCATGCTCGAGAAGTCGGCGCCGATGGGCAGCCGGGTCATGATCATGGGGCCGCCCGGGGCCGGCAAGGAAGTCGCGGCGCGCCTGCTCCACCGCATGTCGCGGCGGGCCGAGGGGCCCTTTGCCGTGATCAACGCCGCGACCATGGCGCCCGAGCGCATGGAGGCTGAACTGTTCGGCGTCGAAGCCGCGGCCAGTGCCGACGGCCAGGCCCGCGTCGGCCTGTTCGAGGAGGCTCATGGCGGGACCCTGTTCCTGGACGAGGTGGCGGAAATGCCGCTGGAGACCCAGGCCAAGATCCTGCGCGTGCTGGTCGACCAGACCTTCGAGCGGGTCGGCGGGCGCAGCCGGGTGCAGGTCGATGTGCGCGTGGTCAGCGCCTCCTCCCGCGATCTTCTGTCGGAAATCGCCGGCGGCCGCTTCCGCGAGGATCTGTTCCACCGCCTCAGCGTGGTGCCGATCCGCGTGCCGCGCCTGGCCGACCGGCGCGAGGACATTCCCGACCTCTGCGCCCATTTCATCGCCCGCATCAGCCAGTCCAACGGCATTCCGCCGCGCGCCATCTCGAACGAGGCGATGGCGGTGATGCAGGCCTATGAATGGCCGGGCAACGTCCGCCAGTTGCGCAATGTCTGCGAGCGCCTGCTGATCCTGGCCACCGACGATGCCGAGGAGGCGATCAGCGCCGACATGCTGCCGGCCGAAGTGGGCGGCTCGGGCCCGGCCACCTTGCGCGCTGACGGCGGTGAGGTGATCATGGCGCTACCCCTGCGCGAGGCGCGGGAAGCGTTCGAGCGGGACTATCTGCTGGCCCAGGTGGCGCGCTTCGGCAACAACATCAGCCGCACCGCCGCCTTCATCGGCATGGAACGCTCGGCATTGCACCGCAAGCTCAAGTCGCTGGGCATCGCGGTCAACGATCGCGGCCAGAACGGCATCTAGTCCCATGTCGCGCATCGCCTATGTCAACGGCCGCTATGTGGCGCACGACCAGGCCCGGGTCTCGATCGACGACCGTGCCTTCCATTTCGCCGACGGCGTCTACGAGGTGGCGGCGGTGCTGGACGGCCGGCTGGTCGACCTCGACGGCCATCTCGACCGGCTGGAGCGCTCGCTGCGCGAGTTGCGGATCGCAGCCCCCATGGCGCGCCGGCCGCTGACCTTCGTGATGCGCGAGATCGTTCGCCGCAACCGGCTGCGCGACGGCCTGGTCTATCTGCAGATATCGCGCGGCGTCGCCCGGCGCGACCACGCCTTTCCCGCCCAGGCAGGGCCGTCGCTGGTCATGACCGCCAGGCCGGTCAACCTGGCGGCGCTGGAGGCCAAGGCGGGGCAGGGGGTGGCGGTCATGACCATGCCCGACATCCGATGGGGCCGCTGCGACATCAAGACCGTGGCCCTGCTGCCCAATGTCCTGGCCAAGCAGGCGGCGCGGGAGGCCGGCGCCTACGAGGCCTGGCTGGTCGATGCGCAAGGCCATGTCACCGAGGGCAGCTCGACCAACGCCTGGATCGTCGACGCCGAGGGCCGGGTGATCACCCGCAGCCTCTCCAACGCGATCCTGCCGGGCATTACCCGCGCCAGCCTGATGGCCGCGGCCAGGGCGGCGGGCATCACGATTGTCGAGCGGTCCTTCACCGTCGCCGAGGCCAAGGCCGCCCGCGAAGCCTTCATCACCAGCGCCACCGCCTTCGTGACCCCCGTGGTGCGGATCGACGAGGCGGCCATCGGCAATGGCGCGGCGGGCAGCGTCGCGCTGACCCTGCGCGCCCTCTATCTGGATCACATCCGCCGGTCTGTATGATCCTGTAACACGATCAATATTAATATTGATTCGCATTAACAACATCGGTATCTGGTCGGACGATTGCCCTGGGCGATCGAGCGGATCACTGATGGGTAGCACGCATGCTTACGGCCAAAACCGTCAAGACCTGGTACCTGGTGCACAAGTGGACCAGCCTGATCTCGACCGTCTTCCTGCTGATGCTGTGCCTCACCGGCCTGCCGCTGATCTTCTATCACGAGATCGATGAGATTACGGGCAATGCGATCGAAGTGCCCGAGGCGGTCGCGGTCGCAGGACCAGCCGACCTCGACCGGGTGGTCGCGGCCGGGCTGGCAGCGCACAAGGGCGACGTTGCCTTGTACCTGGGCTTCGACGATCACGAGCCGATCATCTACCTGACCACCGCCCGCACGGTCGACGCGGCACCGGACGAAGCGCGGTTCCTGGCCTTCGATGCGCGCACCGGCGACAGGCTGGCGACGCCCAAGTTCACCGAGGGCGTCATGTATTTCCTGTTCCGCCTGCATGTCGACATGTTCACCGGCCTGCCCGGGGAGCTGTTCCTAGGGCTCATGGGCCTGCTGCTGGCGGCCTCGATCGTCTCCGGCGTGGTGGTCTATGGCCCGTTCATGCGCAAGCTCGAGTTCGGCACCGTGCGCAAGAGGCGCAGCACCCGGGTCAAATGGCTGGACCTGCACAACCTGCTGGGCATCGTCACGATCGTCTGGGTGATGGTGGTGGGCCTCACCGGCGTGATCAACACCCTGGCCACGCCGATCCGCGCCCTGTGGCAGATGGGCCAACTGGCCGAGATGACGGCGCCCTATGCCAATGCGCCGCCGCTGGCGCGCCTGGGCTCGGTCGATGCCGCCGTCGGCACCACCAGGGCCGCCGCGCCCGACATGGTGCCGTCCTTCGTCGCCTTCCCGGGGACGCCGTTCTCCAGCAGGCATCACTATGCCGTGTTCATGACCGGCAACACGCCGCTGACCAGCAAGCTGCTGAAGCCGGCCCTGATCGACGCCGGGACCGGCGCCCTGACCGACATGCGCGAGATGCCCTGGTACGTGCAGGCCCTGTTCATCTCGCAGCCCCTGCATTTCGGCGACTATGGCGGCCTGCCCTTGAAGATCGTCTGGGCCTTGCTCGACCTCGTGACCATCATCGTCCTGGGCAGTGGCCTCTATCTGTGGCTGGGCCGGCGGCGGACCTCGTCCATCGAATCGCGCCTGGCCGAGCTCAGCCGCTCGATGCCAGGGGCGGAGGGGCGCCCATCGTGACCGCCAGCCGCATTTTTCGCGTGCCCACCGCGATCGGCCTCGTCAGCGCGGCGGGGCTGCTCTCGGCCCTGATCGGGGATGGGGCGTTCGATGCCCTGTCTTGGGCGGCCCTGGGCCTGCCCGTCGCCCTGATCGGCTGGCACTGGACACGCTGATCGCCAGGCGCCATCGCCTCCCTTGGTGTTGTATTGCCACCGCTAACCCTATATGTGGGTGCGCGCCGCACAGGATTTCGGCCCTGTGCGGCGTTTGTTCCTTGGCCGCCGATTTTCCTTGCGATTGAAAACTTCCCCTGCGATATAATTGTGCAGTGCAGCAAAGTGTGTGTGTCGCTGCCGTGTTTATGGTCACCTCGCGCGGGTGGCCGAGGCGTCGAAAATAAAATCAGACGCAACAAGAAGAAGAAGGTTTTGCTATGTCCGAGCGCTCTCAAAATGTTCAGGACGTGTTTCTGAACTACGTCCGTAAGAACAAGACACCGGTCACCGTATTCCTGGTCAACGGCGTGAAGCTTCAGGGCGTTATCACCTGGTTCGACAATTTCTGCGTCCTGCTGCGCCGTGACGGTCATATCCAGCTTGTCTACAAGCATGCGATTTCGACGGTGATGCCGGCAGCGCCGATCCAGTTGTTCGACCCGCAAACGCCCAGCACCGAGGCCGCGCGCGACCATTGAGCGAACCGCAAAAGCCCCCGGTTCCGTCCCCGGCCCGTCCGGCCGAAGGCGGATCGGGGCGGGCGATCGTCGTTCATCCCTATCTTCGCGGCGCCCCGGCTTCCGACGAGCCGGGCGGTGCTTCCATGCGCCTGCCCGCCGCCCGCCTGGCCGAGGCGGTGGGCCTGACCGCGGCGATTTCGTTGCAGGTGGTCGATGCCATCGAGGCTTCGGTCGACCGTATCCGCCCGGCGACCTGGCTGGGCTCGGGCAAGGTCGACGAGATCAGGCTGCTGGTCGAACTCGACCCTATCGATGTCGTGGTGATGAACTGCGCGCTGTCGCCGGTGCAGCAGCGCAACCTGGAGCGCGAGCTCAAGACCAAGGTCATCGACCGCACCGGCCTGATCCTGGAGATCTTCGGCGAGCGGGCCGCCACCCGCGAGGGCCGGCTGCAGGTCGAACTGGCGCATTTGAGCTATCAGAAGGGCCGGCTGGTCCGCTCCTGGACCCACCTGGAGCGCCAGCGCGGCGGCGCCGGCTTCCTGGGTGGCCCCGGCGAGACCCAGATCGAGACCGACCGGCGCATCATCGGCGAGAAGATCGTGCGCCTGAAGCGCGAGCTGGAAGGCGTTACGCGGACGCGCGAGCTGCACCGCCGCAGCCGCCGCAAGGTACCCAACCCCATCGTGGCCCTGGTCGGTTACACCAATGCCGGCAAGTCGTCGCTGTTCAACCGCCTGACCAAGGCGGAGGTGCTGGCGGCCGACCTGCTGTTCGCGACCCTCGATCCCACCATGCGCGGGATCAGGCTGCCCAGCGGCCGGCAGATCATCCTGTCGGACACTGTGGGCTTCGTCTCGGACCTGCCGACCCATCTGGTCGCCGCCTTCCGCGCGACCCTGGAGGAGGTGCTGGAGGCCGACATCATCGTCCATGTGCGTGACGTGGCGCATCCCGAAAGCGAGGCCCAGAAGGCCGACGTGATGGCGGTGCTGGACGACCTGGGCGTCGATCAGCCCCAGGTCGACGAGCGCATGATCGAGGTCTTGAACAAGATCGACCTGCTCGGCGAGGAGGAGCGGCTGCGCCTGAGCAACCGGGCCCAGCGCATTCCCGAGGTCCTGCCTCTGTCGGCCCTGACGGGCGAGGGGACCGATCGCCTGCTGGCCCTGCTCGACGAGAAACTGGGCCGCCAGCGCGAGTTCATCGAACTGGCCGTCGACCTCGCCGACGGCGCTGCCATCGCCTGGCTCTACGCCAATGGCGAAGTCATCGCCCGTGACGATCGCGACGGCATCGCGCACTTGACCGTCGGCCTCGACCCCGCCGACCGCGGCCGTTTCGAGAAACGCCGGCAGGGCTGATCAGGCCGGCGCCATCAGGTCGAGCAGGGCCTTGACCACCGCCTCGGGGGCTTCCTGCGGGATGTTGTGGCCGATGCCGGGCAGCAGGCGCCGCTTGTAGCGACCGGAAAAATGCGCGGCATCCTCGTCCGCCGCGCTGGGCGGGGAGACGCCGTCATCGGCGCCGCACAGGGAAATCGTCGGTACGGTGATCATCGGCCCGCGCGCCAGGGCACGCTCGATATCTTCGAGCGCCGGGTCGCCCGGCGCGTAACCATAGCGGTGGCGATAGGAGTGGATCACGATATCGACGAAATCGGGATTGTCGAAGGCGGCCGCGGTGCGGGCATAGGTCGCCTCGTCGAAGCGCCAGGACGGCGACCAGAGTTGCCACAGCAGCCTGCCCAACGCGAAGCGGTTTGCTGCCAGGCCGGCCGCGCCCCGGGGCGTGTGGAAATAGTATTGATACCAGTTGCGATGCTCGGTCTCCGGCGCCGCCGGCACGGCAAAGCCGGCGATATCCTGGATATTGTAGCCGTCGCCGGTGACCAGGCAGCGCACCCGCTGCGGCCACAGCGCGGCGACGATGCAGGCCGCCCGGCCGCCCCAGTCGTAGCCCGCCAGCGCCGCGCGCGAGATCGACAGCGCATCCATCAGATCCAGCAGGTCCTGCGCCAGGGCCGCCTGCTGGCCCGAGCGCATCGTGTCGCCCGACAGGAAGCGGGTCGGCCCATAGCCGCGCAGGTAGGGCACGATCACCCGGTAGTCCTGCGCGGCCAGGGCCGCCGCCACCCGGTCGTAGCAGCGCGGATCATAGGGAAAACCATGGAGCAGCAGGACCGGATTGCCGTCGGCCGGGCCATGTTCTTCATAAGCGACGTCCAGCAACCGGGTGCTTATATGCCTGATCACGGCCATGGGGTCAGGCGGCCTGGGCTTCGCGCTCGTCGATCGCCAGGGCCCGTTGCAGGGCGGGACGGGCGGCCAGGCGGCCGTGATAGGCCTCGATCGCACCGCCCTTGGGGAAGCCGCCGAACATGAGGCCCCAGTGAACGCCCATGCCGATCATCACGTCGGCGGTGGTGAAGCGGTCGCCCAGCAGCCAGGGGCCGGCCGCGACGGCCTTGTCCAAGGTGGCGATGACGCTGTCGAAATCGCCCCAGGCGTGCCGCAGGCGGTCCGGCGCCCAGCCGTGGAGCTTCTCGGCGATCGCCGGCTCGATACAGCCGGCGGCAAAGAACAGCCATTGCAGATAGCGCCCGCGCGCCGGATCGCCCATGGCCGGGGCGAGGCCCGCTTGCGGAAAGCGGTCGCCCAGGTAGGTTGCGATCGCCGCCCCCTCGGCCATGCGCAAATCCCCGTCCTCCAGCGCCGGCACCTTGCCCATCGGATTGACCTGCCGGTAGGCGGCGCCCACGTCGCCGCTGCGGATGTCGACCCGGGCCAGCTCGTAGGGTTGGCCGATTTCCTCCAGCAGCCACAGGATGCTGACGGCGCGGGAGTGGGGCGCGTAATAGAGTTTCATCTCGGCTTCCTCCGTTAGGAACAAAATAAGAACTCTTTTCGCCGGTCGTCAAGCGTCGACGTGATCCAGGCTCTTCTGGTTCTTCTGTCCTCGGGCACCTCTTGTGATTATAGTATCGCGCCTTGGTTGCGCCGGGGCGCGCCGTGTTCGGGGGAACGTGTGATGGCCGTGATCAATGGAACCGGGGATGACGATCTCCTGACCGGCACGGATGGCGACGACATCCTCCGCGGCCTCTCCGGCGACGATACGCTGGACGGCGGCAAGGGGGCCGATGCGCTCTACGGCGCCAGCGGCGACGACATCTACATCGTCGACAATGCCGGCGACACCGTAAACGAGACGAGCACCGGCGTCGACACCGTCAAGACCAGCCTGCTGACCTATACGCTGGGCGCAAACGTCGAAAACCTGACGGCCACGAAGTCGGGCAACCGCTTCTTCACCGGCAACGACCTGAACAATACCATCATCGGCGGCACGCGGGACGATCAGCTTTTCGGCGGGGCGGGGGACGACGTGCTGGATGGCCGGGGCGGCCGCGACATCTACGACGGGGGCGACGGCTTCGACCGCGCCATCCTCAACTACGGGCAGGCCAGCGCCGGCCTCTATTTCGAAAGCGGCATCGGCTATATCGGCAACGAGGAGGTGACCCAGCTCGTGGGCATCGAGGCCGTTACCCTGACCGGTACCAGGTACGGCGACGATATCCGGGTCGAGGGCAGTGGCAGCATTATCAATGGCGGGGGTGGCGGCGATTTCATTTCCGACTATGGCGGCGACAACAACATCAACGGCGGCGACGGCGACGACCTGATCCACGATATCGGCGGCGTCGACGTGCTCAACGGCGGCCGCGGCGGCAATTTTCTGGAGCTCTACCGCTGGAATGTCACCATCGACCTGACCCTGGTCTACAACCCCGCGTCAGGCAAGTTGAACCAGTTGCAGGACGGAACCACGTTCAAGAACTTCGACGGCCTCTATCTCGAAACCGGCTCCGGCGACGATTACCTCGACGGTCACCTTTCTGCCAGTACGATCTGGCTGCACGGCCATGGCGGCGACGATACCCTGATCGGCAGTAATGCCGGCGATTACCTGCTGGGCTATGCCGGCAACGATGTGATCGAGGGCCGCGGCGGCGGCGATCTGCTGCGCGGCGGCAACGGCGACGATGTGCTGAACGGCGGCGACGGCGGCGATTCGCTCGACGGCGAAGGCGGGGCCGATGTGCTGAACGGCGGTGCCGGGGACGACGGCTTTTCCTTCGGTACGGACCTTGGCGATACGATCGACGGCGGTACGGGCAGGGAGGAACTGGATCTCGACGTTTCCGCGAGCGTCGAGGATGTAATCCTCTCCGTCCAGTTCGGTGCGGGGATCGTCAATCACCTGGTCGGTGGCACCAGCTTCACCAATATCGAGGTGCTGCGCCTGCGCACCGGTGCGGGAGATGACGACATCACCTTCATGCAACTGCCCACCGGCCATCATTCCTGGGACGGCGGCGGCGGCAGCGACCACGGGATCATCGATCTTTCGGCCTATACGACACCCGTCGTCTTCACGCGCGTGGGCAGCACCGTTCTCGACGTCTCGGTCAATGGCGGCGACGGCACCCTGCACCTCAGCCGGATCAAGATCTTCACCATCACCGGCGGTTCGGGCGCCGACCGCATCACCGGCGGCATCCGGGCGGACGAGTTCACCGGCGGCGGCGGCAACGATGTCTTCACCTTCGCGGCCGGCTCGGGCCGCGACAAGATCTTCGACTTCACGGATGGTCACGACAAGATCGACGTCTCCGGCTTCGGCTATCACTCCCTGGCGGAAATGACCGCGGCCGGCGGCGAATACCACGGCGACAGCGATACGCTGATCACCTTCAACACGGCCGGGGATTCCGTGCGGCTGGAGAACTTCCTGCCGGCCAACCTGACCAGCGCCGATTTCATCTTCGCTTAGGCGGCCTATTCCGCGGCCTTGCGTTCCTCGGCCTTGGCCTCGTCCCACAGGGCGTCGAGCAGGTCGAGGGCCTGGCGCCCGGCCAGGCCCTGTTCGGCCAGGCGCATCTCGATATGGCGGAAGCGCCGCTCGAACTTGGCATTGGTCGAGCGCAGGGCGGATTCCGGCTCCACGCCTAAGTGCCGCGCCACGTTGGCGATGACGAACAGCACGTCGCCCAACTCGTCCTCCAGGCGCGCGACCGGCGCCTTGGCGGCGATCTCGGCCTTCAGCTCCTGGATCTCCTCCTCGAGCTTGTCGAGGACGGGGACGAGGTCGGGCCAGTCGAAGCCGATGCGGGCGGCCCGCTTCTGCAGTTTCACCGCGCGCAGCAGGGCGGGCAGGGCCAGGGGGACATCGTCCAGCAGGCCGCCCTTGGATTTTGCCGCCCGCTCCGCCGCCTTGCGCTCCTCCCACAGGGCGGCATCGTGGGCTTGCGCGTCGCCGTAGACGTGCGGGTGGCGGGCGACCATCTTGGCGGTGATCGCCTGGGCCACGTCGGCGAACGCGAAATGCCCGGCCTCCTGCGCCATGCGGGCATGGAAGACGACCTGGAACAGCAGGTCGCCCAATTCTTCCTTGAGCTCGCCCATGTCGCCCCGGGTGATCGCGTCGGCCACCTCATAGGCCTCCTCGATCGTATAGGGCGCGATGGTTTCGAACGTCTGCACCGCATCCCACGGACAACCGTCCTTGGGATCGCGCAGGCGCGCCATCAGGGCGAGAAGGTCGGCCAGGGCCTTGGCGGGATCGGACTCGGACATGGCGCTAGATTATCGGCATGGTCCCGCCATGTCATTCGGCCTTCGGGAAGCACACGGCTTCCAGCTTGTTGCCGTCGGGGTCGAAGATGAAGGCGCCGAAATAGGTGGTCATGGCGGCTAGCCGCGGGCCGGGCTCGCCCGCATCGGCGCCGCCATTCGCCAGCGCCGCGGCGTGGAACGCGCTGACCGCCTCGTCCGAGGGCGCGCGCAGGCAGATGTGGATGCCGGTGTCGCGCGGCACCGGGGCAAGGCCCGGCCGCAGGTTCAGCCAGAATTCGGGATAGCGCTTGCCGAAGCCCGACCTGTCCTCGAAGGGAACCATCAGCGTGAGGCCCAGCGGCGCCAGCACCTGCTCGTAGAAGGCGGTGCTCCTGGCAAGGTCGCTGACCGCGATGGAAACGTGATCGATCATCCTGGGCTCCCGGGCTTGTTGGCTTTAGCTTGATGGCCTTCGGCAGCGGCCGCAACAGACCCGGGGAGAGCAAGGGTGGACAGTTCGTCGATCAGTTTCACGGCGCACTACACGGCGCAGACCTGGCAGGAACACGGGCTCTCCCTGCCGCAACTGAAGACCGGTGCCGGCGAGGCCATGTACCGCGCCATGGCGCCGGCGGAACGGGCGGGCAGGGTGCTGCTGGGCACCAACCTGCACGCCATGCTGGTCGAGCGCCACACCACCATGGACCGGCTGCTGGGCGAGATCCTCGACGGCGCGCCGGCAACCCAGGTGTTGGAGATCGCCTGCGGCCTGTCCGCCCGCGGCTATCGCTTCTCGCAAAGCCATCCGGGCATCCGCTATGTCGAGGCCGACCTGCCCCGGATGGCCGCGACCAAATCGGCCCTGCTCGCCAAGGTCGAAGGCCTGTCGCCCGAACACAAGGTGGTGCCGATCGACATCCTGGCGGCCGAGGGTCAGCACAGCCTGGAGGCGGTGCTGGCCGCCGCCTTCGACCGAGGCCGGCCGATCGCCGTCATCACCGAAGGCCTGATGAACTATTTCCAGCTGCCTGTCGCAGACGGATTCTGGCGCCGCCTGGTAGCCGCGCTGAAGCACTTCCCGGCCGGCACCTATCTGACCGAAACCTACCCCGTGCCGGACCGGGCGCTGATGCGGCTGGTGGCCAGGGCGGGGGCTGCGGGGCTGCGCGTCATCTCCCGCAGCGGGGCTGCCATTCATTTTGCCACCGATGCCGATGCCGTCGCTCACCTCCGCCGGGCCGGTTTCGGTGATGTGCAAAGCCACCGGCCCAACGGCCGCTCGCTGGTCCGCATCATCGTGGCCCGGACGGCCTGACCGGCGCTCAGGCGCCGGCCACCACCATGTGGCTGTGGCCCCACCAGGCGGGCAGGGCGGCAATCCCCGCCAGGGCATGGTTGTCGGCGCGCAGGGTCATGATGCCCTCCCAGTAACCGGTAACGTACCAACTGCCGCCGTCGGGCGACAGGGCCAGGCCGCAGGGCCAATGCAGGCCCAGCGCATCGGTGCGGATGAGCTTCCTGGTGTTGCCGGTCGCGCCGTCGAAAACCGCGATCAGATGGCGGGCAGGGAAGGTGACGAGGATTTCGTCGGCGGCCGGATTGGCGGCGATCGAGAGGCCGTGGCGGGCCAGGTCCGCCTGATCGGCCATCAGCGGGCGGGCCTGGCGGCCGACGATTTTCAGTGGCAGGGCCGGGGCATAGTCGAGGCCCGGCTCGGCGGCGGGGTCGCGCTCGCTGCCCGCGCCGGGGGCGGCCGGAACCACCCTGGCCGTCACCCCGAAGATGCGGTCGAGCGAGGGCGCCACCAGGTGACGCAACTCGACGGCCGGATCGGCGCCGGCGATGCGATCGACCAGCCGGCCGGACGACAGCTCGACGATCGTCGCGCAGGGGGCGACCACGTGGGGGATGACCGGCTGGCCTGCCACCGCATCGGCGGCGACGGTACTGCCGTAGTTGGCGATCACCAGATGGCGGTGGTCGCCCGTCACCTGCATGTCGTGCGGCCGCAGGCCATAGCTCGAAAAATCGCTAACCGGGGCCAGCGAGGCGGCATCGCGGATGACCACCCGGCCGGCAAGGCGGGCGAGGTCGGCGCCGGTGTCGCCCGTGGCCGGATCGGCTGGCGCACGCTCGGCGACGGCGACGTGGCGGCCGTCGGGCAGGGGGATCGGATGGCCGCCGAAGAGCCAGCCGGGCCGGGCCGGACGCACCATGGCGACAAGGTCGAGGGTCTCCAGGTCGAAGCTGACGACCGTGTCGCCTTCCATGCCGGCGAGGATGCCCACGCCAGCCGCCGGCATCAGGGTGACGCCATGCCCGCGCACCGGAAACGCCGCCCGTTTCGGCGGTGCCTCGGGAAGGCCAGGTCGACCACCGACAACAGCGTGCGCGGCCCGGTCCAGCCCGCGGGCACCCGGGACACGCCCGGCAGATCGACGATCAGGCGGCCGTCCTCCGCCGCTTGCGCCGTCCGGTAGCCCGGCACGTACAGGCGGGGCGGGCGGCCCCGGCAAGGCTGCGGGCCGCTCCCCCCAGGCCCAGGGCCGTGGCGCCAAGGCCAGCCGCCGCTTTCAGTGCCGCCCGGCGGGTGAAGGCAGGAGGCGGGACGGGGTCAGTCACCGCCGCCCCCACCGCCGCCGCCCCCACCGCCACCCCCGCCGCCGTCCCGCCGGGGTGGCGGGCCGCCGCCGGGCGTGGGCGGCGTCACGTCCTGGGTCATGGTATCGGTCCAGTCGCTGTAACCGCCGTCGCCCGGCTTCCGGGTCACCGAATTGGGGCCCAGGTAGTTGTCGGAGATCCAGGTCGCCACGGGCCTGCCGTTCGGCCCCTGAATCTGCGTCACCGTGTAGGTGTGGATGCTGGCGTCGGCAAAGCCGGGCACGCGGTAACCGCTGTAGGTATAGACTTTGATGGTGTGGTCGGCCGGAATGTCGCCATTGTTCTTCAGGGTCTGGAGATTGTTGGCGATCGCCTGGCCGCGCCGGGTCGAGGCCTCCACGCAGCTGCCGCCCGACAAGTTGAAGACATTGGTGTAGATCGTGGTGCCGCCGGTATCGCTGGAAGCCTTCGAGACCGCCTTGTCCACCGCGTCCAGGTTCAGCGGCTTGGCCGGCGGCGCTTCGACCGCCGGGGGCGGCGGCGGTGGGGGTGGCGCCGGTGGCGAGGCCGGCGGTTCGATGCAGCTGGCGAGGACAGTCGCCGCGAACAAGGGCGCGCTGAAGCGCCCGAATTTGCCGATGCGCATGGCGGCCTCCTTCAACGGATATCGTAGACGGCGACGGCGAAGGCGCCGCTGGCGTTCGAGCCGGCCGCCGTGAACTCGAACAGGGCAACCAAGGCGCCATTGGCCTGCTGCACCGCATAGCGGGTTGCCGAGAAGGCGGCGAAGTCGATCGGGTGACCGCGCTCGCCGGCATAGGCGGCCAGCTCGTCGAGGCTGGACGGCCAGCGGCCGTGGGTTCGCTGGAACGAGGTCAAGGCGTCGCGCACCAGTTGGACCGGCGGGTCGTTCTCGGCGACCATCCCGCTCAGGATCGGTTTACCGGCCTCCTGCGCGCCGGCGGCCGAGCCGGCCGCGGCGACGGCGAAAGAAACCAGGGCGCCGAGCCCCAGTGCCATGAATCTGGTCATGATTTCCCCCGAATTGAACACGCACGATGGTTCGGCTGGGCGCTTTCCGAGGGCATTCGGCGGAAGGTGTCAGCGCGGGTCGCGCGATAGTTGAGCTTTACGCGACGGGTTGCCCGGTGATCCGACACCGCAACGACGCACGCCGTTACGGAATCGATTAATCCTGATTGACCCCCGCCGCAAGGGGTGGTCCCCGTTTGGCGGCGGACACTTAGACGAAGACGAAGTCGCTGGCGTGGATGGCGGCGGCGTTGGCGAAAGTGATGGTGTCCTGGATGCCGCCGCCGAAGGAGACGATCAGCCATTGCGTGGCATTGAGCTGGATGAAGAGAGCGCCATCCTCGGCCGTGCCGTAGCCGGTGAAACGCAGGCTGTCCCCGGCCGAGGCGCCGTTGCCGTCGAAATCGATCACCGTATCGCCGTTCGCCTGCTCCGCCTCGAAGACGAACACGTCGTTGCCGGCCCCGCCGGTGAGGGTGTCCGCCCCGGCCCTGCCGTCGATCGTGTCCTTGCCGTCGGCGCCGTTCAAGGCGTTGGCGCCGCTGTTGCCGGTGAGGCTGTTGGCCAGGCTGTTGCCCGTGCCGGCGATGTTGCCGGCGCCGGTCTGCACCAGGTTTTCGACATTGGCGGTGAGGGTGTAGCTGATGCCGGCGCGGGTCGTGTCGGTGCCGCCGCTCGCCCCTTCGATGACGGCGTCGCCCGCATTGTCGACCACATAGGTGTCGTTGCCGGCATTGCCTGTCATCGTGTCGGCACCCGTGCCGCCGTCCAGCGTATCGCTGCCCGAATTGCCGATCAGCGCGTCGGCCCCGCCCAGGCCCGACAGGACATTGGCGCCGGCGCCGCCGGTGATGGTGTTGGCAAGGCTGTTGCCGGTGCCGTCCACCGCCTGGCTGGTGACCAGTTCCAGGGTGTCCAGGCCGCTCCCCAGGGTGAAGCTGACGGTGCTGCGCACCGTGTCGAAGCCGCCGCCGCCGGCCTCGGTGATCGTATCGCCGACCGAATCCACGATGTAGATGTCGTCGCCGGTGCCGCCGCGCATGCTGTCGTTGCCGGTGCCGCCATCGAGCGTATCGTTGCCGGCCTGCCCCAGCAGCGTGTCGTCGCCCGCGTCACCCGAAAGAACGTCGTCGTCGTCGCCGCCCTCGAGCGTGTCGTTGCCGGCCCCGCCGCCGATCGTGTCGATGCCGGCCAGGCCGAACAGGCGGTTGGCGGCGGTGTTGCCGGTCATGCCGTTATCGAGCGCGTTACCCGTGCCGGTCGTCGAGGCAGTGCCGGTCAGGCGCAGGTTCTCGACATTGGCGGAAAGCGTGTGGGTGGCCGAGCTCTGCACGAGGTCGATGCCCTCGCCGGCGCCCTCGACGACCTGGTCTCCCAGGTTGTCGACGACATAGATGTCGTTGCCGCTGCCGCCGGACATGGTGTCGGCGCCGCGCCCGCCATTGAGGATATTGGCCAGGGCATTGCCGGTGATGGCGTTGGCCAGGCTGTTGCCAATGCCCTCGAGGGCGCCGCCCTCCAGGATCAGACGCTCCAGATTGGCGCCTAGCGTGTAGTCGATGGCGCTCCTGACCGTATCGTCGCCGCCGCCCGAAACCTCGACGACCACATCGCCGGCATCGTCGACGCCATATTCGTCGTCGCCCGTGCCGCCGGTCATCGTGTCGGCGCCGGCCTGACCGTCGAGCCGGTCATTGTTGGCGCCGCCGTCCAGCGTGTCGTTGCCACCGCCGCCGAACATGCGGTCGACCGCCTCGTCGCCCGCAAGCACATTGGCATCCCCGTCGCCCGAGGTGGTGCGTTCCAGCTGGAAGACGGCTTCGGCAATGAAAGTGTCGTTCAACTTGTAGGTCGCGACGACACGCGCAAGGTTCAGGGCGGAGACGGCGGACTGGGTTTCGGCATCCCCGCTGCCCGCGATCACGAAGGGATCGACGAGATCGGTCAGGAACGGGTTTCCAGCCGCCGGATCGAAGAGGCTGGCCCTGATGTTCCCCGCCGCCGTGAAGCTGGTCAGCAGCAGGCCGTTGGACAGGGTGGTGGCACTGGGATCGGTGCTGTCGGCGAAGATCGACCCGCCGAGATAGCTGGCCACGGCATCGCCTGCGGCCGAGAATTGCAGGTGATTGATGCCGATGGGCTGGCCGAAAAACTCGTTGTCCTCATAGGCAACGACAAAGCCGCCCGAGGCCAGCGCGGTGACGCTGGGATGCTGGTTGATCGTGCCATCGGTATCGAGCAGCGTCGGCGCCTTGCGGACGGCGCCGCCGGCTTCGTAGACCGCGTACCAGACCTCGGTCTCGGCGCCGGCATGACGCTCCCAGGCGACGGCAAAGCCGCCGTCGTTCAGGGCGGCGATGCTGGGGGCCCGGTCATCGGCCGTCGAGGCGTCGACCTGGAAACTGAGGACGACGCTGATGCCGTCGACGATGGTCACCCGGATGTCGCGGTCCGAGCCGCCGAATTCGATCTGGTTTGCGACGACATAGCGGTTGCTGCCGTCCTTGAGGCCGGCGACGTCCGTGGCGCTGCCGCCCGAGAAGCTGATGGAACCGCTGGTGACGATGGCGCCGCCGTTCGCCTCGCCGATCAGGACCTGGATGTCCGTCGTGGTCGCCGCCGCCATGACGACGTCGCCATTACCGAGCCGGGACACCGCCGGATCGAGCATGTCGAGGAAGAACTGGCCGCTCGGGTTGCCGAGGCTGCTGTAAGTGACGAGGGTCGACTCGGCAGTGCCGGGGAAATCCGCCACGACGGCAAAGCCGCCATCGGCATAACCGACCACATCCGCATTGGCCGATGTGCCGAAGGAAAGAAACTCGGTGTTCCCCTGCTGGACCAGGGAGTAGGACACGTCAACGGCCATTATTCATTCCCCGATAGTCGCCGAGCACGGTGACGCGGCCGTCGTCGCGGACGCGAGCCGACATGGCCGCGAGCGCGAACCGTCATGAACCTAAATGCGAAATCCCCGGGCGGATGTTACGCGCGGCACAATGCGCCAGTCCATGAAATTCAACGCCGACGGTGGGCGTCAGATGCCTTCTGCCAGGTCGGGCAGGGGGGCGGTCGCCAGCGTCGTCGCCTCCGCCGCGTCGAGGCCCAGGGCGCGCAGGACCAGCGCGGCGACATCGGATCCCGCATCCCGCCAGGTGCGCTGCCCGTCCAGCACGAGGACGATCGCCGAAAGCGTCGAGCCGGCGATGACGGCGAGCGCGGCCGCCACCTGGCCGGGCTGGATGTCGTAGCGCTTGCTCTCGATGCCGCGCACAAGATCTTGAACCGGCGGCCCCGCCCATATCTCCCGCAGCGACTTGTTGGTCATCGCGAACTGGACGAGAAACCGCCCCCAATGCGGCTCCTCGTGCGCGCGCCTGACATAGAGCCTGATCCCGATGGCCAGGCGCATGGCCGGATCCTCGGCCCCGGTGTAACTCGACGCGACCCGAAGATCCATGTCCTCGGCCAGTTGCGCCGCGATTGTTTCAAACAGTCGCTCGGGCGAAGCCAGGTTCTTGTAGATGGTCCCCCTGACCACGCCGGCGGCGGCGGCAAGCTCGCTGACCGTGACCGCCGCGGTGCCCTTCTCGGCGAAAAGCTCCAGCGCCGCCTTGTGAATGCGCTTCTGCGCTGCACTGCCCCTCACCGAACACACCTGCCTAATTTAGACATTCTTGTTTGATCATGGCCACTTTGCCGCTGTCCGGTCAACCGGCCCATGTCCGGCTGGCACCGTCGCGGATGCGGCGCCAGGCCGGGTAACCTCCCGTCACGCCTGGGCCGCGCCGGCCTCGCGATGCTCCTGCCGGGCGGCGGCCCAGACCTCCTTGGCGGCATCGGCATTCATATAGGCGATGCCCAGCCCGACGATCACATCGGGCCATATCGAGTGGGTGTAGGCGGTCGCCAGGGCGGCGGCGATGATGGCGACATTGGCGAAGGCATCGTTGCGGGCCGAGAGGAAGGCCGCCTTGGTGAGGCTGCCGCCGTGGTGCCGGTAGCGGGCCAGCAGGAAGGCGCAGAAGACATTGACCGCCAGCGCGCCGCCGCCGGCCAGCGACAAGGGCAGGGGTGCTGGCGGCACCGGAACGTCGAACTTCTGCCACAGCGTCCACAGCAGGGCCAGGGCCGGCGCCAGCAGGATGGCCGCCAGCGCCATGCCGACCTTGGCACGCCTGGTAGCACTCCAGCCCAGGGCGGCGAAGATCAGGAAATTGACGGCCGCGTCTTCGAGAAAGTCGACACTGTCGGCAAACAGCGAGACCGAGCCGATCGAGAGGGCGACCGCGAACTCCACACCGAAATAGGCCAGGTTGAACAATGCCACCAGGCGCACCGTGCGGCGCAGCCCCTCATCGGAAACCATTGTGTAGCTCCTATCATGTCTGCCGGACGATGGTGCCGATTGCATTGACGAGAAGGCGCGCGGCGACCGAGGCCGACAGGCCGTCGATGTCGGCGGGAGGATAGAGCTCGACCAGGTCGAAGCCCGTGATCCGGGCCCGCCGGCCCAGGCCCGCGATCAGGTCGATCGCTTGCGTGTAGGTGAGGCCGCCGGGCGTGCGCGCCGCCACGCCCGGCATGATGCCGGGATCGAGGCCGTCGCAATCGAGGGTGACGACGACCCGCGCGCCTTCCGGGATATGTCGCAGAGCGGCATCGACCCCCAGGGCATGAACCTCGCGGGCGGTCACCAGGCGGCTGCCATAGTGCCGCGCCGCTTCGACTTCGGCGAGGCGGGCGCTGCCGACGCTGCGGAGGCCGACCTGGACCATGCCGGCGACATGCGCCATCTCGCTGGCCCGGCGCATCGGGTTCGAATAGCCGTAGCGTTCGCCATGCACCTCGTCGCGCCAGTCCAAATGGGCGTCGATCTGCAGGATCCAGACCGGCCCGTGATCGCCAAAGCCGGCGATGAAGGGAATGGGCACGGAATCGTCGCCGCCGAGCAGGATCGGTACCGCCGGCAAGGCCAGGACCTCGCGCGTCTTCGCCTCGATCCGGGCCCGGTTGCCAGCATTGTCGTGCATGGTGGTCGGGATGTCGCCGGCGTCGATGCAGCAGACCGGCTTGCCGTCGAACAGCGGGCCGCCGAGATCGAAATCCCAGTGCTCGATAAGCCCGGCATCGTCCTGGCTCGCCGCGCGGACGGCGTCGGCGGCCAAGGCAAAGCCGCTGCTGTCCTTGCCGGGATAGGTGCTGCCGTGACCGGCGCCGAAGATCACCGCCCGGGGCCCGCGGCCTTCGGCGAGGCGATCGGGAAAGCCGAGGAAGGAAGGCGAGGCGCTCATTTCCTGATGATCCCGATGATTGGCTGATTGAGGGTGATGGATATGGTCAGCAGGTCTCGGGCCGCAGCATCAGAGCCACGCCATGGAAGAGACGATTGCCGACCGATTCCCCGTGCAGTTCCTTTCGCAGCCAGGTGATCATCCCCGGTACGACCCGCGCGATCTTCTCGGCGGCGCAATGCCCCAGCCCACGAAGCAGCCATACCTCGGCCGATGGATAACGCCGGAAAACCTCGACGTCGGCGAGCGGAATGTAGGGATCGGCGCTGCCGTTGACCACCAACATGCGAGCACAGTCCGCCTGATCCAGAAGGCCCTGGTCCCGCAAGGAGAATCCCTGCAGCATCCGGTCGGCAACAGCCGCATCTGGATAGGCCTTGAGCCTCATGGCGTTCCCGATGATGCCCGGCATGCCGTTGGGCAGGCCCGCAATATAGGCGCCATCGATATCATTGGCCCCGATAGGCCCGCCGAAGTTGACCGCAACGTCGACATCGCGGCGAAGGGCGAGCTTGGCTGCCCAGTGCCCGCCGAAACTGACGCCGAGAATGCCGATCTTGCCTTGGCCTCGAAATGTGTCGAGGACCGTCCTGTAGACGCTGTCCACCTCATCGGTCAGCGGCAGGTTGCTCTCTCCGGTGCCGGGCATGTCCATCGCGACGACCCGGAGGCCGCCCAATTTGCTCAACATAAGCGCTATCCGATGCAGTTCCATCTTTCCTGTGTCGACGCCGCCTGACAGAAGAACCGTCGGTAACGCCGAAGTACCCTTTGGCATGTATATGTGAACGGGCACGCCGACGATCTCGCCATGCACATTGCACTGAATAAGGCGGCGCTCGAACTGCCCTGGAAAGCGGGATGACGCCTTGAGGAAACACTTAACCTGCTCGTCGAGGGCCGCCACTCGGTTCGGTTTGGCCAGGCAGGGAAACCGGGCAGCTCCGAACAAGGATGACGCCAGCAGCCAATCCGCGGCTGCCTTGGCCCGCGTCGCCTCTTGCATCCACTCGTAGGTCCAGCCGCCGGGCCCGTCGGCCCATGTATCGACGACCCGCGCTTGAACGTTTCGGATCGTCTTTTCCGGGATGCCCCAGGCAACGAACTGCTTGCTGCGTTCCTCGAAGAGGTCGGACGGGGACAGGTCGAATGTGAACATGATGGTCGCCTCTGTTTGGAAGATCGCGAAGATCTCTTGCTGCTCGATTTCAGGAGGGGGCTATTTCCAGTGCAGCATCGGCAGCCCTGCGACCGGCGACCGGAAAACCGCGAGGGAAGTGCCGAGGAGGCTGCCGAGGTAGACCGTCTTCAGGTCTTCGCCGCCAAAGGTGATGCTCGCCATCCATGGGGCCAGCGTGCCCTTTGCCTCCAGCATCTGCCCAAAGTTGGGCCTTCCCCCTGATGCCGTGCGCTCGATCTGCGCCGTTGCCGCCGGGTTGCCGTCGTCCAGAAGCTCGAGCAGGTCGCCTTCAGGCGTGATCGCGAGCAACCGGTCCGCCATGATCATGGTGACCCAGAGATTGCCGTAGGCGTCGAAGGCGATCCCGTCCGGTGCGCCAGGTCCCAGGGCAGGGGGGCCGAACACCTCGCGATTGGACAGCGTTCCGTCTTCGTGTGCTTTGAACCGGGTGATGTGGTTGCCCATGGTCTCGACGACGTAGAGAAACTCCTCTTGCCGGTCGAAGCGGATCTCGTTGGTGAACGCCAGGCCGTCGGCGACGATCCGCGCGCCTTGGTTGTCCATCAGGATGATATAGCCATCGGCCAGATCGGGCCGCAGCGCGTCCATCCAGGGGTTCACCCGGGTCGATACGGTGATCCAGAGCCGCCCGCGCGTGTCCGGCAGCACGAAGTTGACCTTGCCGATCGGTTTGCCGTCGATCAGGTCGAGCAGGACGCGTGTTGTGCCGTCCTTGCGGCTCATCACCTCCAGGCGATCGGTGCCGAAGTTGGCAATGAGAATGTCCCCGTGTGCATCGAAGGCCAGACCGTTGGGCAAGGTGCCGGATGCGAGCCGGGCCTCCAGGCCTTCTGTCGGTGAACGTTCCACCTCGGCTTGGTGAGCGATCAGCCGTTGCTCGCCGCTCGGGGCGATGTGGACGACGCCGCCACGCGCATCCGCCACCCACAGGTCGCCCGACTTCTCGGCCAGCACGCATTCGGGGCGTTGGAGGGCCGTGCCCACGAACGAGACCTGGTCGCGATCCACGCGCCATCCACGCAGTGGGTTGTCCGGCATGTTGCGTCTCCTGGCCCTGGTATGGAATTGCTCGCATTAAAACGTGTTCTAGAATATGATTTAGGTTACGTCAACCAAATCCGGTCGCAAGAATCACCATGGGCAGAGACAGTCAAAATGACGATGTGCGGAGCAGGGTGCTCGACGCGGCCCGCCGGCTGTTCATCGAGAGGGGGTATGAACAAACGACGATCCGAGAGATTTCGGTCGCGTCGGGCGTGTCGTCCGGGAGCCTCTACCACTTCTTCTCGGACAAGGAGGGCGTCTTCCTCCATCTGACGCTGGAGGTCTTCGAAGGAACGCTGCAAGCAGCGGCGAGTGCGGCGGCGCGCTACCGGGACCCACATCTCGGTCTCTCGCTGAAGTGGGCGTTCCTTGTCCGGCTGATCTCCACGGACCGGCGTTTGGCCGAACTGTTTTCCGTGGCCTATGGGTCCTGGAAGATCAGCGAGGCGCTTCTGCGTGTCGCCACGCAGCGTCATCAGTTGCTCCTGGGCGGCGTCCTCGATAGCTGGGACCAAGAGCGATTCTTCATTGCCACCCTGGTTTTGGCCGGCGTCCTGTCGGCGCTGGTGGAGGAACGGGTCAATCTCGACTGCTTGAGCGAGGAAAAGCGGGTCCGTGCATTGCTGTCGACGGCTCTTCCAGCGTTTGGCGCGCGCCCTGAGAAGATTCAAGGATTGATCGAGAAAACGCTCGAGCTGCTGTCATCAATCACCTTGTCGAGTGTCGGCTTCGGTGAGGGTGATCACCGCGCATGACCGTATTGGGTCAGGAGTGACCATTCTCATACAGACGAGACATCCATCAGTCGCATAATATATATTATGGAAATTAATGAGAGATCTTTACCGACAGAACCGGCCTCTCTCCTGAAGCGGAGTTTTCATTTTTATCAGATGTTTAACGGTAATTTCATCAGATGATGGTCTAGCATTGCGCTGTCGTCGGCAGCCGGCGCCGCGGCCATCCCGACTGGTCGCCGATGCTTCGTCGGGCCATCCCAACCAAATGGGATATGAAATCCCGTCGAAAGCCTCCGTCCTGGGACAAAACTTTTGTGGTTGCGCCGCACCGGACGGCGCTAGGCTGTGATGTGTGAGGCGTTAGACCGGGCGGAGTCGGTCGGGGTGTTGGGGATGTCGTTACTCGCAAGCTTCGAGCAGCATGTGGCTGCGCGACCGTACAAGCCGTTCCTGGTGCTCTATGAAGGCGATCGCTTCAAGATCCTGAGCTATCTCGATCTGATGGAGGGCGCCCGGCGCTGGGCGACGGCCTATCGGGCTCAGGGCGTGCCGGCGCGCAGCGTGGTGGTGATCGTCCTCAAGCAGTCGACCGACCTCTACACCTCGTTCCTGGGCGCGATGCTGGCGGGCCTCCTGCCGTCCTACCTGCCCTTCCCGACCCCTAAGCAGGATCCCAAGCTCTACTGGCAGGCCCATGCGACCCTGTTCGAGCGCATCCGTCCGGCGGTCGCCGTGACCTATGCCGAGAATGCAGCGGCGCTGGACGGGATCGCGGCGCCGGTCGGCTGTCCGGTCATCGTCGCCGATGCGCAAGGGGTGCCGCGGACCGACGACGGGGTGCCCAATGTCCTGCCCAAGCAGGACGAACTGGCCCTGCTGCAGCATTCGTCCGGCACCACGGGCCTGAAAAAAGGCGTGATGCTGACCTATGGCCAGATCGAGCGCCACCTGACCGCCTATGGCCGCTCGGTCCAGTTCGGCCTGGACGACATCGTGGCGAGCTGGCTGCCGCTCTATCACGACATGGGCCTGATCACCTCGTTCCTGATGCCCTTGCAGTTCGGCGCCAGCGTCGTCGCCATGGACCCGTTCGAATGGGTCGGCGAGCCCATGTCGATCCTGAAGCTCATCGAGCGCCACAAGGCCAACTACAGTTGGCAGCCCAATTTCGCCCTGGCCCACATGGCGCGCACCAGGCCGGCGGATTTCACCGTCGACCTGTCCAGCATGAAGGCCTTCATCTCGACCTCGGAACCCTGCAAGCCCGAGACCTTCGCCCATTTCATGGCGACCTTCGCGCCCAACGGCCTGCGCCCCGAACAGGTCATCACCAGCTATGGCATGGCCGAGAACGTCTTTGCCTCGACCCAGGGCGAATACGGCGTGCCGGCCCGGCCCCTCTATGTCGACCGCGAGATCCTGCGCACCCGCCGGCGGGCGGTGCCGGTCGCGCACACCGGCGCCGGGGCCGAGGGTTTCATGTCCTGCGGCAAGCCGATCGACGGGCTGGAGATCAAGATCGCGCCGGCCCCCGAAGATGCCGAGCGGGATGATCTGGACGGCGTCGCGGTCGGCGAGGTCTGCATTCGCGCCACCTTCCTGTTCGACGGCTACTACAAGAATGTCGACGCGACGATGGGCGCCTTCGACAAGGACGGCTGGTACCACAGCGGCGACATCGGCTTCCTGCTCGACGGCGAGATTTTCATCTGCGGCCGCAAGAAGGAAATGCTGGTCATCCACGGCCGTAATTTCTATGCCAACGACATCGAACATGCGATCAACCAGGTGCCGGGGGTCAAGCCCGGCCGCTGCGTCGCCTTCGCGCTCTACGACGGCGAGACCGGCAGCGAGGAAGCCGTGGTCATCGTCGAGTCCGAGATTGCGGATACGATCGGCGTGCGCGATCTCAAGCGGCTGGTCAAGAAGGCGGTCTATGACGTGCTGGAGTTGAGCCTGCGCAAGGTCGAGGTGATGCCGCCCGGCTGGCTGGTGAAGTCGACGGCGGGCAAGACCAGCCGGTCTGAAAACATCAAGAAGTTCGTCGGGAGCCGGTCATGAGTGGCGTGCGGGAAGGCGTGGTCAGGGCGATTACCGAGTGTTTCGGCGCTGATGCCGCGGCGATCGGCGACGACACCATCGCCGACGACGTCGAGGGCTGGGATTCGCTCGGCCATACCGTGCTGATGATGCGCATCGAAAAAATCCTGGATATCCAAATTCCGGAAATCGTCGCGGCCAACGCGGCGAATGTGGGGGAACTCGTCACGGCGCTCGAAACCATCAAGGCCAAGCCATGACCGATATTCCCGTCTCGATGCTCGAGGGCAAGATCGGCAAGGTCGCCCTCGGGCGAGGCCGCATGTTCCTGGACGAGGCGCCGGGCTTCCGGGCGCGCGACTACTATTGCCGCTACAACGACTGGACCGAGGTCTTCGAGCGCGGCTGGCGCGATACGCTGCCCCGCTTCGCCGCCCTGTGCAAACAGGTCGGCGCGCAACTGATCGTCATCGTGGCGCCCGACGCCCATGTCGTGCATTCGGGTGACCTGCCCGAAGACATGCCCTTCACCGAGCCCAGCATCGGCCAGCAGTTCGTCGACTACGTCAATGCCATGGGGATCGAGGCGCACTATCCCCGCGCCCTGCTCGAGGCGGCCCTGCACGGTCCCGTCGACGTCTACCGGCGCAACGATACCCACTGGTCGGCCTATGGCGGCTATATCGCCTATCGCCTGCTGATGGACCGCATCACCACGGCCAAGCGGCCGCACGTGGTCGGGCCCGACGATTTCACCTATGTCTCCAAGATGCTGATGGGTGACCTGGGCTGGACCACGGACCCGCCGTATCTCGCGGAAAAGCTCATCCCCACCATCACCAACCGGCGCTCCAAGCAGCCCAAGGTGCGCTTCGACGAGAGCCGCGACACGATCGCGGTGGCCGAGATCGACGATCCCTCCCTGCCTAGTTGCGTGATGATGCGCGACAGCTTCGCGACGGAAATGGGCCCCTTCATCGCGGATTCGTTCCGCCGCACGGTCTTTGCCGGGGTGAAGCGCCAGGCCCTGCCCGAGCTGATCCTCGACGAGCGTCCCGACGTGGTGATCATCGAGCGTGGCGAGCGGGCCATCGCCAACGGCTTCGTCGACTGGAACCACATGACCTATCGGGAAATCTTCCCCGAGCCCGGCAAGCCGGCGGCCATGCGGCTGGACAACGAGGCGCGCCTGCTGCTGCGCGACGGCAACTATCCGACGGCGATCGAACGGTCGGTCCAGGCGGTCACCATGGACCCGACCGCCGATCACTATTTCACCCTGGCCCGCAGCTATATGGCGGCGAAGGCCCCGGCCGAGGCCGAGCGGGCCCTGCTGCGCTGCGTCGCCATCGACAGCCAGCGCTTCTCGTTCCGCCTGCATTTAGGCATCGTGCATCTGCAATTGGCCAGGCCCAAGGAGGCACTGCAGAATTTCGCCCATGCCGTCGTCCTGGCGCCGCACCACCCCCTGGGCTACGAGCATTTCGGCTATGCCGCCATGCAAAGCGGCGATCTGGCCGGCGGCGAATACGGCCTGACCAAGGCGCTTGGCATGTGGCCGGAGAAGTCGAGCATCCACTACTGGCTTTCGGTGGTTCACGAGCAGCGCCACCGCGACCTGCCCGCCGCCATCCGTGCCATGGAAGCCGCCCTCGCCCTGGCGCCCGAACAGGCCAATTTCATCACCAGGCTCGCCTCCCTGCGTCAACGCGTGGGCTGAATAGTCCTGGAAATTGACAAAAATGTAAGTTATCGATGCGGCCGCTCCGCCCGGTAGCAGGCGGACATAAGAGACAAGGCGGAGGGGCCCCAGGAATGTTCGTGTTGAAGGACCGGGTGGCGGTCATTACCGGTGCGGCCGGCGGTATCGGGCGCGGCATCGCCCTGGCGCTGGCCAGTCGCGGCTGCCATCTGGCGCTGGCCGATATCGACGAGGCGGCCCTGACCAAGACGGCGGCCGAAATGGCGGCCAAGGGCGTGAAGGTCAGCCAGTATCGCCTGGATGTCTCCGACCCGGCGGCGATCGCCGTCTTCCCCGCCCGCGTCGCCGCCGATCATGGCGGGGTCGACCTCTTGTTCAACAACGCCGGCGTCGCGATCGGCGGCAGCTTCGAACAGGTCTCGGATGCCGATTTCGAGTGGCTGTTCTCGATCAATTTCTGGGCGTCGTGCGCATGAGCCGCGCCTTCATGCCCTTGCTGCACGCCAGCCGCGAAGCCCGCCTGGTCAATATTTCCAGCCTGTTCGGCCTGATCGCGCCACCCGGCCAGACCGCCTATGCCGCCAGCAAATATGCGGTGCGCGGCTTTTCCAATTCGCTGCGGCACGAACTCGAAGGCACCAATATCGGGGTTACCGTGGTTCACCCCGGCGGCATCGCCACCGCGATCGCCAAGAATGCCCGCATCGCCAGCGGCATCAACAATGTCGACGTCGAGGCGGAACGGCGGAAATTCCAGGCCTTCCTGAAAATGCCGCCGGAGAAGGCGGGCGAGACCATCGTGCGGGCGGTCGAGCGGCGCAAGGGCCGCATCCTGATCGGCAACGACGCCAAGGCGGCTTCCTTCATCGAGCGGCTGTTCCCGGTCAGCTACTGGAAGATCATCGGCGGCCAGATGAAGCGCTGAAGCCCTCTGCGGCGACAGGAAAAGCCCGGCCTTCGTGCCGGGCTTTTTGCTTTAAGGGACTTGCAAAGAAAATCAATGGATTAAGTGGTATTGTTTCATGCCTCGACGCTGACTTGACTCTTTCCCCACAGGGCGCGAATATAAGAACATATCAGGAACATTTATCGTCAGGCCGGCCACGGAACGATGGAACAGCAGCGCATTCTCCGCCAGGCGATCGCCCGCCTCGAAGGGCGGCGGGAGGCTTTGCCGACGCCGGAAGAGGCGCCCTGCTCCTTCGGGATCGCGGCGGTCGACGCGGCCCTGGGGGCGGGCTGGCGACCGGGGCCCTGCATGAATTCGCCAGCGCCGAGACGCGGGGGCTGGGCGCGGTCACCGGGCTTGTCCTTGGCTTGCTGGCACGAGGTGCGGGCGAGGTTCTGTGGGTCCCCACGGCGGCGGCCCTGCACCATGGCGGCTTCCCCTATGCCCCGGGGCTCGAGGCTGTCGCCCTGGATCGCCTCACGCTGGTACCGGCAAAGACCCCGGCCGAGGCCCTGTGGGCGGCCGAGGAAGCCCTGAAATGCCCTGCCGTGGCCGCGGTCATCCTGGAACTGCCCGACCAGGGCAAGGCGGCGGACCTCACCGCCACCCGGCGGCTGTCGCTGGCGGCCCGCGAGGGGGCCGGCCTCGCCTGCCTGATCCGCCATTGCCTGACCCCTCTGCCCAGCGCCGCCGCCACCCGCTGGACCATTACCCCGGCCCCGAGCCAGCCCGATGACTTCGGCGGCCTGGGCCCCCTCGCCTGACCCTTACCTTGACCAAGAACCGCCGCGGCCCGACCGGCCGCTGGACCATTGCCTGGGACCGCCATGACCAGCGCTTCGACCTCGCGACGGCATCTGTCGCTCTGGCTGCGCCGGCTTTCGACCGACCGGATCGCCCGGCGGTCGCCCGCGCCGGCTGACGCCCAGCCGCTTGCCATGATCGCCCAGGTGGGCGCCGCCCGCCGCGTGGCCGCGATGAATGACGCGGCCGCGCGCCTTGGGCTGCGCCCCTTCCTGGGCCTGGCCGATGCCCAGGCCATGTACCCGGGCCTGGCGATCCTGCCCCACGACCCGGCTGCCGATGCCGCCCTGCTGGCCGCGGTGGCCGACTGGTGCGAAGGCTTCACCCCCCTGGTGGCGCTCGATGCGCCGGATGGCCTGCTGCTGGACATCACGGGCTGCGCCCATCTTTTCGGCGGCGAGGCGGCGCTGCGCGACGGCCTGCTGCGCCGGCTGGTGGCCCAGGGCTTCCGGGCGCGGGCAGCGATCGCCTCGACCGTGGGCTGCGCCTGGGCCATGGCGCGCCATGGCCGGCAGGCCATCGTCGCGCCGGGGGAAGAAGCGGCCGTTCTGGCGCCCCTGCCCCTGGTTGCCCTGCGGTTGGCACCGGAAACCGTGGCGGCCCTGGCCACCGCCGGCCTGAAGACCGTGGGCGACCTCATGGCCCGGCCGCGGGCGCCACTGGCCGCCCGTTACGGCGAAGGCCTGATCCGCCGCCTGGACCAGGCCCTGGGCCGCCAGGACGAGCCGATCTCACCCCGCCGCCCGGTGCCCGAGCACATGGCCGAGCGGCGCTTCGCCGAGCCGATCAGCCTGGAGGCCCATGTCTTGCAGGTCATCGCCGCCCTGGGCGACCGCCTGGGCCATGGGCTGGAGGCCGAAGGCCTGGGGGCCCGGAAGCTCGAGGCCAGCCTGTTCCGCGTCGACGGCGCGGTACGCCGGATCGTGGTGGGCACCAGCCTGCCGCTGCGCCGGGGCGAGGCCATGCAGCGCCTCTTCATCGATCGCCTGGCCGGCGCGGGCGAGGATTGGGATGCCGGCTTCGGCTTCGACCTGATCCGTCTCGCCGCGCTCGAAACCGCCCCGCTCGCCCCGCGCCAGGCCGGGCTCGATGCCCGTGATCACAAGGCGGCATTCGCCGCCCTGCTCGACCATCTGGCCGCCCGCCTGGGCCCGGCGCAGGTTCAGCGCCTGGAACCGCGTGATACCCATATACCGGAACGGGCGATGGCGCTCGTCCCCGCCCTGGACCAGAACACGCCAAGGCCGGCCTTCCCGCTTGAACAGGACAGCCTGGCCCCGCCCCGGCCCCTGCGCCTGCTCGACCGGCCCGAGGCGATCGAGGCCCTGGCCGTGGTGCCGGATGGCCCGCCGTCGAGCTTCCGCTGGCGCCGTGTTTCCTACCAGGTGGCGCGGGCCGAGGGGCCGGAGCGCATCGCCATGGAATGGTGGCGGCCCGGCGGCCAGGACCTGCCCACGCGCGACTATTTCCGGGTGGAAACGGCCGAGGGCCTGCGCCTGTGGCTGTTCCGCGCCGGCCTCTACGACCGCGAACCGGGCCAGCCGGCCTGGTATCTGCACGGTTTCTTCCCGTGACCGGCGAGATCTTCGACATCAAGCCGCTGCTCGAGGAGATGCAGAAGGCGGAAAGTGCGGCCCAAGCCCCGCCGCCGCTTGCCTTCGCCGAACTGGCGGCGACCACCAGCTATTCCTTCCTGCGCGGTGCCAGCATGGCCGAGGAGATGGTCAGCCAAGCCCATGCCCTGGGCTTGGCGGCCATCGGCGTGGCCGACCGCAATTCGGTCGCCGGCGTGGTCCGCGCCCATGTCATGGCCAGGCAGGCCGGCATCCGCCTCGTGCCAGGTGCCCGCCTGGTCTTCACCGACGGCACGCCTGAGATCCTGGCCTATCCCCGCGACCGCGCCGCCTGGGGCCGCCTCACCCGCCTGCTGACGCTGGGCAAGCGCCGCGCACCCAAGGGCGAATGCCACCTGACCCTGGACGACCTGCGGGACCATGGGGAAGGCCTGAACCTGATTCTGCTCACATCCGTCATCCCGGCGAAGGCCGGGATCCATCGTTGGGCAGCACGAGATGTCGCAATGGATCCCGGCCTTCGCCGGGATGACGATATAGAGGGGATATTGGCCACCTTTCGCGGCCGGATCTGGCTGGGTGCCAGCATGCTCTATCGCGGCGACGATGCCCGCCGCCTCGCCCGCCTGCGGGAACTTGCGGCCCGGACTGGAACCCCGCTGCTCGCCCTGGGCGACGTGCTCTATCACGCGCCGGAACGCCGGCCCCTGGCCGATGTCATGACCTGCATCCGCGAGCACACCACGTTGGAGGCCGCCGGCCGCCTGCTCCACGCCAATGCCGAGCGCCACCTGAAGCCGCCCCGCGAAATGGCCCGCCTGTTCAAGGCTGCGCCGCAGGCGATTGCGGAAAGCATCCGTTTCCTGGAAGGCTGCAACTTCTCGCTGGACCAGTTGCGCTACGAATACCCGGATGAAGTCCGGGAAGGCTACGAGACGCCGCAGGAGGCATTGGTCGCCTTCGCCACGGCCGGCGCGAGATGGCGCTATCCAGGCGGTGTTCCGCCGGATGTGCAGAACGCCCTGGATCACGAGCTGCAGCTCATAGATCAGTTGAAATACGCCCCATATTTCCTGACCGTGCATGACATTGTTCGCTATGCGCGCAGTATAGATATCCTGGTCCAGGGCCGGGGTTCGGCGGCAAATTCGGTCGTCTGCTATTGCCTGGGCGTGACCGAGGTCGACCCCACGAAGGTCGACCTGCTGTTCGAGCGTTTCGTCAGCGAGGAGCGCAAGGAGCCGCCCGATATCGACGTCGATTTCGAGCATGAACGCCGGGAAGAGGTCATCCAGTACATCTACGAGCGTTTCGGCCGCGAACGCTCGGGCCTCGCCGCCACGGTCATCTCCTACCGCGGGCGCAGCGCGATCCGCGAGGTGGGCAAGGTTTTCGGCCTGTCGGAGGATATGATCGGGCGCATGTCGGGCATGCTGTGGGGCTGGAGCCCAAGGCCCGTGACGCCCGAGGAGGCGCGGCAGATCGGCCTCGACCCCGACGATCCGCGTATCGTCCAGGTTCTGAACCTGGCCCAGGAACTGATCGGCTTTCCCCGCCACCTGTCCCAGCATGTGGGGGGCTTCGTCATCACCCGCGGCCGCTTGGATGAACTCGTCCCGATCGAGAATGCGGCGATGGCGGACCGCACCGTGGTCGAATGGGACAAGGATGATCTCGATGCCCTGGGCATCCTCAAGATCGATGTCCTGGCCTTAGGGATGCTCTCCTGCATCCGCCGGGCGCTTCACCTGATGGTCGAGCATTACGGCTTCCCCGGTGTCGACATGAGCAAGATCCCCAGCGAGGAGCCGGCGATCTACGACATGCTCTCGCGGGCGGATTCGCTGGGCGTCTTCCAGGTCGAAAGCCGGGCCCAGATGACCATGCTGCCGCGCCTGCAACCCCGGAAATTCTACGACCTGGTGATCGAGGTGGCGATCGTCCGTCCCGGCCCGATCCAGGGCGACATGGTGCATCCCTATCTGCGCCGCCGGCAGGGCATCGAGAAGGTCGATTACCCTTCGCCGTCGCCGGAATTCGGCGATCCAGACGAATTGAAGAAGGTGCTCGACAAGACCTGCGGCGTGCCCCTGTTCCAGGAGCAGGCGATGCGCATCGCCATCGTTGCGGCGAAATTCACCCCTGGCGAGGCCGACAGGCTGCGCCGGGCCATGGCGACCTTCCGCCGGGTCGGCACGATCCACGAGTTCAAGGACAAGCTGGTCAACGGCATGGCGGCGCGCGGTTACGACAAGGCGTTCGCCGAGCGCTGCTTCTCGCAGATCGAAGGCTTCGGCGATTACGGCTTCCCGGAATCCCATGCCGCCAGCTTCGCCCTGCTCGTCTACATCTCGGCCTGGATCAAGTGCCGCTACCCGGATGTCTTCGCGGCGGCCATGCTGAACAGCCAGCCCATGGGCTTCTATGCCCCGGCCCAGCTTGTCCGCGATGCCCAGGAGCATGGCGTCGAATTCCTGGCCGTCGATGTCAATGACTCCTGCTGGGACAACAGGCTGGAATCCGGCATGCCCGCGGCGGCCAGCCTGCACCCGCGCCACCAGGGCATGGCGGGCGAGGTCAGGGCCACCCACGCGGTCCGCCTGGGTTTCCGCCAGGTTTCCGGCTTTCCCGAGGACGCGGCCAAGAAGATCGAAGAGGTGCGCGGTGCCGGCTTCGACAGCGTGCGTGACCTGTGGCTGCGCACCAAGCTGGCGCCAGCAGTGCTGGAGCGCCTGGCCCTGGCCGATGCCTTCCGCTCCATGGGGCTCGACCGGCGCGATGCGCTGTGGGCGGTGCGCGGCCTGCGCCGGGCGGGCGACAAGGACGACCTGCCCCTGTTCGCCGCGGCGGACAAGGCGGTGGAACCCGATGCCTTCCTGCCCGCCATGCCGCCGGGCGAACAGGTGGTCGAGGATTATCGCCACCTGCACCTGTCGCTGAAGGCCCATCCGGTCTCGTTCCTGCGCGAGATCCTGAGGCAGCGGCGGACCATTGCCAACGAGCGGCTGGGGACTACGCCCGACGGCCGCCTGGTGACGGTGGCCGGCCTGGTCCTGGTGCGCCAGCGGCCGGGCACCGCCAGCGGCGTCATCTTCATGACCCTGGAGGATGAAACCGCCATCGCCAACATCGTGGTCTGGCCCAGGACCTTCGAGAAATTCCGCCCGCTGGTGCTGGGCGCCCGGCTGGTCGCCGTGACCGGCAAGGTCCAGTCGGAATCGAACGTCATCCACGTCATCGCCGACAAGATCGAGGACCTGACCGGCCTGCTGGACCATCTGTCCGAGGCCGGCAGCGAGGTCGAGACCCTTGCCCGCGCCGACGGCGTCAAGCACGGCTATGCTTACGGCGAAGTCATGCCCAAGGGACGGAATTTCCACTGAGCACGCGAGCCCCCTCAGGCCTCCACCTCACGCAGGTCGAGCCGGCGTTCGATCCGGTCGAGCCGATCAGCTTGGCGATCGATCGTCACCTGCAATCGCGCATCAGCCTCGGCCAAAGCGACAAGATCGCGCCGGACAGCATTCAGGCCGGTTTCGACACCGGTGACACGCTGCTTGAGTTCCCTGACGTCTTCCCGCAGCGCTCCAACGTCAGTCCGAATGACTTTCAGATGTTCGAGCATGAGATTGAAGGGGTCATCCGCCATGGCCACTCTCCTGTGACCCACCGTAGGGGCATTTTGCCCTCTTTGCACCTTCCGATGGCCCGCCACGGCGGCGGCATTGACAATGAACTGCTCTCGCCTCACCCCTCTACCTGCCGACCGGCCAGTAGGAATTGGCCTGCTGGTGATCGAGGGTGATGCGGCGCGCCATGGCCAGGCGCGTTGCCGCCACGGCGCAGGTCAGGGTGGCCAGCCACATCAGCCGGCTCTGATAGCGGTCGTGGGGGTTCGACAGGATGCCGCAGATGGCGGCATTGCCGATCAGGGCGACCAGCACGAAGGCCGCCAGCCGTGCCGTCCGCCCCTCGCCCCGGTACCAGAAGAACACGGCGATCAGGGGCAACAGGGCCATCGAGGCAAAGCCCACGGGGATGTGAATCTGGTCGAATTCGGCAAACGGGATCTTGCCGCCGCGCTGGCGGGCATGGGCGAAGGCATCGAGGTCTTCGGGATGGTACTGGTCGAACATCCAGCGGGTATGCCAATGCTCGTCATTGAGGCCGTCGCCGCTGGAAATCTCGCCCAGTTGCTGGGTAAAGCTGGTCCAGGCCGCTTGCAGGTGCATCAGCGGATAGTCGCGCACGCTCTCCCAGGTGATGCGCGACAGCTCAGGCCCGGCACTTTCCCAGCCGCCGATCTTGTAGAGCGGGCTGCCCTGCCACCACAGGAAGGAATCGTTGGAGCGCAGGGTGCCGTCTTCTTCATAGAGTTCGGCCTGGTGATCGCACAGTTTGATGGTGGGATCGGGGCAGTGATCCTTCAGGTAACGGCTGGCGATGCCGTCCTGCACCAGGCGGCCGAACAGGAAGACGTCGCCGCCCGGGGTGAAGCGGAACTGGCCGTAGAGCGCATAATTGCTGACCGGCACCGACAGGGCGCCGATCACCAGGCCGGCGCCGATAAGGCCCAGCCGCCGGCCGGCGCCCAGCCGCCAGGCCGCCCCGCCCTTGAACAGCCGGGCGGCCAGCACGGCCAGGACCGAGGCCAGCAGCAGGCCCAGCAGTAGGGCCACCGTGCCGGTATGGGTCGCCGCCCCCAGGGCGACCATCGCGACAAGTCCCGCCTGGCCCCACAGGCCCCGCTCGTGCCGGCCGTCGATCAGCAGGAACGCCGCCAAGACCGCGCAAGGCGCCAGGATGTCGGGGAGGAGCTGGGCCGAATACCAGGAAATACCGGTGGCCAGCGCCAGCAGGACGGTGGTCGCCCCGGTAAAGAACGCCAGTCGCGGGCCCTCCAGGGCCAGGGTGCTCCGGCCCAGCTCGCGGATCAGGACGATCACGATCAAGCCCTGCACGACGATCGCCGGCCAGAACTGGAGGCCCAGGTGCAAGCCCTCGATGAACACGCCGTAAGGCGTCGCCCGGCCATCGCCCGGCGCATCCTCATAGAGCCTGGCGAAATAGCCGCCGGTGTCATGGAACGTGATGGGAAAGCCGTTCCAGATCGCCGGCGCCAGCAAGGCCGCAAGCGCCAGGGTCAGGGAAAGCAGGGTCGTGATCAGGCGCATGATGTTCCGGCGTGCTTTCGGCGATCGGGGCGGGACATGAGAATCGACACCGCAACCATAGACACCAAAACACGGCCGTCGTGGTCCCGTTCCCGCCACCTTGGTCACAGCCCGCGCGATTTGGCACAGTGGCCTCGAAGACATAGGGCGAATCATGGGTTCCGGCGGCCACGGCCTTGAATACATCCTGATCCTGCTGGCCGCGGCGCTGTTGGCGGCGACGGCGCTCAACCGCCTGCGCGTGCCCCCCCTGCTCGCCTACGTGGTCACCGGCCTGGTGATTGGCCCGGCCGGCTTCGCCCTGGTCCCCAAGGGGCCGGTCATCACCGCGCTCAGCGACTTAGGCATCGTCTTCCTGCTGTTTGCCATCGGCCTGGACCTTCCCCTGAGCCGGCTGACCGCCATGCGGCGCTTCATTTTCGGCCTGGGTGCTGCACAGGTTGCCGCCACCTTCACGGTGTTCGCCCTGGTCCTGCTTGCCTTGCCGCTGGCCGGGCTGGCCGGGCCCGGCAGCGGCCTGATCATCGCGGTCGCCGGCGGCCTGGCCCTGTCGTCGACGGCAACGGTGGTGCGCCTGCTGGTCGACCGGCGCGAAACGGTGACGCGCTTCGGGCGCGCCACCATCGCCGTGCTGCTGTTTCAGGATCTCGCCGTGGTGCCGCTCTTGTCGCTGATCACGGCCATGGCCAGTCCCGGCGATGCCCCGCAGGACCTGGCGGACGTCGGCGATGCCGCGCGGGGCCTGGCGATCGGTGCGGCGGCGATCGCCGCTATCCTGTTCGGCGGCCGCCTCGCTCTGCGGCCGTTGTTCCGCGTCGTCGCTGCGACCGATATCCCGGAACTGTTCACCGGCCTGTGCCTGCTCGTCGTGCTCAGCCTGGGCCTGCTGGCCCAGGTTGCCGGCATGTCGATGGCCCTGGGTGCCTTTCTGGCCGGCCTCGCCCTGGCCGACACGCCGTTCCGCCATCAGGTCGATGCGGACCTGGCACCGTTTCGCGGCCTGTTGCTGGGCCTGTTCTTCATCGCGGTCGGCATGGTCATCGACCTGGCACCGGTGCTGGACAGCCCGCTCCTGGTCCTTGGCCTGACCGCCGCGCTGATCGCCGCCAAGGCCCTGCTCGCCGGCGGCCTGGCGCGGCTGTTCGGGCTGACCCTGGCCCAGGCGGTGCGTACCGGCTTCCTGCTGGCCCAGGCGGGCGAATTCACCTTCGTGGTCGCCAATGTCTCGCGCGGGCTGGGGGTGATGGACGATTCCACCGCCTCGCTGATCTCGATCGTCGCCGCCCTCAGCCTGGCATCGACGCCGCTGGTCATCGCCTTGGGCGCGCGCCTGGCCGATCGGATCGAGGCGGTGACCCGGGACGACGCCCTGCTACCCCGGGCGAGGACCAGGTGTCCCCCTCGGTTGTCATCGCCGGCTTCGGCCGGGTCGGCCGCACCGTGGCGCAGATCCTGGCGGATCATGAGATCGCCTATGTCGCCCTCGACCTCTCGGCCCAGGCGGTGGCCGGCGCGCGCGCGCAGGGTTACGAGGTCTATTACGGCGACAGCCGCCAGCCCGCCGTGCTGCGCTCGATCGGGATCGGCAACGCCAGCCTCGTCGTCATCGCCCTGGACGATGTCGCGGCCGCCCGGGCATCGCTGCAGGCGGTCAGGAGCCTGGTGCCCGACCTGCCGGTGATTGCCCGCGCCCATGATCTGGCGGTCGCCCGGGAATTGCGCCGGGCCGGGGCAACCGATGTGGTGCCTGAAACGATCGAGGCCAGCCTGCAACTGGCGGGCCGCGCCCTGGGTGAGCAGGGCGTCGACGCCGAGACCGTGGACGCGGTCCTGGACCGGTTCCGCCGCATGGCCGAGCGCGCGGCGGATATCGTTTCATCCACAGATGACAGTGATGCGTCTAATTCTCATAAGAAGAATTAGAAAACTCATTCAAGACACTAATATTTAACATAAATTTCTAATTCTCCGCGGGCGCGGAAAGCGGCATGCGAACGACATTATCCCGGCTATCCACAACCGGCCCGCCCGCGGGCCAGGTCAGTTCCATGCCGTCGAAAGCCGGTTCTACCCCCGGGGCAGTTCGGCTGAAAGACGGGCATAATCCATGTCCCAGGTCATGTGGGTGAGCACGGCGCGGACCGGTTTCACCCGCTCGATCCAGCGCAAGGTCTGCGCCAGATGGGTGTGGGTGGGATGGGGATCGTAGCGCAGGGCGTCGACGATCCACACCTTCACCCCGGCCAGGACCGCGAAGGCCTCTTCCGAGAGGGCATTGACGTCGGTCGAATAGGCGAAATCGCCGAAGCGGAATCCTAAGGACTCGATTTCGCCGTGGACCTGGGCGAAGGGAATGACATCGATCCCGGCGACCTTGAACGGCCCGGTAATCTCGTGGCCGTCGCAGACCGCGGGATAGCCGCCGCGCCCGGCGAAGATATAGGCGAAACGGGTGGTCAGGGTGCGCAGGCTGCGCGGATCGGCAAAGAGCGGCACCCGCTGGCGCATGGCGCCGGCGATGCCGCGCAGATCGTCGATGCCGTGGCAGTGATCGGCATGGTCATGGGTGATCAGCACACCGTCCAGGCGCTTGATCCCGGCGGCGATGCACTGTTCGCGCATGTCGGGCGAAGCATCGACCAGGATGCTGGCACCAGCCTGTTCCACCAGGATCGAGACGCGACGGCGACGGTTCTTGGGGTTGGTGGGATCGCACACACCCCAATTGCCGACGATCGAGGGCACCCCGCCCGATGTGCCGCAGCCCAGGATGGTGACTTTCATGGCCCTGCTCAGGCCGCCAGGGCGGAGAAATCCGCCTTGGTGAACAGGCGGCGAAAATTCTCGGTGGTCTGCTGCGCCAGCACGGCCGGGCCGACACCGCGCACCTCCGCCACCACCCGCGCCGTGTCGGCCACGAAGGCCGGCTCGTTGCGCCGGCCGCGGTGGGGAATGGGGGCGAGATAGGGCGAGTCGGTCTCGACCAGGATGCGGTCGTCCGGCACCGTCGCCGCGATCTCGCGCAGTTGCGCGGCGGTCTTGAAGGTGATGATGCCCGAGAAGGAAATGCTGAGTCCTAGGTCGAGCACGGTCCGCGCCAGCTTGGGGCCGGAGGTGAAGCAATGGATCAGCCCGGGGAAAGCGCCCTTTCCCATCTCCTCGACCAGGATCTTCTCGGTATCCTCGTCGGCGTCGCGGGTGTGGATGATGATAGGCAGGCCGGTCACGCGCGCCGCCTGGATATGGGCGCGGAAGTTCACTTCCTGGGCCGCCCGCGGCGCGTGCTCATAGAAATAGTCGAGGCCGGTCTCGCCGATGGCGATCACCTTGGGATGGCGGCTCATCTCGATCAGGGTCTGGGCCTGGACGTCGGCCTCGGCCGCCGCCTCGTGCGGGTGGATGCCGACCGAACACCAGACATTGGGGAAGCGTTCGGCCACCCCGATCACCTGCGGCGCCTTGGCCAGCGTCGTGCCGATGGTCAGCATCGCCCCCACCCCGGCCGCGCGCGCCCGTTCCATCACCGCGTCGATGTCATCGGCGAAGTTGGGGAAATCCAGGTGGCAATGGCTGTCGATCAGCATGGGGATAAGCCTTTACGCTGCGGTCTCTTCCACATAACGCGGGAACACGCCCTGAGGTGCCGGCAGCGGCGTGCCGGGCACCAGGCGGCCGGCAGGCCCCAGGGCGGCGAAGCTTCGCGCATCGGCCGCGACGGCCAACTGGTCCAGCAGGCGGTTGCAGCTTGCCGGCATGACCGGCTGGGCCAGGATGGCGATCTGGCGGATGACCTCGGCCGTCACGTAGAGCACGGTTTCCATCCGGGCCGGATCGGTTTTCTTGAGGGCCCAGGGCGCCTCGCCCGCGAAATAGCGGTTGGCGTCGCCGACGCAGGTCCAGATCGCGCCCAGCGCGACATGGATCTCCTGCCGGTTCATGGCCGCGCGGGCAACCTCGTAGAGGCCGTCGGCCTGGGCCAGGATCGCCTCGTCCTGGGGTGCCAGCGCGCCCAGCACCGGCACCTTGGCCTCCAGGTTCTTGGCGATCATGGAGAGCGAGCGCTGGGCCAGATTCCCCAAGTCGTTGGCCAGGTCGGCATTGACGCGGGCGACGATCGCCTCGTGGCTGTAGTTGCCGTCCTGGCCGAAGGGCACCTCGCGCAGGAAGAAGTAACGCACCTGGTCAAGGCCGTAAGTTTCGACCAGCGAGAACGGATCGATCACATTGCCGACCGATTTCGACATCTTCTCGCCCCTGTTGAACAGGAAACCATGGGCGAAGACGCGCTTGGGGGTCGGGATCCCGGCCGACATCAGGAACGCCGGCCAGTAGACGGTGTGGAACCGCGTGATGTCCTTGCCGATGATGTGCAGGTCGGCCGGCCAGAAGCCCCACAGGGGCGAGGTCTCGTCGGGGAAGCCCACGCCGGTGATGTAGTTGGTCAGGGCGTCGACCCAGACATACATGACGTGCCCTGCCCCCGCCGGCACCGGGATGCCCCAGTCGAAGGTGGTCCGGGACATCGACAGGTCCTTGAGGCCGCGCTTGACGAAGCTCACCACCTCGTTGCGCCGCTCGTCGGGGCCGATGAAGTCGGGATTGGCCTCGTAATGGGCCAGCAACCGCTCCTGATAGGCCGAGAGGCGGAAGAAATAGCTCTCCTCCTCGACCCATTCGACCGGCGTGTTCTGGGGCCCGTAGCGCACGCCGTCGGGGCGCAGCTCGGTCTCGCCCTCCTGGTAATAGGCTTCGTCGCGCACCGAATACCAGCCGGCGTAGCTGTCCTTGTAGATGTCGCCGGACTCGACCATGCGACGCCACAGTTCCTTGGTCGAGGCATGGTGGCGCGGCTCGCTGGTGCGGATGAAATCGTCGTTGGAACAGCCCAGCACGCCGACCATCTCGCGGAAGCGCGCGGAATTGCGGTCGGCCAGGGCCTGGGCGGTCAGGCCCTCGCGGCGCGCCGTCTGCAGCATCTTCTGGCCGTGTTCGTCGGTGCCGGTCAGGAAATAGACCTCGCGGCCGTCCAGGCGCTGAAACCGGGCAAGCGTATCTGTGGCGATCGCCTCATAGGCGTGGCCGATGTGCGGCACGCCATTGGGGTAGGAAATCGCGGTCGTGATATAGAACTTCTGCGCGCCCGACATTCAGCACTCCAAGAGCCACCCCGTCAGGCGGCACCCTGCCGCGCCGTCCGCTCGATGAGGCCCATGGCGGCGACGAGGACTTCCTTGCGGTCGAGATTGACCGCCTCGGCCCGTCCGGCCAAGGCGTTGATCTTCTCCCATACCTCGCCCCAGCGTTCAAGCCGCGCTGCCCCGCGACCGCCTGCATGGTGCCCCCCTCGCCGCGCATCGCTTCGTCGATCTCGCCGGTGGCGGCCAGGCGCACCATCCGTGTCAGCCACAGGCCGATCAGTTCGAAGGTCAGGCGGAACAGGTCGCCGCCTTCGCGCCCGGCGAACTTGTCGGCCATGGCATGGACCGCCTTGATGTCGATCGCCTTGCGCTGGCCCAGCGGCGCGATCAGGTCGGCCACGGCCCGGTAGTGGCCAAGGCCGCCCGCCGCGGCCAGGGCCAGGGCCCGGCCCGGGCTGCCGTCGGCCAGCCTGGTCAGGCCGGCGCTGTCCTCCGGGCTGATGCCGTCCCACAGGCGGTTCAGGATGGTCTCTACCGCGGGCGGCGGCAGCGGCCGCAGGCTGAGGCGCCGGCAGCGCGAGCGGATGGTGGGCAGCAGCCGGCCCGGCGCATGGGCGACCAGGATCAGCACGCTGCGCGCCGGCGGCTCCTCCAGCAGCTTCAGCAGGGCATTGGCGGCATTGCGGTTCAACTCGTCCATGGCATCGATCACCGCGACGCGGTAGCCGCCCTCGGCCGGGGTCATGGCGAAGAAGCCGGCCAGTTCACGCACCTGGTCGATCACGATCTCGTCGCGCAGCACCTTGGTGCGCGGGTTCTCCTCGCGTTCCAGGGTAACCAGGTCGGGGTGGCTGCCGGCGGCGATGCGGCGAAACAGGGGATCGCCCGGATCGACGGCCAGGCTGGTCGGCCTGTTGCCGAACATGTCGGCGCCGCCGTCTGCCATGCCGTGGGCGAACAGGAACCGGGCGAAGCGATAGGCAAGCGTCGCCTTGCCGATGCCGCGCGGCCCGGTGATCAGCCAGGCATGATGCAACTTGCCGCCGGCGACGGCGTCCAGCAGCGTGCGTTCCGCGTCCTCGTGACCGATCAGGACGGAGGCGGCGCGCGGATGCGGGACGGTTGCGGTCTCGGCGCTGTCAGCCTTGGCCATGGCCGCGCCCGTCGATCGCCGCCAGCAGATCGGCGGCGACCGCGTCCGGCGCCTGGCCGCCGTCGATCACCACCATGCGCGCCGGCTCGGCCCGCGCCAGGTCGAGGAAGGCGGCCCGCAGGCGGGTGTGGAAGGCCTGCCCCATCCGCTCGTAGCGGGCGCCGGCATCGCCGCTGCGGGCCTGGGCCCGGCCCAGGCCCACGGCGGGATCGACATCGATCACCAGGGTCAGGTCGGGCATCAGGCTGCCGAAGGCGGCCCGGTGCAGGCTGCGCACCGCGGCGACGCCCAGGCCCTGGACGACGCCCTGGTAGGCGATCGTCGAATCGACGAACCGGTCGCAGATCACCCACGAGCCGGCCGCTAGCGCCGGCAACACGCGCCTGGTTACATGCTCGGCCCGGGCGGCCATGTGCAGCAGGGTTTCCGCCAGCGGTACCCAGCGATCGGCTGCCCCCTCGACCAGCAGGCCGCGCACCGCCTCGGCCCCCGGCGTGCCGCCCGGCTCCCTCGTCAGCAGCACCTCGATGCCGCGGGCATCGAGCGCGGCCGCGAGGCGTGCGGCCTGGGTCGACTTGCCGGCCCCCTCGCCGCCTTCCAGCGTGATGAAGCGGCCCCTGGCCACAGCGCCCGGCTCGGCCACCGTGCTCAGCTCGCGTCGCCCGAGACGAGGTAGCGCAGCGAGGAGAAGATGCGGCCGACGACACCCTGGCGCTCGACATCGCGGGCTGCGACCAGCGGCAGGTTGATCGTCACCATGTCGGGGGCCGTGATCTCCAGGCTGGCAATGACATCGCCCGCCTTGATCGGCGCCGGCACCGGCCCGTCATAGACCACCTTCACCTTCATCTCGGCGCGGGCGACCCGGCGCAGGGTGACGCGGGCATCTTCGGCCACGGTCAGCGGCACCGCCTCCTCGTCGCCCTGCCAGACCTTGGCCTCGGCCAGGGTGTCGCCCTTCTTGGCCATGGTGTAGGTCTGGAACTCGCGGAAGCCCCATTCCATGATCCGCGACGATTCCTGCGACCGCTCCTTCATGCTGGTCAGGCCGTTGACCACCAGGATCAGCCGGCGCCCGTCGCGCACGGCCGAACCGACCAGGCCATAGCCGCCGTCTTCCGTGTGGCCGGTCTTCAGGCCGTCGGCGCCCGGCACGGCGCCCAGCAACGGGTTGCGGTTGCCCTGCTCGATATTGCCGTACTTGAACTTCAACTCGGCGAACATCGGGTAGTACTGCGGGAAATCCTCGATCAGGCGCTGCGCCAGGACCGAGAGATCGCGCGCCGTCATGTAGTGATCGGGATTGGGCCAGCCGCTGGCATCCTTGAAGTTGCTGCCCTTGAGGCCCAGTTCCTTGGCCCTGGCCGTCATCTGGGCGGCGAAGGCGTCCTCGGTCGAGGCCATGCCCTCGGCGACGACGACGCAGGCATCGTTGCCCGACTGGATGATGATGCCGCGCAGCAGATCCTCGACGCTGACCTTGTCGCCGACGTGGACGAACATCTTCGAGCCTGTCATGCGCCAGGCTTTCTCGCTGACCGTGAAGGTGTCGGTCATCTTGACGCCGCCCTTGGCGAGCTTGTCGAACAGCAGGTAGACGGTCATCAGCTTGCTCATGGACGACGGCGTCATGCGCTCGTCCGCCGCCTTCTCGAACAAGACCGTATGGGTCGACAGGTCGATCAGGACCGCCTGGCGGGCAGGCGTCTCGAGCGCCTCGGCCCGGGCAAGCCCCAGGGGGGTGAGGCACAGGCCGAAGACCGTGCCCAAGGCAGCCAGCAGGCCGGTGAAATTACGCGGCATGGTTCCGGTATCCCTCTTGATACGTCGCAATCGACAGTCCCTTGCCCACCTGTGTCATAGCCGGACAAGGCCCGTCAGTCGACGATGATCCTGGCGCCGGTCTGGCCGGACGCGATGATTTGATCGAGCACGATGTCGGCCTCGTTCACGTCCTTGAGCGGGCCGACCCGAACCCGATAGAAAGTCTGGTTGTCGATCTTGGCCGTGGCCACGAACGAGCGGCCATAGCGCGCCAGCTTGTCCCGCAGCATCTGGGCATTGTTCAATTGCAGGAAGGCGCCGGCCTGGACGTAGATGTTGGTCGCCCGCACCGGCACCTGGGTGACGACGGCCGGCGGCGGGGCCGCCGGGGCGGTGCTGGGCACCAGCGTCGGCGCCGGGGCCGGCCGCGGGGCCGCGGGGGCCGGCGCCGGTGCGGCCGGACGCCCGGGTGGCGGCAGCGGGGCGGCGGTCACCGTGCCGACCGGCGCGGCGGCACCGGCGGTCCGTTCTTCCGGGGTCGTCGTGGGACGCGGCACGGTGGTGCCGGCGGGTTCGCCGCCGTCGCCCACCACCTGGACCCGCACCCGCGCCGTGCCCTGATTCTGGAAGCCCAGCAACTGGGCCCCGCGGCGCGAGACGTCGATGATGCGCTCGTTCACGAAGGGGCCGCGATCGTTGACGCGCAGGACGACCGAACGGCCGTTTTCGAGGTTGGTGACGCGGACATTGGCCGGCAGATGCAGGGTTTTGTGCGCCGCCGTCATCTCGTTCATGTCGTAGATTTCGCCGATCGCGGTCTTGCGGCCATGGAACGGCTCGCCGTACCAGGAGGCGATGCCCGTCTCGTCATAGGCGTTGTCGATCTTGGGATAGTACCAGACGCCGTTGATCTGATAGGGCCGCAAGGTCGCCTGGACCACGCCGGGGCGCGTAGTCTGGCTGGACTCGGGGCTGCCGCTGGTGCAGGCGCCCAGCAGGGCCGCCGCCAGGGCCAGGACCACGCCGGTGGAACGAAAGGGCAGCATCGGGGATCGGGAGGTCACCAGGGCGCTCCGGCTCGCGAATCGGTGGCCAGGAAGGGGCAAATACCTACCGTATTTTGCGCCTGGGGAAAGCCTAACCTCAACATCTTATCGATCAACGCTGACCCGATCACTGGCCGATTGCATCGGCGAGCTGCAGCACCGACAAGGCGAAATAGGTCGAGCGGTTCCAGTGCATGATGGTGCGGAAATTGTTGTAGACCAGCCAGTAGCGCCCCTCCTCGCCGGGATTGATCAGCGAGGCGGTCATCTCGGCGACCGGCAGGTCGCTGCCGTCGGGCTGGCGCACGCCCAGGGCCTGCCATTCGGCCAGGGTCTTCTTGACCTCCAGCCCGATCAGTTCCTTGGCCAGGCGCGGCGGCCGCACTGGGCGGCCCCAGCCGTCGCCGGCGATCCAGCCGTTCTGCTTCAGGTAGTTGGCGGCCGAGCCGAAGACATCGGCCTTGGTCGCCCAGATGTCGCGGTGGCCGTCGCGATCGAAATCCACTGCCCATTTCAGATAGCTGGACGGCATGAACTGGCACTGGCCCATGGCGCCGGCCCACGAGCCGATCATCTTCTCAGGACCGAAGCCCTCGGCCTCCATGATGCGCAGGGCATCCTTCAATTCGCCGCGGAAGAACGTGGCCCGGCGCCCTTCGTAAGCCAGGGTCGCGAGCGAGCGGACGACCGAGAACCCGCCGGTATTGGCGCCGAAACTGGTCTCGACGCCCCACAGGGCGACCACGACCTTGGCCGGCACCCCGTAGGCGACCGCGACCCGGTCCAGGATGGCCCGATGTTCGGCCAGCAGGGCCCGGCCCTTCCTGATCCGGACGTCCGAGACCGTGTTTTCGAAATAGCGGGCAAAGGTGATGCGGCCTTCGGGCTGCTTGCGATCGAGTTCGACCACCCGGTCGTTGGGGGTGACGCCCGCAAAGGCGCGGTCGACGGTGCGCCGGGAGATCCCCTCCGCCACCGCCTCGGTCTTGAAGGTCTCCAGCCAGGTGTCGAATTCGGCATCGGCCGAGGGTGCCGGCGGCACCACCATCACGCCACGAACGTCGCCGGTGCCGGTGGCGCCGCCCGGGCGCACCGGTTGCGCCGCGCAGGCCGCTAGGCCAGCCAGAAGCAGGAACAGGAAGGGGCGGCGCAACCGCCGCCGGGGCGTAGCCTCGTATCGCATCAATCGCTCGAATCGCTGTCACTTCCTGTTTGCCACAGGCTGCCTCCCGGGGCCATCGTGACGGCCACGCAATCTCCCGATGCCGATGAGCAACCGACCCCCTTCCCTGACCCAGGGGCTTGACGCCCTGATCCGCGCCAAGCCGATCGCCGCGAGCGACCGCCGTGCCGCCGCCCTGTTCGTGCTCGATGCCCTGGCCAATGCCCTGGCCGGCCGCAACAGCCCGCCCGGCCGGATCCTGCTGGACTGGGCGGGCGCGGAGGCGCGCGATGCCGCCGGCCGGGCCTTTCTGGTGGGCGCGCTGACCCATATCCTGGAAGTCGACGATCTGCACCGCGCCTCGGTCGTGCATCCCGGCTGCGTGGTGGTGCCGGCGGCCCATGCCGTGGCGGCGCGGGCGGGCCTTAGCGGGCACGATTTCCTCGATGCCGTGCTGTGGGGTTTCGAGGCGTGTTGCCGGGTGGGCAGCGCCGTGGGCACGGCCCATTACCGGATCTGGCACAACACCGCGACCTGCGGGCCCTATGGCTCGGCCATGGCGGCGGCCCGGCTCAACGCGCTGGGCCCTGCCGCCACGGTGGATGCCCTGGGCAATGCCGGCAGCCAGTCCAGCGGCCTGTGGCAATTCATGGAAACCGGCGCCATGACCAAGCACCTGCACGCGGGCCACGCCGCCAGCGCCGGGGTTCTGGCCGCCGATCTCGCGGCCCGCGGCTTCTCGGGCCCGCCGCAGATCCTGGAAGGCGACAAGGGCTTCTTCCGTGCCGCCTGCCCCGATGCCCGGCCCGACGAGGTCCTGGCACAGCCGGATGCGCCCTGGGCCCTGACCTTGACCTCGATCAAGCCCTGGCCCAGTTGCCGGCACACCCATCCGGCGATCGACGCCGCCCTCGAACTCAGCCCACGCCTCGACGGCACTGTGATCGAGCGGGTGGAGGTCGCGACCTATGGCGCCGCCATCGATGTCTGCGACCGGCCGGTGCCGACCTCGCCCTACGAGGCCAAGTTCTCGCTGCAGCACTGCGTGGCGGCGGCGCTGGGCGACGGCCGGGTCGATTTCGCCAGTTTCGAGGCCCCGGCGCGGGCGCGCCACGGCGCCCTGCGCGCGCGGGTGGCGATCGCTGCCGCCGACCCTTATGCCAGCGCCTATCCGCAAGCCTGGGGCAGCGCGGTCAAGGTGCGGCTGGGCGACGGCACGATCATCGAGGCCGACCGGCGCGACGCCTATGGCGATCCGGAAGCGCCGCTGGACGAGGCGGCCATGGTCGCCAAGGCGCGCATGCTGCTGGCCCACGGCGCCGTCGCCGACGCCGACCGGTTCATCGAGCAGGTCATGACCCTGGCCGACGATGGGCCGCTCCCGGACCTGCCGTTGCGGCAGCGTTGAAATCGGTGCGCCCCGGCCCTAGCTTGCGGCCTGGCAAGGGCGGAATGCGAGGACCGGCAACTTGGGCGCACTGATCTGGCTGGCCTCCTACCCCAAGTCGGGCAACACCTGGCTGCGCAGTTTCCTTCACCACCTGCTGGCCAATCCGCCGGCGCCGTTGCCGCCCGACGAATTGCGCAAATTCTGTTTCGCCGACGATGCCCGCATCTTCTTCGATCGCGCGGCCGGGCGCGCCACCCAGGGCATGCCGACAGCGCAGATCGCGGCCCTGCGGCCCAAGGCCCAGGCCCTGATGGCCGCCACGGCCAAGCAGTCGGTCTTCGTGAAGACCCATTCGCTGCTGGGCGAGCATCACGGCAAGCCGCTGATCAACGAGGCTGTAACCGCCGGCGCCCTCTACGTCCTGCGCGACCCGCGCGACGTCGCCATCTCGGGCGCGCATCACTATGGCCTCACCCTCGACGGCATGATCGAACGCCTGGCCAACAAGGCCGCGGCGACGGGCAATACGCCCCAGGCCGCCTATACCCTGCAATCGTCCTGGTCCGACCATGTGACGAGCTGGACCCGCCATCGCCATCCGCAGCTTCTCGTCCTGCGCTACGAGGACATGGAACAGCAGCCGACCGCCACCTTCGCGACCGTCGCGCGGTTTCTGGGCCTGTCGCCGCCGGCCGAGCGCCTGCAGCGGGCGATCGACTTCTCTTCCTTCAAGGTCGCGCGCGACCTCGAGCAAAAGCACGGCTTCAACGAGCGCAGCCAGCATGCCGACAGCTTCTTCCGCGCCGGCCGCTCGGGCCAGTGGCGTGAGGCGCTGACCCCCGCCCAGGTCGCGCGCATCGAAGCCGACCACGGCGAGGTGATGAAACGCTTCGGCTATCTGTGAGTTGCAGGCAGCGATTTCACCCCGGCCGTCATCCCGGCGAAGGCCGGGATCCATTCTGGGGCAGCGCGCGACGTCTCAATGGATTCCGGCCTTCGCCGGAATGACGAGGTTACCCGGGTGCTTCAACTAGGTGGCGGGGGCCTGGTCGATCCGGCGGCGCGAGACGAAGCCGGTGATGCCGACACCCGCCCACAGCAGGCCGATCACCACCTTGACCACCAGGTTGGTGCCATCGCCCGGGTCCATGAAACCCAGCAGGAGCTGCAGGACGAAGAAGACCGCACCCAGCCAGATGAAGACCGTCAACTGCTTGCGGAAGCTGGCGCGGAAGGTCGACGGGTCGCCCTTGAAACGCGGCCGCACCCACCCCTTCACCACCTTGCCGGTCTCGATCGGCGTGATGATGATCAGCGCGATCGAACAGATGATCTGGATAATCTCGAGCATGCGGCACCTCCCCCAATGACATGGAGGGTACCACAAGCCGCTCGCTAGCTCGATCTTCCGTAGGTCGCCGGAAACAAACCGATTTGGTGAGAGTCCCGACCGATCTAGACCAGATCGGCACCAATCCGGGTGGGCTATCGGGCGCCTCTTGCTATCCTCAGCCGCGGACAAAACGTCCGACCGGCGATGCACAAGCGCCTCACCGGCACAAATGTAACATCCTGCAAAGTACGATGCCGTAGCCCACCACCCCTCGCGGGGGCGTTCGCAATGGGCACTCGAAGAAGGCGAATGGTTTCAAATCCGGGGCTTCTGCACGGCCCGAAAAGCAACTTATGAACGATCTGTGACAGGATCAGCAACCTATCATGGCACCAAGGGCGACCGGCCTGGCGCTGCCACCTCCCCACCCCGACACCTAAAACAGTGAGGCTTAACATGGCTACCTTCAACGGCACCGGCAGCGGCGACATCCTGCCGAACCTGCTGCTCGGCGCGGTCCTCGGCCTGGGCAACGACACGATCAACGGCCTGGAGGGCGACGACCTCCTGATCGGCTGGACCGGCAACGACATCCTGAACGGCGGTGCCGGTGCCGACGCGCTGATCGGCGGCATCCTCAACGTCGTCCTCAATGTGGGCACGCTCGGCATCTCGGGCGTCGACGCCGCGACCTATGCCGGTTCCTCGGCGGCGGTCCACGTCGACCTGAGCGATACCGCTACCCTGAACCTCAGCCTGCTGGGCATCACGCTGGCCCTGACCGGTGCCACGACCGGCCACGGCGGCGATGCCGAGGGCGACACGCTGGCCGGCATCACCAACCTCGCCGGCAGCGCCTTCGACGATTACCTGGGCGGCAACTCCCTGAACAACGCCCTGATCGGCGGCCAGGGCGACGATACGCTGCGCGGTGCGGCCGGTGCCGACACGCTGAACGGCGGCAGCGGCATCGACACCGCGACCTATGCCGGCTCCAATGCCGGGGTCGCCGTCGACCTCTCCACCGGTGCCGCGGCGCTCGGCCATGCGCAGGGCGACGTGCTGATCAGCATCGAGAACCTGATCGGTTCCAGCTTCGGCGACAGCTTCCGCGGTTCGGTGGGGGCCAACCGCCTCGAAGGCCGTGACGGCGACGACGTGATCGATGGGGGCGACGGCAAGGATGCCTTGCTGGGCGGCGCCGGGGTCGACCTGCTGACCGGCGGCACGGGCGATGACTCGTTGAAGGGTGACGATGGCAACGACGTCCTGGCGGGCGGCGACGGCCGTGACCTGCTGGTCGGCGGGGCCGGCGACGACACCATGGCCGGCGGCGCCGGCACCGACATCTATTATGTCGAAGACGTCGGCGACAAGGTCATCGAATTCACCGACGGCGGCAACGAGGACCGGGTCTATGCCTTCGTCTCGACCACGCTGGCGGCCGAGGTCGAGACCCTGGTGCTGCTCGGCAGCGCCACCGACGGCCACGGCAACTACTCGGACAATGCGATCCTGGGCAATGTGCTGGACAACGTCCTGACCGGCGGCGCCGGCTCGGACCAGATCAGCGGCCTGGAAGGCAACGACTTCATCGAAGGCGGCGCCGGCAACGACCGGATCTATGGCGGCGACGGTGCCGATATCTTCAGCTTCGCCTCGCTGGGCGACGGTTCCGACAGCTTGGCCGACTGGAGCGAGGAGGACAGCATCCTCATCGATCTCGAGGCCTTTGGGCTGGCCTCGGCGGCCGGCGTGACCGTGGTCAACGGCACCTCCGCCGTCGGCCTGACCGGCGACGTGCTGTTCTACCAGACCAACACCGCGCGGCTCTATTTCCACGACGGCGACACGGGCGAGATGACCCGCTTCGCGACCCTGGGCACCAAGCCGGCGGACCTCGCCCTCTCGGACTTCCTGTTCGCCTGATGGCAGCCGGCCCGGGGCGGACCCACCGCCCCGGGCCGGCTACATCACCCTCGACGCGCCCGCACCCATACGCTATGAGAACCGCCTGCCGCTGGACAGGTGGCCGAGTGGTTTAAGGCAGCGGTCTTGAAAACCGCCGTGGGGCAACTCACCGTGGGTTCGAATCCCACCCTGTCCGCCACATCGCCGCTTGAGCTTTTGGCAAGCTGGCGAAACAAGTGGCACTATCGCGGCATGAAGCACGATCAACTTTGCGCAATTGGTCACAACCTCGCTGATTCGATGGCGAGCGGATTGGGCTTTGTCATTGGCTATCATCCAATGGACGTGTTCGGTGAAGCGGCCTCCTCGCCAGGAGGTGTAATCGAAATTGACTTGCTGAATGGACGGGTAGTTCGGGGAATGCCTCGCAAAGCCTCACAGCGGCTGCCGCGCGCTTCGCTGAGGTTCTTCCCACATTCTGCAAAAGCAACGGAGCGCAAACGAAGGACTTTGAGGCGCTTTCAGCTACGTTCGACGCGACGGGACTTGAGCGAAGGGTGTTGGTCACGGTTTCCGATCGTAACGGTCACCAATCAGTTACCGAGTATGCAGGAGTGCCGCTGAAGCGTTTGAGGGTGCTGGACAGCCTCGGCCGCGTGCGGCGCACGCCAAGGCGAACTATAGCATCGGGTTGAATTGGGATGAGGTCCTTATTGCCCTATCTTTTTACTGTTGAAAACACAAAATTGATAATAACCTTATTTCTTGAGACCTTCGGCACATTGATAGGGCGTCATGAATAATTTCATTTCCGGCCTATTGGCGTGCTTGATGTGTGTGGTCTTTTCCGCGCAAGAAAGTTATGCCGCTTGGATAACCGATTATAAAGGAACCTTGGGAGGAAAAAATATCGGCCTTTCCATTACTACAGAAAACCAGAACTACGCGGTTGATTATAGCAATATAGTAGAGATTCATTATTTCTACACCCAATATCTACAAGATATTCCGCTGCAATTAAAAAGCAAGCAAGGAAGATACATCTCACTTGAAGAATATGATCGGCAAGGAAAACTCGTTGGAACGTTTAATCTGACATTTGCAATACAAGACCCACAAAAGCATTTCAGCAGCAAAGAGGATCTGAATGCAGAGGTGTTAGTTGGAACGTGGGATCGCGCAGATGGAAAAGAAAATTACCCAGTTTACCTGATAATTGACGATATGGTTTCTGGTGATGGAAAAGGTGGTCGTTGTAATTTGGATGGACAGGGTTATAGCCGGCTTCAAGAGAAGGTAAAGAGATTTCACACGGCAGCAGTGAACGGTGATGTCAAGATTCTCGAAGAGGAATTTAGCTTTTCTCTCCCAGAATCTCCAGAATGGAGAGCAGAAATCGCCAAAGCCGTGCCCCATGACTTGTTTTGCAATTATCAGGGATACATGCTTGGCAGCGGAATCATGTGGTTTGATGGTGATGGAAACATTATCAATTAGCGAAGAACCATCAAACTGGGGCGGCCCCTATCGCCCCGATGCCATCCGCCGCGGCAGCTAAATCACTCAGCCGCGGCGACATGCAGCGACACGTTCAGCGCTTTCATGACGCCCAGCAGTGTCGACAGCTTCGGGTCGCCCTCCGCGCTCAACGCGCGGTACAGGGCCTCCCTGGTGATGCCGGCATCCTTGGCGACCTGGGTCATGCCACGGGCGCGGGCGATGACGCCCAGAGCGGCCGCGATATAGGAGGCGTTGCCGGTCTGGAAGGCATCGTCGAGGAGTTCGGCCTGCGCTTGCGGACGGTCCAGATAGAGGGACGCGTCGAAGGGCAGGACTTTGGTGGACATGGTCAAACCTCCAGCTCTCCGGCCATCTTCTTGGCTCGCTTGATGTCTTTCAATCCCCCCGTCTGGCGAACTGAACCGCGCCGGGTTGCGGGGGGGGGCCGGTTGCGCCGCACGAAGTCGGACGCTGACGTCGGGCGGCCGAAATAGTACCGTTGCGGCTGTTTCAATCTTGGGGAAGGTTGAGACTGCGTCAAACCCGGGGGAAGATCGTGAAGCAGCTTGTTGCTTGGGCTTGGTTGGGCGCTTTTTTGCTGCTTTGCCAGGGCGCCCTGCCATGGCTTGCCGCCCCGGCCCACGCGCAAGACGATCCGTTGGGTGTCGTCTGGCAGGAAAGCGAGGGCGGCGGATCCTGGCAGGCGGTCTGGACACGCCGGGGTTCCACCAGCACCTTCGACGCCTCCTGGAACGGCGGCCGGGTGACGGCGGTCCTGATGATTTCTCGCGTCGGCAACCAGGTTACGATCGCCCGGCGCGAAAGCAGCGACGGCAACAACTGCGACTATACGGGCACCGTGTCGGGCGCATCGGTTTCGGGCACTTACTTCTGTGGCAACGGCGGTCCCTACGAGTGGTCGGCAACGATCGGGCAAGGCTTTGCGGCCGACACCAGGACGGTTTCGCCGGGCGACGTCGCCCAATGTGCGTCCCGACAGGATGCCCAGGACGAACTGGTGCTGCGCGCCCGCGCCGCGCAGACGACGGTCGCCATGCTGCTGGAGCTTCGGACAGCGCTGGACGCGGCCTACGAAGCAAATCGCGAGCAGTTCGTGGTCAGCGGCACGCTCGATGCCGCGATGCTCGCCGCAGGCTGGCCGATGGGCAAGGGCATCCAGGAATGGCTGCTCGGCAAGGCAGAGAACACCTTCGCCGAGAAGCTGCTGAAAGCCGGGCTCAAAGCGGTCGAGAAAAACCTGATCAGGGACGCACTGCTGGAAGGCGCGTTCCGGGAGGCGACGCTGGCACCTGCCGCCGGCCTCGACGTCGATCTCGCCTTGGCGAAGGAAGCGGTAAAAATCCGCCTCAAGGATCTGCTCGGGGAAGAGGCCGCCATGTCGGTCTTCGTCTTCTACGACCTGATGAAGTTCAGCAGTGCACAGCTCAAAGGCATGAACGTACTCGACGCCTATCGTCACAAGATCAACGAGGTCGAACTGAACATCCGCATGCAGGAACAGCTCAACCGCGACCGGGTCGGTATCGCGGAGGCGGCGGCGCGGGCGGTCGACCAGTGCCTCTATTCGGTGTCGCTGGGCAGCGCCCCCGACCCTGCCGAGTACAACTGGCAAAGCGTCCAGGCCTATCTGGGCCGCAAGTGACGTAGCGCGCCCGTCCTCGCGGCGCGGCGTCAGGCCTTCGGCCTAGTCGGATTGTATCTGGTGGCCGTCAGCCGGTCGGACACAGCACAGGACTTTGTGTCACGGAATCCAGCGTCGCGCAGGGCGGCTCTGATGGGGCCGTCACCATAGGTGACGCCTTTGCCCTTGGGATAGACGGCCCAGACGGGAAGGTCGGGGCATCGAGCCTGTGCCGCCCGAGCCACCGCGAGATCCTCGGGCCCGTCGATGCGGGCGACGATCATCGCGGCCTTGGCGAGGTCGCCGGTCAACGCGCCCTCCAGTGCCTCGATCAGCGCCGCATCGTCACACGTTCCGATCAGGACCGCCATTGCGCCCTTGCCGAGTCCCAGCTTGGCGCGCAGGCTCGGCGGCGGCGTGGCGATCGCCTTGGCCCATGCTTCAGCAACTTTACTGCCGAGATGAAGGCAAACCACTTCTCCGGCACAGGTGAAGCGAAGGCGGTCGCCGTCCACTCTCACGTCCTCGATTTCCGCCCTCGGCAAGCGCCGCCGGATCTCGCCGCGCAGGATCAGTTCATGGCTTTCGAGCAAGACTTTCACCTCGGCGACTTTCGTGCCGACTTCCGCACGCGCCAGTACTTCACGCCCCATCTGCCATCTCCGAGCCTTCCGACCACCTTGGACTGCACCCCTTCGGTCAGACAGTCAAATCAGGGATCGTTGGTTGAAATTGCAGGAACGCCATACCCCCTCGCCCACCAACCCCGTCTGGCGAACCGCCCCGCCTTGCGCTAGCTTCCCGGCATGATCCCGATTGCCTTGCCGCCTGTGCCGTTGATGTCCTGACCACGGCGGATGCGCTGGAGAAGGCCGCCAGGTCGCGGGCCCATGCCCGGGCGTGGTTCGAGGGCCGGGCGGCGGGGCGGCCGATGCCGGTTGGGGTGGCGGTGCCGCCGGCGCACCCTGCCCGGCCGCTGAAGCCCGATCTTCTGGCGCCGCGCGAGGTGGCGCGGCGCCGGCCCGGGTCGGCCCAGGGGCGGACGGCGCTGCTCCATGCGGTTGCCCATATCGAGCTGAATGCCATCGACCTGCATTGGGACATCATCGCCCGGTTCACGGCAACGCCCTTGCCGCTGGCCTTTTACGACGACTGGGTGCGGACGGCGGATGAGGAAGCCAAGCACTTCGGCCTGCTCAACGATTGCCTGCTCGCCCGGGGAAGCTTCTATGGCGCGTTGCCTGCCCATGCGCAGATGTGGTGCGCCGCGCAGGATACGGCGGGCGACCTGATGGCGCGCCTCGCGGTGGTGCCCATCATCCTCGAGGCGCGGGGCCTCGACGTTACGCCGCCCATGATCGAGATGTTCCGCAAGGCCGGGCAGCCCGACGCCGTCGCCGCGCTGGAGACGATCTATGCCGAAGAGGTCGGCCATGTCGCCCATGGCGCCAGATGGTTCCGCTTCCTGTGCGAGGGCGCCGGCCTGCCCGCGCGCGAGACCTTCCACGCCCTCGCGCGGCGCCATTTCCACGGCGCCCTGAAGCCGCCCTTCAACGAGCCCAAACGCGCGCAGGCGGGCGTGCCGCCCGATTTCTACTGGCCGCTGGTGGCAGAGACCGCTTGAATATTCTGTCCATGGGCGTGGCCGGGGGGGGCGATGATGCGCGTGCGAAGCTGGTGGCAGGCGAGCGTGATGCTTGCCGGGTTCATCGGGTGCCTGAGCCGGCCCGGCGGTGCGGCGGAGCTGCAAAACCCACCGGACATGCGGCGGGACGCCGACGGCCGTTTCGAACTTACGGCCCGGCAGGGGACCTACACGATCACGGGCGGCGGCGCGCCGATCCGGGTCGACACCCGCAGCTTCGCGCAAACGGCAGACGGCCCGCTGGTCGGCCCCACACTCAGGATCCGCGGCGGCGATACGCTGAAACTGCATCTTCGCAACGAGCTGACCTACGACCCGGCACAGGGCGACGCGTTCATGAGCGACACCCTGCCCCACGGCTTCGACGTGCTGAACGTCCATTACCACGGCTTGCACGTCACCCCGGTCAGCCCGGGCGACAATGTCCTCCTGAACGTCTATCCGAAAGACACGACCGACGAGGAACTGGCCGCCTGCAAACACGAGGTGCACGACGACGCAGAGCACCGCCACGTCTGCTTCGCCGGCGACTACGACTATTCGTTCGAGCTTCCGGGCGATCACACCGCCGGCACCTACTGGTATCATCCCCACAAGCACGGCGCCGTCGCCATGCACCTGGCGAGCGGCCTGGCCGGCGCCCTGATCATCGAGGATCCGGCGCACGGGCTGGATAGCCTTGCGGCGGTAAAGGCGGCGGCTGAAAAGGTCGTCGTCATCAACGAAATCATGTACCGCGATCCCGGCACGACGGGCGGCGTCAACGTCGTCGACTGCCTGGGTGTCTACGGCTTCATGTCGGCGTGCAGATACGATCCCCCGCTGCCGCCACCCCCGCCCGACCCGCCGGCCGCCAACGTGAAACTGTCCGTCAACGGTCAGTTCAATCCCACCATCACCCTGCGCACCGGCGAAGCGCAGGTCTGGCGCGTGCTGAATGCTGCGGTCGGCAACGTCGTGCCCTTCTGCCTGGTCCCGATGCCGGGCACGGCTGCGCCGGCGCCGTCCCTGTTCGTGCTCGGCGTGGACGGCATCCCCGTGCAACGCCCGGCCAGCGTCGACGGCGCAGCCGATCTGCCGATCGCCCTCAAGGCGCCGGTCTACGACCTGTCGGGTGCGGCGGCGGCGAGCGACGCGGTGACCAATGAGATCGGCCTGCTGGCGCCCGGCCAGCGCCTGGACCTGATGGTCCAGGGCGCGGCCCAGCCCGGCTACTATGTGCTGCTGCAGCCCGATCCCAGCGCCCAGCAGCAGCCCACCATGGACCAGCTTTGCGCGACGCCGACGCAAGCGCTGATCGATGGTGCCGCATGGGACCGGCAAGTGGTGATGTACGTCGACGTCGTGGCGCCCGGCACCGGCGATGCCTACAACAAGGACGTGCCGACGCAGGCCCAGCTCAACGCGCTGCGCCGGCCGACGCCGCTGGCCGATGCCGAGGACCGGCCACCTGCCCCCACCCAGGGCGTGGTGTTCGGCTTCTCGTCACAGACCTTCTCGCCGGCGACCAACGGGGCCTCCACCGTCAACGGGCGGCCGTTCAACCTGCAACGCACGCAGCGTTTCCTGAAACTCGACCAGATGGACCTGTGGTCGGTGCAGAGCGCGTCCGACGCCCACATGTTCCACATCCACATCAACCCGTTCCAGGTCTTCCAGCGGGGCAACGTGGCCTTCGCCTTCCCCGTCTGGCGCGACACCGCGCTGGTCAACTGCAACTCGGCGACCTCAGGATGCAGTTTCCCGGCGGCTTGAGCAAGCAGTCGACCGTGCAGACGCCGGAGATCGTGCAATTCCTCAGCCGCGCAGTGGACTTCACCGGCGCCATGGTCCTGCATTGTCACAACGTGGACCATGAGGACAACGGCATGATGGAACTGGTGGAGATCGTGAAATAGCGTCCGGCCGGTCCGGGCTGTTGGGATTTTCCATCGCCACCTTGGGCGCAGCCTTCGCGGTCATGCGGCGCGCATCCCCTCGACGGTCCTGGGCACGCGCAGGCCCATCGCCAGCCACGCGCCGAGCAGCTTCCACATGAAGCGGCCCGAATGGGTCTTGTAGTTGGGAATATCGCCGGGCAACTCGACGCCTGCGCGGCGATCGCCGGTCATGACCCGCATCTCCAGCGGCGGGGCGCCTTCGGTCAGGCGGTCGCGGTAAAGCGACAGCCAGTGGCCCTTGGTGAATTCCAGGAACATCGGCGAGTTGCAGCAGGCGGCGACCATGCGGCGCGTCGTGGAGTCGGGCTTCAGCCGATGCTCCTCCAGCCGATCGGCCCCTTTCACGCAGCGGACGCGGTCCTTGCGGTGAAGAACGAAATTGGTTCCGCCGTCGGCGGTCAGCACGGGCGGCGCATGGTCAAGCTGCTCGAACCGCCGGCCCGCCTCCTGGCAGCTCGTGCAGTAGCAGGCCGCCGTCACGATGGGCGCCCCTGCCGCCTCGAACACAACCGCGCCGCACCGGCAGGCGGCGGTCAGGGACTTGTGCTGCTTCGCGCTCATCGCGCTCTCCCCGTTTTCATCTTGAATCAAACTGGACGGTCCAGTACTAAGAGTCAATCGGGATTGGGGGAGCGCGATGGTAAATACGGCGGAGAAAGACGGCCCCACCCGCTCCCAGCGCAAGCGCCAGGCGATCCTCGGTGCCGCCACCGACCTGTTCCTGCAGCACGGTTATCTGGGAACCCAGATGGACGAGGTCGCCGCGCGGGCGGCGGTGTCGAAGCAGACCGTCTACAAGCAGTTCGTGGGCAAGGAGGCGCTCTTCGTCGAGATCGTCAGCAGCATGACACGGGTCGCCGGCGACAAGGTTCAGCGCGAGATCAGCGAACTGGGCGAGCGGGACGATCCGGGGAAGGAATTGCTGGCCTATGCCGAGCGCCAGCTCACCGTGGTGCTGACGCCGCGGCTGATGCAGTTGCGCCGTCTGGTCATCGGCGAGGCAAGCCGGTTTCCGGCCTTGGGCAAAGCACTTCACGAGGGTGGGCCGGCCCGTGCCATCGCGGGCCTCGCCTCGGCCTTCGCACGCTGGTCGGCGCGCGGCCTGCTGAGGGTCGACGATGCGCCGAGGGCCGCCGCGCAATTCAACTGGCTGGTCATGGGCGAGCCGGTGAACCGGGCGATGCTGCTGGGCGATGCGGCCATTCCCGGCCCCGCGGCCCTGCGGCGCCAGGCGGCCGACGGCGTCCGCGTGTTTCTTGCCGCCTATGGCACGCGACCATAGGGCGTATGCCGGCGGATCGAACACGATCTGCAAGAAATACGTGCTATAACCCGCACTCGATTGCATGGCTGTCGGGGGGATAGGCCAATGAGCGTGGTTGCGGAACTGAGCCTGCCTGACGGCACGGTCATCGCCTTCAACGAGCACTTTTTCGACGACGATCCGGGCAGCGGCTGGGTCGACTATTTTCTCTACCAGATAGCCGAAGTCATCGCGGGCCCGCCCCGGCCGAGCGTCTACATCTACGATTTCGAGTATCTGCATGCCGAGCCCACGCAGACAGACGACGACGGCTTCGATTACGACTACCGGAAAAACATCGACGTCGTTAATCAGGATTTCGCCGCGTTCGATAACCTGACCTATCTGACCACCTACGAAGTCGAGACGACGACGACCTATTACTATTACGACAAGGACGATGTTTTCTATTTTTCGAGCCGTATCGAGCTGGTCTATGTCGGCTCCGGTGACCCCGTCACCACCGTGCTCGACACCAGCAACATCACCCCCGCCTACCTGCTGGACCAGCCGGGCGACAAGGTCGGCGCCTTGTGGGTCGACGCGGCCGGGGCCGATGACTTCACCCTCGCCTGGGCGACGATCGGCAATGATGGCCGGGTAACCCGTCGGGTCGAAACGATCGACCAGGCGCAGGTCGAAACCAGCCCGACCCTGCAGGGCTTCCAAATCGCCGGCGCCGCCCTGGGCGCCGATGGCACGCTGGCGGTCGCGCTCAGGATCGACGGCGCGATCTTCCTGGCCGGGCTCTCGCCGCGGTTCGACCTCGTCAGCCCGGTTGAGGCGGTCGACGGGGGCAGCGATGGCGAGCTCATCAGTCTCCTTGCCCTGCCGGGGGGCGGCTTTGCCATCGCAACCGTCGTCCATGATGGCGGCGGCAACGGGGCGACCGTCTATCTTCGCGCCTACGACGAGCATTTCGACCGCTTCGGTGCGCAGCTTGTCGTCGCCATCGCCGATTGGGGCGGCGCCTTCCTGACCGTTCTGGAGGGCGGCGATGTCCAGCTCTCGTGGTCGGAAGGCGGCAGTTCCCACAGCCAGGTCTTCGACCTCGCCGGCATCGTCGACGTCGGCGGCGAGGCCGCCGATACGCTGATCGGCACATCGTGGAGCGATAGCCTCTCGGGCGCCGGCGGCAATGACGAGATCATCGGCAACGGCGGCGCCGACACGCTCTACGGCAACGAAGGCAACGATATCCTCGTCGGCGGCCTGGGGGCCGACCTGCTGGACGGCGGCACCGGCAACGATATTGCCCGCTATGACACCAAGGTCACGGTCAACCTGTCGGACAGCAGCAAGAGCACGGGCGCCGCCGCCGGCGACACCTATGTTTCGGTCGAGCAGATCCGGGGCTCGGCAGAAAACGACCGCCTGGAAGGCAATGGCGCCAACAATTCGTTCCAGGGCCGGGCGGGAGATGACGTGCTCTCGGGCGGGGCGGGCGACGATCTGCTGGTCGGCAATGCCGGCGCCGACCGGTTGCGCGGCGGGGCCGGCGCCGATCAGTTCCGCTTCGACCGGCCGAGCGATGGCGGCGACATCATCGCCGACTTCACCGTGGGCAGCGATATCATCGCGGTTCGCGCCGGCGGCTTCGGGATCAGCACCATTGCCCTGGTATCGGCAGCGGTTCCGGCCCCTGCGGGGTCGGCCCCCGTGTTCCTGTTCTCGACCGGCGACGGCATCCTGTCGTTCGACAGCGATGGCACAGGGGGCGGCGCTGCGGTCGTGATTGCCCAATTGACCGGCGTTCACGCCCTGTCGACCAGCGACCTCGTGCTGATCGCCTGATCTTCCGGCGGGGCGCGCGCTAGGACTCGCCTGCCCCGCCCCACAGCTCGGGCATGTCGACGGATACGGTCAGCCAGTGGGTGTGCGACACCGGATCGGTGACGGTGACGGCGAAGCGCAGGACGAGTTCCTTGCGGTTCCATCCCGCGGGCGGCCGGGCCCAGATCGCCTGGCGCAGCGTGCCGTCGAAGCCCGGCTCCGCGGCCGGGACAATCGCCATTGATGATATCTTGTCAGTTACGAACCGGGGGCGGTGGCTGCGCCCCTCGGGGCCGGTCACCCATTCCAGGACATCGGTGATCAGGGTCGCCTTGGGCCTGTCGACCCGAACCTGCTCGAGCCGGATCGGGCGGCTGAAGATGTTCTGGATGGTGATGTCGATCTCGAATTCGTCGGGCGGGGTTTCGCCGTCGATCGCCGCGGTGATGCGCGGCAGATGTTCGCGCAGGCGACGCGCACGCCAGCGCAGGCCGCCCACGGCGGCGGCAAAGGCCAGCACGGCGCCCAGCGCCCATGGCCACAAGTCCAGGCTGCTCTGCATCGGCGGCCTTAGGCTTGACTGAATTCGCGGTCGTTGCCGCGGCGCACCTCGATCGTTGTTCCTGTCCCGGCAAGCATCATCCACCTCACCCCGACAATCGCCCCATTGCGCCATGGGTGTGGCCCGCGCGCAAGCGCCCGCAACCGAAAAGGACATTCGGACGCAGTGCAAACCCGCGAACCGGCCCAAACCCGCGGCTCCGCTCGATGGTCGAGGCCGGCTACTGCAGCGACGGTTCGGCGCGCAGCCGCTCGACCGCGTAATCGACAAAGGCGCGCACCCGCGCGCTGGCGCGCCGGCCCTCGGGATGCACGATGTGGATCGGGATCGGCGGCGGCTCGAAATCTTCCAGCACGATCACCAGCCGGCCGGCCGCAACCTCGGCGGCCGACTGGTAGGACAACACCCGGGTGAAGCCCCGGCCGGCCACCGCCGCGGCGACGGCGACATCGGCGGTGTTCACCGTCAGCCGGTGCGCCACGCCGATGGTCTCGGTCCGGCCGGCGACGGGAAAGCTCCAGCCCGGCGGCGAGACACCGCCGCCGAAAGCGATGCTGTCCCGGCCTTCGAGGTTGCCGGGCCGGACCGGCACGCCGTGGGCCGCGAGGAAGCCGGGCGAGGCACAGACGACGCGCCGCAGCCACCCGACGCGTGCGGCACTCAGCGAGGAATCGGCCAGGTTGGCGATGCGCACGGCGACGTGCAGCCCCTCCTCGACCAGGTCCACGACCCGGTCGACCAGCAGCAGCCGCGCCGTGACCCGCGGGTGGCGGGCCTGGAAATCGAACACCAGCGGGGCCACGAACAGGCGCCCGAACATGACCGGGGCGGTTACGGCCAGTTGCCCGGCCGGCTCGCCGTGGCTGCCCGCGGCCGAGGCTTCCGCCTCGGCGATTTCCGCCAGGATGCGCTTGCAGTCCACGAGGTAATGGGTGCCGGCCTCGGTCAGGCGGACGACACGGGTCGTGCGCTGCAGCAGGCGGGTGCCGATCCGCTCCTCGATGGCGGCGATGGCACGGGTCACCGCCGGCGGCGACAGGCCCAGGAGACGTGCCGCGGCGGCAAAGCCGCCGGCATCGGCAACGGCGACAAAGGCGCGCATGGTGTCGAGACTGTCCAACAGATTATTCCGCCAAATGGAATGGTCATATGCCAATTGTGGCCGTTCACCATGCCCTGGGCAATGAATAAGCTCCTGCCGTGCTTCAGGGAGAGCAAGATGACCATGCCTGCCGCGCCGGACCAACCTTTCCACATTGGCGAACGTGCCCTTCAGCTCAAGGCCGGGGTGCGCGACCGCCTCGAACAGATCGGTCCGCTCGCCCTGCGCGACCACATGCCCGATCAGCACCGGGAATTGTTCGGCAGGCTGCCGTTCCTGATCCTGGGCGCACTCGACGATGCCGACCGGCCGTGGGCGACCATGCTGGTGGGCGCGCCGGGCTTCGTCACCACGCCCGATGCCTGGACCATGCGCATCGATGCCCTGCCCGGCCGGGGCGATCCGCTGGCGGGCGTGCTCGCGGCCGGCAGCCCGGTCGGCCTGCTGGGCATCCAGTTGGAGACGCGGCGGCGCAACCGCATGAACGGCATGATCGAGGCGGCGGACGAGGTCGGCTTTACCGTCCATGTCGGCCAGAGCTTCGGTAACTGCCCGCAATACATCCAGGCCCGTGAGCCGCGTCGCGTGGCCGGCGGCGAACCGCTGGCGCGGCGCGAGACAGCGCTGCTCTCGCCCACGGCGACGGCCATGATCGAGGCGGCCGACACCTTCTTCATCGCCAGTGCCGCGCCCGCTGCCCGTCTGGGCCGGCCGGCCGAGGGGGTCGACGTCTCCCACCGCGGCGGCAAGCCGGGCTTTGTCCGGGTCACGGCGGCGGCCGGCGGCACGGTGCTGACCGCACCGGACTTCAACGGCAATTCCTTCTTCAACACCTTCGGCAATCTGGTGCTGAATCCCCGGGCCGGCCTGCTGTTCGTCGACTTTTCCACGGGCGACGTGCTCGCCCTGACCGGCGAGGCGGAGGTGATCTGGGACGGGCCCGAGCTTGACGCCTTCACCGGCGCCGAGCGGCTGCTGCGCCTGCGCGTAACCGAAGGCATGTCGATCGCCGGCGCCCTGCCCCTGCGCTGGTCGCCGCCCGAGGCGGCCCGCCAACTGGCGGCGACCGGCTCGTGGGACGAGGTTGCCCGGGCCCTTTGAGCCCTTAGGCCGGCTTGGCCGCCTCGTAGACCGGCATCACCGAGGGGATCTGCTGCTGCAGCCGCCCGATGCGGTTGGCTTCCGACGGGTGGGTCGACATGAATTCCAGCGGCTGGCCCGGCTGCTTGGCATTCTCGACCGCCATGCGCTGCCACAGGGTGACCGCGGCATTGGGGTCGTAGCCGGCCTTGGCCATGGTGACCAGGCCGCCCGAATCCGCCTCGTATTCCTGATCGCGCGAGAACGGCAGCACGATGCCGTAGGAGACGCCGGCGCCCAGGATGCCCGCAACCTCGGGCGTCACGGTCACGCCGCTGGCCCCCAGGCCGACCTGGGCGATCTGCGCGCCCAGACTGCCGGCACGCTCGGCCCCGATGCGCTGGGCGGCGTGATGGTTGGCGACGTGAGTGACCTCGTGGCCCAGAACCGCGGCGAGCTGGGCATCGTCCTGGGCGATCTGCAACAGGCCGCGATAGACGCCGATCCTGCCGCCCGGCAGGGCAAAGGCGTTCACCTCGGGGCTGTCGAACAGCGCGAATTCCCAATTATAGGCACTGCCCAGGCCCGAAGCGTCGACGACCTTGCGCGCCACCCGGTCGACCTGCTGGGTGCCCGCGGTGTCGGTCGAGAGCTTTTCCTTCTGGCGCAGATCCGTCCAGGTCTGCTGGCCCAGCATGTTCAATTCCTGATCGGTGGGCGCCAGGGCCCGTGTCAGGCCATTGTCGCCGGCACAGGCGGAAACCGCGCCGGCCGTGGCGCCCACGGCGACGAAACCGAGGAAGCGCCGGCGGGAGAAACAGCAACCGAATCCGAGGCAGACATGCATTGGAAACCCATCCACAGAAATTGCCGCCAACCCATAGTGAGAACCTGGATGGGCCGGCGTGGTTCCCTCAGCGTCGCCCGGACTTCCCCACGCGCGATATTGCCCGGCCGCCTTCAATTTTTAATGGTGACGTGCTACACATCAATGGGCATCCATTGTGCTGTCCCCGGGGAGGATACGTCAATGAGCCTGATCGCCGAGACACCCATCAACCTTCTGGCCAGTCAGCGGGCATCCGCGCTGATCGACCATGCCGACGGCGGCCTGACCTATTACCTCCGTGCGCCGGGGGGCGTGACGAACGCGGTCGCCGTCGGCGAGGACGGCCAGGCGCTGGGTACCCCGGCACCGGTTTTCTCCGGCTCCTACGATTATCTGCTCGGCCTGGCCGACGGGTCGGTGGTCGCCTTCAACGAATATTACGATGAAGAACATATTCACGCGGATCTTGAATATTATTACCTGATCGAAGAGGCGTACCGATTTGGCAGCGGCGATCCGTTCGCGGAAATCTACTATACTATGTATGAATACAGTTACGAAGAAGATGGCGAAGGGAATTGGGTAGAGCTCCGTGAATATTTTGACCTCTTGGACCAGGATTTTGCCGGTTTCGAGAGCACCGCTTACGTAACCACCTTCAATGAAGAATACACAGCACACCGCTACACCAACACGGGCGACGAGCTAATCAGCGACAACAACCTTGTGATGATCTATGGCGGCGCCGAGGGAAGCCAGCACGAACTCGTCCTGGACTCCTCGACGGTAAGCGCTGCGTCACTGCTATGGCGGCCGGACGACAGGGTGGGGGCGCTGTGGGTCGATGCGGCGAGCGCCGCTGATTTCAAAGTCGCCTTCGCCCTGATCGACGACACCGGCACGGTGATCCGCACCCGGTCCCAGATCATCGACCAGGCGCAGGTCGAGGGTACGCCCGCCCTCACAGACTTCGGAACGGTCGACGCTGCCCTCCTCCCGGACGGCGGCATAGCCGCCGCCTTCGAGATAAATGGTGCTGTCTACCTGGGGCAATTCACTGCCGCGCTCGATCTTGCCGGAACGGTCATCGCGGTCGACGCTGGCAGCCCGCGCGAACTCGTGGAATTTGCGGCACTGCCGGGCGGCGGCCTGGCGGTGGCGACTGCCGTGCGCGCGGCAAGCGGCCTCGGCGCGACCCTGTATCTCCACGCCTATGACGAAGCCCTGAACCTGTCGGGCCCGGCAGTGTCCGTCACCGTCGGCAGTTGGGGACAAGTGCGCACCGCCCCCGGCTGGGCGGATCTGGCCATCCTCGACAACGGCAGCCTCCTGCTGTCCTGGACCGATACGGCGAGCAACACCACCTATAACCAGGTTTTCAGCCTGGAAGGCACGACCGAAAGCGGTGGCACGGGCGCGGACACGCTGACAGGCGCCACGTGGAACGACAGCCTGTCGGGCAATGGCGGCAATGACGTGCTCGCCGGTGCCGGCGGCAGTGACACGCTCCAGGGTGGCGATGGCAACGACCAGCTCATCGGTGGCCTGGGCCCCGACACGCTGGACGGTGGGGCCGGCAACGACATCGCCCGCTACGACACGCGCGTCACGCTCAACCTGGGCGATGCCAGCAAGAACACCGGCGAGGCCATCGGCGATGTCTTCATCTCCATCGAGCAGATTCGTGGTTCTGCCGGGAACGATCGCCTGGACGGCGATGCCGCGGCCAATGTGTTCCAGGGCCGCGAGGGCGACGACGTGCTTTCGGGTGGCGGCGGCGACGACCTGCTGGTCGGCAATGCCGGCGCCGACCGCCTGCGCGGCGGGACCGGGGCCGATCAGTTCCGCTTCGATCGGCCGACGGATGGGGCCGACGTGATCGCGGATTTCACCGCCGGCCTCGACAAGATCGCGGTTCGCGCCGGCACCTTCGGGATCGATGCCATCACCCTGGTCACCGGGGATGCGCCCGCTCCCACGGGCGCGGCAGCCGTGTTCCTGTTCTCGACCAGCACCAGTATCCTGTCGTTCGACGCGGACGGGAACGGCGCCGGGGCGGCAGTCGTCCTGGCCGACCTGGCGGGCGTGCACGCGCTTTCAACCGGCGATTTTCTCCTGATCGCCTGATCCGGGACCGGCTTCAAGGCTGGTTGGCCGGATCGCCCTGGGGCCGGTTGGCGGTTCCTGTCTGGAGCAGGCTGGCGACCAGGGGTTCGAGTGTCTTCAGGCGCGCCTCGGCAGCGACCGCCCGGTCGCGCACCTGGGCGAGGTCCCCTTTGACGATATCGCGGCCGACTTCCGCCGCTTCCAGCTCGGCCTGAAGCTGGCTTAGCTGATCGGCCAGTTTCTCGGCCCGGCGTTCGGCCTTCATCGCGCCGGTGCGCGCCTTGTCGACTTCGCCGAGCGCCGCTTCCTCGCGGGCAAGGCTGCGCATCCGGTCGGATTCAGCCAGGACCAGGGCGGTTTCCGCCTGGGCGCTGCCCTGTCTCGCCACATCAAGTTCACGCTCCAATGCCTTGATCCGGCCGGCATCCCGGTCCGCCTGGTCGGTCAGCGCCGCGACCTGGCCCCGCAGTTCGGCCTCCCGGCGCTCCAGCGCCATGAAGGCATCGTCGCGCGCCGCCAGCGTCGCCTCCAGCCGCTCGACCCGGGCGGCCTCGGCCACCGCCTTGGCCCGCTCCTCGATCAACTCCCCCTCCAGCCGCTCGAACTCAGCCGACAGTTCGGCGAGTTCGGATTCGAAGGTGGCGGCCTTGGCCTCCGCGCCGGCGATTTCCGCCCGCCGGCCGGCGGCTTCCCGCGCCGACAGGACGGCGAACCATTCCTCGGCAAAGCGCAGGACCCGGTCCCGGTCCTCGGGGTTCAGGGCCACATTGGCCGGGGCGGGCCCGCCGCCCTCGCCCTTCCAGCGCCGTACATGGCGCAGCAGCGTATCCATGCTGCCGCGGCCCAGACGCTGGCGCACGGCGCGGACCGTAACCGCCCCATCGCCGCCATGATCGCGCAGCAGGGTACAAGCCTCTGCCACATCCTCGAAGGTGACCGGGTGCAAGGGGATGGGTGTCGATGTCATGACCGCCGCCGTTATGTTATTTGTTATATATCATAACATAACAAATGCCGGGTCACCATGGAAGATCGATCGGAACTGCCGGTGATTGCGGGGATTTCATGCTAGACGACCGGGCGGGTTATCCTCGCCGACGACTCACAGGCCTTATTTTTCAAGGTGCCGCGATGCCTCGACTGCTCCATTTCGCCCGCGGATTGACCCTGGCCGGCGTGCTTGCCGCCGCTGTCGTGCCGGGGGCCCTGGCCCAGGACGACGAGGCAACGACACCGCCGTCCCAGCCACCGTCCCCACCGCTATCCCTGCCGCCACCGCTGGCGATGCCGCCCGCCCTGGCGGAAAGCGAGACGGTGGGGGACTGGGCGCTGGAAGTCTACAAGCTGCCGGGCCGGGAGGATGCGCTGTGCGTCATCAGCCGGACCTATGAAGACGGCCATCGCCTGGGCTTCATCCTGGGATCGCGCGGCCGCAGCCTGCTCTACGGCGCACCGACCCTGACGCTCAAGGAAGGGACAAGCCTGGACTTCGGCTTCTCGGTCGACGGCCGCCCGGCCCTGGGCGTCGCCGGACAACCCTACGATCCCAACACCATCATGACGGCCTTCCTGCCGGGGGTTGAGGGCCAGCAGTTGTTTATCGTGTTCAGCAAGGGCGAAGCCGCCATCATCGGCTCCAAGGCGTTGAAATTCCATACCGAACCGCTGTCGCTGGCTGGCGCCGCCGAGGCGATCGTGGCCCTCGAGGCCTGCGCCAAGGATAACAATATCCAGGTCCAGGAGGTTGCGGCCGCGCCGCCGCCCGCGGCTCCGGCCAAGCCGGCCGCGCCGTCGCCCGGCGCCGCGGTTCCCGGTTCAAGCTTTGCCGGCGCCGGCAACGATGGCAATGCCGACCAGGGCCTGGCCGATCTTTCGGTCCCCGGCCAGACGCCCGCCCCCGCGCCCGCGCCGGCAGAGCCGCCGCCGCCGGTACCTGGCGCGCAAGCCGCGGTGACCCCGCCGCCGGCCCCCGCCGCCCCGGAGGCCGCCGCACCGGCCGCGCCGGCAAGCCCCGCCGACAAGGCGATCCAGAATGCGATTTCGGCCGAAGCGAAAAAGCGCAAGGCCGGCGTCGGCTATGCCATCGCCATGCCCAAGGATGTGACGGGCGACAAGCTCGACGACATCGTGCTCCTGTTCGTCCTGCTCGAAGGCAAGGAACGCAGGGGTTACGTCACCGTCCTGAAGACGACCGGCCCCAACAAATTCACCCAGTTGAATACGCTGGCGCTGGGCGGCGTGCCGACCAACGACCCGCCGGTGTTCACCAACACCGGCATGGTCATCTCGCTGGTTTCCGGCGATCCGACCAAGACCAAGGAGGTCGAGGTCCTGATCACGGCCAAGGCGCTGAAACTGAAGAAGTAACGCCCCGGGGGAGCACGGGGGGGCGTCACGACGGCTCGTCGAGCCGCTCCCCGCGGGCCTTCTCGACCGCCTTGGCCAGCAGTTCCTCGATCCGGGCCATGCGTTCTTCCAGGCGGGCCATGGCCGCCTCGACCGCTTCCAGGCGCAGCAGGAACGGCTCGTCGGGGATCGGCTTCGCCACGCTGGTCCCCGCCCCGGCCCGGAGGGCGATTTCATCGGCCGATACCGCCAGCAGGGCGGCGAGAGTCGCCACCTCCACCGGCTTCAACTCCCGCTGGTCCTTGAACAGTGCCTCGACCGCCGCATCGTCCAGGCGCAGCGCCGCGCCGACCGACGCGCGGCCCAGCCCCAGCAGGGCCAGGCGCTTGTCGAACCACGCGGCGTCGAAGAACAGGGCCATGGGCTGCCTAGACCGCTGCGCCGGCCGCCTTCAGCCGGGCGATTTCATCGGCGGCAAAGCCCCAGTCGGCCAGGGCCTGGTCGGTGTTGGCGCCGGGCGTCGGCGGGATCGCCGGCAGGTCGGGCCGGGTGCGGCTGAAGCGCGGGGCCGGGGCCGGCTGGACATGGCCGTTCTGTTCGAAATAGGTGCCGCGCGCCACATTGTGCGGGTGCCGGGGCGCTTCCAGCAGGGAGAGGACGGGCGCGAAGCACACATCGGTGTTCTCCATGATCGCGCACCATTCGTCGCGGGTCTTCTGCTTGAAGACCGCGGCGAGCTTGTCCTTCATTTCGGGCCAGCGGCCGATATCCATCTGCATGCCGAACACCGCCGGGTCCAGTGCCGCGAGGCGCAACAGCTCGGCATAGAACTGCGGCTCGATCGAGCCGATCGAGACATGCTTGCCGTCGCTGGTCTCGTAGGTGTCGTAGAAATGGGCACCGGTGTCGAGCATGTTGACGCCGCGCTCGTCGCGCCACACGCCCTGGGCCGAAAGGCTGTACATCATGGTGCCCAGCACCGCGGCGCCGTCGATCATGGTGGCATCCACCACCTGGCCCTTGCCGCTGGTCTTGGACTCGAGCAGGGCCGAAACCAGGCCAAAGGCGAGGAACATGCCGCCGCCGCCGAAATCGCCGACCAGGTTGAGCGGCGGCACCGGCTTGCCGCCCGCATGGCCGATGGCATGGAGCATCCCCGACATGGCGATGTAGTTGATGTCATGGCCCGCCGCCTTGGCCATCGGCCCATCCTGGCCGAAACCGGTCATGCGGCCGTAGACGATCTTTGGATTGCGCGCCAGGCAGACGTCGGGACCCAGGCCCAGCCGCTCCATCACGCCGGGGCGGAAGCCCTCGGTGATGATGTCGGCCTGTTCGACCAGCTTCAGGATCGCCTCGATGCCCTCGGGCTTCTTCAGGTCGAGGGCCACCGAGCGCTTGCCGCGGTTGAGGAAATCGAACTTGGGGTCGAACAGGCCGCCGCCGCCGGCCCGGTCGATGCGCACCACGTCGGCGCCCATGTCCGCCAGCAGCATGGCGCAGAACGGACCCGGCCCCAGGCCGGCGATCTCGATGACCTTGACACCCTTCAACGGCCCCATGATTTTCCTCCGGTGTTTTAGTGTTCCGTTTAAACCGTGGGGAGCTTTTTAGCCCGTGACCGGCGTTGCCGTCACGAGCATTATCACGCCCGCATGACCGGAGAGTGAGATGACGTCGCGCCAGCCTCTCGAAATAATTTTGCAGGTCGAGACGCTTTATGCCCAGCGGGGCGCCGCGCCCTATGAGGGCGGCGAATCGGTGAGCCAGCTTGCCCACGGCCTGCAAGCCGCCGCCTGCGCCGCGCGCGCCGGTGCGGCCCCCGGCCTGGTTGCCGCCGCCTTGCTCCACGACATCGGCCACCTGATCGACCCCAAGGGCGAACGGGCGGCCCTGGAAGGCTATGACGCCCGCCACGAAGACGGCGGGGCCGATCACCTCGCCCCCTGGTTCGGCGACGCCGTGACCGTGCCGATCCGCCTTCACGTGGCGGCCAAGCGCTATCTCTGCGCGACCAAGGCCGGCTATTTCGAGCGCCTGTCGCCGGCGTCCGTCCGCAGCTTAGGCCTGCAGGGCGGCCCGATGTCGAACGACGAGGTGGCGGCGTTCGAGGCCGGCCCGTTCTGGAAGGACGCCGTGCGCCTGCGCGTCTGGGACGAGGAGGCCAAGGTCGTGGGCCTGGAGGTGCCGGCCTTCGCCCACTACCGCGACCTGCTGACCGCCCTGGTCCGGGTGTGATCGCCATGGTGCCGGCCCGCTTCAACATGGCGCGCTACTGCCTGGATCAGCACCCGGCCGCGAAGATCGGCCTGATCGTGGCCGGCGCCCATGACGACGAGCGCTGGACCTACGGCGCCCTGAAGGATGCGACCTTGCGGGTGGCACAGGGGCTGTTGTCGCTGGGCCTGGTGCCGGGCGACCGGCTGATGATCCGCATGGATAACGACACGGCCTATGCCCTGGCCTATTTCGGCGCGATCGCCGCCGGCATCGTCGCCCTGCCCTCCTCCGCGCAACTGACCGCCGCCGAGGCCGGCTTCCTGCTGGCGGATTCGGGCGCCCGGGCGATCGCCGTGGGCGACAGCCTGGCCGATGTCGCGGTACCGGATGGTGTCATGAGCATTTCCGCCCAGGCCATCCGCGCGATGGCCAAGGACGGCCCCTTGGGCGACTTCGCCGACACCGCGGCCGACGATCCGGCCTTCCTGGTCTATACTTCCGGCACCACGGGCAAGCCCAAGGGCGTGCTGCACGGCCAGCGCCACGCCTGGGGCCGCCGGCCCATGTACAAGGGCTGGTACGGCATCGGGGCCAGCGACGTGGTGCTCCATGCCGGGGCCTTCAACTGGACCTATACGCTGGGGGTCGGCCTGACCGATCCCTGGGCCAATGGCGCCACCGCCTGCCTCTATAACGGCCCGCGCGATGCCCACGTCTGGCCGCGCCTGATCGAGCGGTTTCGCGCCACGATCTTCGCGACCGTGCCCGGCCTCTACCGCCAGATCCTGAAATACGGCACGCCGGAAGCCTTCGACCTGTCCAGCCTGCGCCACGGCCTGACCGCCGGCGAGGCGCTGGCCCCCAGCGTGCTGGAGGCCTGGCGCCAGACCGTGGGCACGGAACTCTACGAGGCGCTCGGCATGTCCGAGATCTCGACCTATATCAGCCAGTCGCCGCCCGGCCCCGCCCGGGCCGGCTCCCCCGGCCGGCCGCAGCCTGGCCGCAAGGTGGCAATCCTCGACCAGGTGACCGGCGCGCCGCTGGGGCCCGACGAGATCGGCCTGCTGGCCGTCCACCGCAGCGACCCCGGCCTGATGCTGGGCTATTGGAACCGGCCCGACGAGCAGGCCCAGGTCCTGCGCGGCGACTGGTTCGCCGGCGGCGACCTCGCCCATCTGGACGGCCACGGTTACATCTGGTTCCACGGCCGCAACGACGACCTGATGAATGCCGGCGGCTACCGGGTCTCGCCCCTGGAGGTGGAGGCGGCCCTGGCCGGCCACCCGGCGGTGGCCGAGGTGGCGGTGGCGGAACGCCGCGTCTCGGACGCGCTTTCGGTGATCTGCGCCTATGTCGTGGCGCGCGACAGCGCCACCATCGACAAGGCGGCGCTGATCGACTTCGCCGGCGAGCGGCTGGCGGCCTACAAGCGGCCCAAGGATGTCGTGGTGGTCGACAGCCTGCCGCGCACCGCCAACGGCAAGGTCATGCGCCGGGCCCTCGCCGCCCGGCCCTGACCTCACCGCCCCAGCCACCCGCCAAGGCGCCCGCGCAGGCCTCGCGGCCCCGCCGGTTCAAGCCCCAGGGCCGCGGCCAGGCGGCGCAATTCTTCCGTGATGCCGCTGCCCAGGACAGCCTTGGCGATCCGCGCGGCCGAGCGGTTTCCTTCGCCCAGCGACCGGGCAATGAGAGCGACAACCAGCATTACCGGATCGAGCTTCAACTGTGTCGCCAGGTGGGTCACGTCGGGCCGCACCGCCGCCACCCCGATCAGCAGGGCGATTTCACGACCCAGCCCCGAAACGTCACCGGCGACGAGTTGCCCGGGCGAGCGATCCCAGTCGATCATCCCGGCGGCCGAAGACAGGTCGAGCGGCGCTGACAAAGACCGCACTTCCTCCCGCAGCATATCCGGGGGGGCGGAAGAGTAGCTGGCGGCGCTGGGCGACTTGGCGCGCACCATTCGCGCCATGGGGGCGGGAGCGGCAGGTGCGGCCAGCGCGATCTTGCGGGTTGCAGGAAGGGTTTCCTGCACCGCCCCCGCCTCGTCGACCAGCACCAGGCTGGTCAGGTGCGTGACCAGCCCCTCGGCCTGCGCCAGCGCGGCCGCTCTTTCCTCGTCGAGTGCAGGCAGGGCCAGGCCCGCGGCGACCGCGGCCACGGCCCGCCCCTGCGGGCCGGCACCCGTTGCCGCCAGCCAGTCCGCCTCGAGCAGGGCATTGCCCCGGACGGCGCGGATGTGTTCGGCATCGCCGACCTGAACCGGTTCGGCTGCTAAGCGGAGGGAACCAATGGCAGCGGCAAGCACAGCCGCAATGTCATCGGGCGAGGCGACGAAGATGTCGCCGCCCGTCAGGGCCGCGAGGTGCCCGACATTGGCTTCCAGGCTGTCGTGCCCGATCAAGAGCACCGTGATGCGGCGTCCCCGCCGTGCCAGTGCCTGCACGTCGAGCGCGTGGCTCAGGCCGTCGGTGAGGAGCAGGATGTCGCGCATCCGGCTACCGGCCATGGCGCCCGAAAGCGCGCCGCCGATCTCGGTGCCGCCCCTGGGCTCGCCCAGCCGGGCGACAAGGTCCCGAAGCGGCTGTCCCGCACCGACGTGCTCCAATTCATTGTCGAACTGCCACAGGTCGATCAGGTCAGCCTCGCCCAGCATGTCGGCCACGGCGGTCAGGCCACGGACCACCGCGTGATGCTTGCCCCCGCCCATCGAGCCTGAACGATCGACCAGCACGGCCACGTTCAGCAGCGCCTCTCCCGGTCCGCACGGCGTGATGCGCAAGGCAACCTCCCGTCCGTCGGCCGCCCTGCCCCGCAGCATCCCGAGCATCATGCCGGTCACGGCGAGGTCGATGGGGGCATTCAGGGGCACCCGTGCCTGGCCCTCCGCCAGGCTGCCGCCGGCCAGGCTGACCGTGCCGCTGCTGCTGCGGACGGAAATATCCGCGTGCTGCAACGGGCCGCCGGCCAGCAGGTCGTCGGAGTCGGGCAGGCGCGAACGGCCGTAGATGTCGCCCACGGTGAGCGGGATGCGCAGCCGGGCACTGTCGCCCACGAAGCGCAGCGTGATCGCCCAGGTGGCCTTGACCGTGATCTCAGCACCCGGTGCCACATGGGCAACCGAGAGCATGTGGACGCCGCGCAGCACTTCCTCGTGCAGCACCGCCGCCTTGCCCCGCTCGATCGCATCCTCGTAGGCCTCGCGCGCCGCGCTGCGCCGCTGGGCGCGAGCCTTCAACAGGCGGCCGTCGATCAGGGCCTCGAGGTCGAAGAGCACCGCATGGACGGGAACCGGAAAGGTGATGGTCGCCTCGATGCTCTGGGCCTCGTCGTTGCGGAAGACGCGAGAGGTCACCACCGTCGCCAGGCCGCCGTCGATGTCAACGTCGAACCGTGTCGAGACCAGCGGGACCGGGCGCCGGTCCCGGTGGTGAAAGCACCGGCAGCGAAGGCGCCAAGAGGATCAATCGTGCCGGGCATCGTGGGCATGGGCCTGTTCCTTGAAAAGGTCGGTGAGGAGCGAGCGGAGTGTGTCGATGACCGGCTGAACCGGCGCGCCGGTCGCCAGAAGCGACGGGTCGACGACAAGGGTGATGCCCGGCGAGACCGGAAACGGCACGCCTTCGCGAGACTGCAGCAGAAGCTTGATGGCGGCCGGCGGAAAGCCGAGATCCCGCAGGCGAACGTATCTGTCGATCGCCGCGACATGATCGTCGCCGTATTCGGCATTCGAGCGTCCGCCCCTGGGCGGCGGGATGAACCCTTCGGCAATGAGATAGCGGACCTGTCGCTCCGCTACCCCTGCGCGTGATGTCAGCTCTCGAATATGCATGGTCAGCCCTTTCGACACGAATTATGTCGAAATGCCCGGCCAGCGCAAGTTCTTTTTACAAAGACTATGTCGAAAGGCTTCGGTCAGCGACCGGCCAACCACCAGCTCATGCGCCGGGCGCTCGCCGCCGCCAATTGCTGAGCACCACGCTCACCACGATCAGCAGGGCGCCGATCAGGCCCAGCAGCGGGATCCGCTCGCCTGCCATGCGGCCGATCATGCCGGCCCAGATCGGCTCGGTCGCATAGATCAGGGTGGCCCGGGTCGGCGAGAGCTTGCGCTGCGCCCAGTACATCGCCAGGTGGATCACGACGCTGCCCAGGCCCAGGCCCCCGGCACAATAGAGCAGCACGGGCGAGATCGCCGGCAGCGCCTCGCCCATCGGCACCATGCCGGCCAGGGTGAATACCGCGATCGAGGCAAGCTGCACCACCGAGACCCGTGTCGCGTCGAGCTGGCGGGTATAGGCGCCGATCAGGATGATCTCGGCCGCGATGATGGCGGCACTGACCACCGTCATGATCTCGCCCGCAGTGAACTCGAGGGCTGCCGCCTTGGGGCCGGCCAGCAGGGTCAGCCCGACGAAGGCCAGGCCGATGCCGGCCCAGGCCAGCGGGCGTGGCGGCTCGCGCAGGAAGATCAACTGCATCAGCGGCACCATGGGCACGTAGAGCGCCGTGATGAAGGCCGACTTGCTGCTGGGAATGGTCTCCAGCCCGATCGCCTGCAGGGCATTGGCGATGGCCACGGCAGCGCCGGTCAGCAGGCCGATCTTCCATTCCAGCGCGGTGATGCCGCGCAGCCGCGGCAGCGAGACGGCGATCAGCACCAGGGCGGCGATCGTGTAGCGCAGCCCCTGGAAGAACAGCGGGCCCGAGACGGTCAGCGCCGTCTGGATGATCCAGAACGAGGCGCCCCAGATGAAAGTGACGCCCAGCAGGACGACTTCCGGCAAGCGGCCGCCGGCATTGGCATCCCAGCGGCTGGGGACGAGGGGACGATCGGTGCTGGACATGGTCTTGAAGCCACTCAATCTGCGCAGTATACTGCTCAATGGTTAGTGCAATATACTGCGCATAATGGATCGTCAACCCCCTGTTCTCCTCCACCTCGCCAGCAACCTGAAACGCCTGCGCCAAGCCGCCGGCATCAGCCAGGAGGTGCTTGCCACCCGCTCCGGGGTCAGCCGGCGCATGCTGGTGGCGATCGAGGCCGGCGACAGCAATGTGAGCCTGCAGACCCTCGACAAGATCGCGGCGGTGCTGGGCGTCCTGCTGCCCGACCTGATCGTGGCGCCCGCCACGGTCGGCCAGCCGACCCTGGCCTGGCGCGGCGAGAAGCCGGGCAGCGAGGCCCACCTGCTGGAAACCGCCCCGGCCACGCGGCTGGCCGAGATGTGGGCCTGGAGCCTGGCGCCGGGCGAGCACTACCAGTCGGGCCCGGACCCGGCCGGCTGGCATGAAATGGTCGCGGTGATCGCCGGCACCCTGACCATCGAGTTCGATCACGGCCCCGTCACCCTGGCCGCCGGCAAGTCGACCGCCTACCGCTCGGACCGGGCCTTTGCCTTCGTCAACAAGGGCACGGAACCGGTGCGGTTCATTCGTAACGTGGTGATGTAACCATGGGCAACAGTCCCCTGTCGCACTATCCCTTCGCCCAGGCCTGTGCGGATCTGGATCCGGCGTGGCTGCGGGTCCTGGAAGCACCCGCGGCAGCGATGGATCCCACCTATCTGCGCGGCCTGGAGGCCGCGGACTGGCTGCCCGGCGCCCCGCTGATGCTCTCGCCCCTGCGCAAGGTGGCGCCCCCGGCCGTTACCGCCGTGCTGATGGGCGAATCCCCCTACCCCCGCCGGCAATCGGCGATCGGCGAATCCTTCAACGACGGCGCGGTGGGCTCGATTTGGGGCAGTGAGGGCCTGGCCAAGCCGGTCAACAAGGCAACCAGCCTGCGCAACATCATGAAGATGCTGCTGGTGGCCGAAGGCCTGATCTCCCCCCTGGCGACCGCAATGGAGATCGCCGCGGTGGATCGCCGCGACCTGGTGGTGACGCTGGAGGACCTGTTCGTGCGCATCCGCGCGGCCGGCATCCTGTGCGTCAATGCGATCCCGGTGCTGACCGCCAACAAGGCCCGCGATGCCAAGCAATGGCGTGGCTTCATGGACCTGTTCCTGGCCAACCTGCACCGCCTGGCCCCTGACGCCACCCTGCTGCTGTTCGGCAATTTCGCCAAGGACCTGGGCACCGTCGCCGGCGCCGCCGGCTGGAACACGATCGCCGCCGAGCATCCCTACAACGTGTCGTTCATCAACGATGTCGCGGTGCTCGGGTTCTTCCGCCCCTGCACCTGCTGCGGCGATAACCCCAAGCGTCATCCCGGCGAAGGCCGGGATCCATTGTGACATCTCGTGCTGCCCCAGAATGGATCCCGGCCTTCGCCGGGATGACAGCGGTGGTTTCACATCAGCAACTGCCCGTCATCGACATTGACGATCGAGCCGGTCATGAAGCCGGAGCGCGGGTCGAGCATGAGCGAGATGATACCGTCCAGGTCCTGGACCTCGCCGATGCGCCGGCGCGGGAATTTTTCCATGAATTTCTGGCCGGGTTCCGACTGGAAGAATTCGGCGTTGATCTCGGTCTCGATATAGCCGGGGCAGATCGCGTTCACGTTGATGTTATGGCGCGCCCATTCGATCGCCATGGTCCGGGTCATCTGCACCACCGCGGCCTTGGAGATGCAATAGATGCTGAGCATAGGCAGCACGCGCAGCCCGGCGATCGAGGCGATGTTGATGATGCGCCCGCCCTCCTTGCGCTCGATCAGGCGCCGGCCGACCTCCTGGGCCATGAAGTACACCGCCTTCACATTGGTATTCATGATCCAGTCGTAGTTCTGCTCGGTCTCGCGCTCCACCCTGGTGCCGCCGCCGACACCTGAATTGTTGACCAGTCCCCACAGCGCGCCCAGCGCCGCCTCGGCCTTGTCGACCGCCGGCGCGATCGCCGCCAGGTCGGTGACGTCCAGCGGCACCGCCACGGCCTCGATGCCCGAGGCGGCCAGTTCGTCGACCAGCGCGGTCAGCCGTTCCACCCGGCGGCCGGAGACGGCCAGCTTGGCGCCCTGGGCCCCAGCACCTGGGCAAAGCGGCGGCCGAAGCCGGAGGTGGCGCCGGTGATGAAGATGGCCTTGCCGGCCAGCGGCTTTGCCGGATCGAACGTCGACATGGTCATAAATTTCCTCGTTTCCTGCTGCGCAACGCACTTGCCCCATCCCAAAAGGCAAAGCAAGGATGCTCGTGGCCAAAAAAACCGACGAAAGGGAGAGAAAAACATGAGCATGCAGGAGCTTGCGGCAATCAGGGCGGCGCTGGCCGCCATCCCCGACCGTGCGGAACTGGCGGTCGAGGAAACCCGCCAGCTTTACGAGCAACTGGCCGCACCCCAGATCGAGGGGGATCAGACGCAAGCCGAGGCGGTCGATCTGGGCGGCATCGCCGCCGAATTCTCGACCCCGCCGGGTGCGGCCACCGATGCGGCGATTCTCTATCTCCATGGCGGCGGCTATTGCCTGGGCTCGCTCAACACCCATCGCCGGCTGGTGCGCGACCTCGCCCGCGCCGCCCAGGTCTGCGCCCTGGCGGTCGACTATCGCCTGGCCCCGAACACCCCTTCCCGGCCGCGGTCGAGGATGCGGTCGCCGCCTATCGCCACCTGATCGGGCGGGGGATCGAGCCGCGCCGGATCTGCATCGCGGGCGATTCCGCCGGCGGCGGCCTGACCATCGCCACCATGCTTGCCCTGCGCGACCAGAACCTGCCCCTGCCCGGCGCCGGCTTCTGCATCTCGCCCTGGGTGGAACTGGCCAACAACCTGCCCTCGATGGCGGCCAAGAACGATGTCGACCCGATGGTGACCAAGCCGCGGCTGGACCAGATGGCGGCGATCTATGCCCTCGACCGGCCGCTGTCGACGCCGCTGCTCTCGCCGCTCCATGCCGGCATGACCGGCCTGCCGCCGGTGCTGATCCATGTCGGCTCGGCCGAGACGCTGCTCGACGATTCCGTCCGGCTGGCCGGCGTGCTGGGCGCCGCCGCCGTCGAAACCAGGCTGGAAATCTGGCCTGAAATGATCCATGTCTGGCACTTCTTCGCCGGCATGCTGTCCGAGGGACGCGACGCGATCACCTCGGCCGGGGCCTGGATCGGGAGCAAGATCGCCGCATGACCGATATCCGGATCGAGATCGTCTCCGACATGGTCTGCCCCTGGTGCTGGGTCGGCAAACGCCGCCTCGACCGGGCGATGGCGGAGCGGCCCGATCTGGAGGTCGAGCGGGTCTGGCGCGCCTACATGCTGAACCCGGACATGCCGCCCCAGGGCGTGCCGCGCGACGCCTATCTTGGCGCCAAATTCGGCGCCGAGAAACTGGGCCGCCTGCACGAGCCGCTGGTGGCGATCGGCGGGGACGAAGGCATCCCCTTCGACTTCCAGGCCATCGCCAAGATGCCGTCGAGCCTCAACGCCCACCGCCTGGTGCGCTGGGCCCGCACCGCGGGCGTGCAGGCGCCCCTGGTCGAGGACCTGTTCGACCGCTACTTCGCCAGGGGTGAGGATATCGGCGATCCGGCGGTACTGGTCGAGGCCGCCGGCGCGGCCGGCATGGACACCACCATCGTCGCAGAGTTGCTGGCCGGCGACGGCGATGTCGAGCTGGTGCGCAAGGAAGACACCCTGGCCCGCCAGATCGGCATCCAGGGCGTCCCCACCTTCATCATCAACGGTAAATGGGCGGTGGTGGGGGCGGAGCCGACCGAGCACTGGCGGCAGCTACTGGCGCGGGTCGCGGCGGGCGAGGATCTGGCGGCCGGTGAGTGAGGTCGCGGACAACGTGGGCCTCACAGCCTGTCCGCTGCCGCCAGTGCCGCTGCGATGGTCTTGAGGGCAATCGCCATGGGGATCGGCACCGCGCCTTCTGCGACACCGGTCAGCCGCATGGCGCCCAAGGCCTCGTACCAAGCCGCCACCCGCTCATTCTTCGCATCGATATAGAGGGCAACGCCGCCAACCTCGCCCGACACCCGCAGACATCGCCGGCCCGCCGCCAGCAAGAGCTGACCACCCAGGCCACGGCCTTGAACGCTCAGGTCGGTTGCCAGGCGCGCGAGGCGGTAACCCGGCACATCATGCCGCGGCAGGCCCTTGCGGAGATTTTCAGGCATTTGATCGTAACGCGCCACCGCGGGGGCAAGGCTGTAGAATCCCAGAATCCGCGCATCGGCATCACTCACCGCGACGAAGGTCTTGGCACCGCCGCTTTCGTGATTCTGGCGCGCGAACTTCAGCAGGTAGCGGTTCAGATCGGCATCGCCGCAATCGAAACCATCACGCGGGTGCTCCTTGGCGATGGGCTCCTCGCGCCAAGCGGGAAGCGTCATCGACGCTCCGGCAACGCCTTGGCCGCAGCGAGCAGCCTGTCGTTGGGCGGCGGCGGATTGTCCAAGAGGTCGAGCAGGCGCTTGTAGTCGCGTTCCGAAACCTTGAGCACCTCGGCCGCCTGGATCACCGCTTCCGCTTCCCGCAGCGCCGACTGCATGACGAAATTCGTCAGGTCGGTATTGCGCAGCGCCGCCGCTCGGACGAGCTTCTCCTTGACCGCAGGCGAAACCCGCAGGTTCATCCTTTTGTTGTCGTCAACGGCCGCGCGAGGCATGGGCCCTCCGGATATTGCCTGGTCCATCGTACTTCTTGAAAGAGTACGAATTCCAGCCGCCAACTTCAAGGCCCGCGCACTTCCGGGGAGCCGCAACCGCCGTTCACGACCGTTTCTGCGTAAACAACGATTCGAAGGCGCGTTCTGCTTCCCGCCTTCCCTCTTCTGTCAGGATGACGGATTTCGTGCGGCTCGCAGGGGCCGAAATGAACCCTTTCTGATGGAGGCGATCCATCGCATCCCAGTCGAATGTCTTCCACACCCGGTCCCCGTCATGGAGGCCGAGAAGAAGCAGGCCCAAGACAGCCTCATCGATACGGTCGGCCGAAACCGGTGGGGCCTCGCCCTTCTTCGCGTCTGATTTTTTCATCGACGGTCTCTTCTTCACCATCATTGCCTCATCGGGATCATTCTCGATCCGCAGACCCCAATCAATCGAGGGATCGCGCAGGCTCAGGGGAATTCGTTGGATGATCGGCAAGATTGACGGGGTCGAGTTGGTCGGCGCCCATCTGCCGGAATTCGGCAAATATGTTCTGGTATCCACGGCAACGATTTAACACGATTGAGTATAGTTTCCTTGGATTTGCGGTATTTCCGTTTGTCGAATAAAGGCTTAGACCATGAATCTGCTTTCAATAAATGAACGCCTGAAAGGAAGAGATTTTAAGCTTTGGGAGTATCAACCCAGCTTGGGGTCAATGTTGATTCGAAGCTCTACGGAATTGAATGGGCAGCCTTCTGATGTTGGAATGGATATATTAATCAGAGGATTGTTGTACGCGGAATGCCCTTTGAGCTACGGGAAAATTGCGCTTGATAGAGCCAATGAACCTGAAATAGAGCGAGTTGAAAGCTTAATTGGTAGAAGAGTAGAGCATGGGGCTGCGTTGGTTATTGTTAATACACGGGCTCGATTTATGTTGTTTGCGGCCTTGATAAGGATTCAAGAACACACTGGCTACTTGAGTAAATCTCCCCTGTTTTCTGATATCGAAGCAGAATGGGAGGAGTACAAAGGGAAATTTCCGGAATTAGATCATTAATTTATTAATTTTTGAGTTTCTGCGGAGTTCTGGGGGACACGATATCTAATCTCCAACACTCCAGGATAAATTGCCCGCCCCATCCCACCTCACGCCAACTCCAGCTTGATCGTCCGGCCCACCGCCTTTGCGGCTCTCGTGAGCATGCCGAGCGTGACGGAATCATTGTCGGGATCGAGAAGCCGGTCGAGCTGCGCGCGGCTTGTGGAAAGGCGGCGTGCCATCTCCGCCTTGGTGATCTTCCGCTCTTCCATGATTTTGGCGAGTTGCCACGCGATCACGCGTTTGACGGCGATTTCCCGCGTTTCTTCGGCAATTCCCTGCTCTTCCAGGAAGCTGTCGAAGGTTGCGCCAAGGCGGCCCTTTTCGACTTTCTCGGTCATCAGTCCAACCCCTTCATCCGTTTGACGGCGATATCCAATTCGCGGTCCGGCGTTTTTTGGGTCTTCTTCTCAAATCCATGCAACAAGGCCATATGGCCTTCATGGATACAGAACAAAACCCGCGCAATCCGGCCGCCGGGCACGCTGCTGCGCACTTCCCATAGCCCTTTTCGACCCGATATCGGACGGCATATCGGCATGCCCATCGGCCAGCCGAATTCCACGGTCTGAATATCCGTGCCGATGATTTTTCGATCCTCGGCCGACAGCGACAGCAACCACTCCCGCACCGGAGCGCCGCCGTTTTCACTCTCGAAAAACCTAGCCGGCAGGCGCTTGGACGATTTTGGCATTCAGGCTATGTACCAAAAATGGTACGCAACGTCAATTTGAAACAAACTCGGATGGTCGAATGCCTGATCAGCGCCGGCCGGTATTCGCGGGCATGGCCTTCGGGGTGGGCTTGGCGGTAGCCGCCGGCGCCTGCTGATCCGCCCCCGCATCCGCGATTTCCGCCAGGCGCAGGACCATGTGGAAGGCGCCTTTCAGGCGCTTGCCCAGGTCGGTCCAGTCCTGCAACCAGACCAGTTTCTGATCCGGCCGCAGCTTCACCGTGCCGGCGGATTTGGACAGCCAGGCGACCAGGCCGGCCGGGTTGGCGAAGGCCTGGTTGCGGAAGGTGACCGTGCCACCCTTGGGGCCGGCGTCCAGCTTCTCGATGCCGGCGCGCTTGGCCAGCGCCTTCATCTCGACGATGGTGAGCAGGTTCTTCACCTCGTCGGGCAAGTCGCCGAAGCGGTCGATCAGTTCGGCGGCGAAGCCATCGATCTCCGCGCGCACTTCCAGGCGCGAGACCCGCCGGTACAGGGTCATGCGCAGGTCGAGGTCGGCGACGTAACCTTCCGGGATCAGGACCGAGGCGCCGACATTGATCTGCGGCGACCATTCGCCGTCGCTTGCCAGATCCTCGGCCCCGCCGGCCAGGCGGGCGTTGGCGATCGCCTCCTCCAGCATCTCCTGGTAGAGCTCGAAACCCACCTCGCGGATGTGACCGGACTGTTCCTCGCCCAGCAGGTTGCCGGCGCCGCGAATGTCGAGGTCGTGGCTGGCGAGGGTGAAGCCCGCGCCCAGCTCGTCGAGGGTTTGCAGCACGTCGAGGCGCCGCTCCGCCGTCACCGACAGCTTCATGCGCGGCGCTGTCGTGAGATAGGCGAAGGCGCGGTTCTTGGAACGGCCGATGCGGCCGCGGATCTGGTAGAGCTGGGCCAGGCCGAACATGTCGGCCCGGTGCACCACCAGGGTGTTGGCGGTCGGGATATCCAGGCCGGACTCGACGATGGTGGTGGACAGCAGCACGTCGTATTTGCCGTCGTAGAAGGCGTTCATCACGTCTTCCAGTTCGCCCGCCGGCATCTGGCCGTGGGCCTTGATGAACTTCACCTCCGGCACCTCGGCGCGCAGGAATGCCGCCGCATCGTCGAGGTCGACGATGCGCGGCACGACATAGAAGGTCTGCCCGCCGCGGAAGTGCTCGCGCAGGATCGCCTCGCGCAGCACCACGGGGTCGAAGGGCATGACGAAGGTGCGCACCGCCAGGCGGTCGACCGGCGGGGTGGCGATGATCGAGAGTTCGCGCACGCCCGACATGGCCAGTTGCAGGGTGCGCGGGATCGGCGTCGCGGTCAGGGTCAGGACGTGGACATCGGCGCGCAGTTGCTTCAGGCGTTCCTTGTGGTTGACGCCGAAATGCTGCTCCTCGTCGACGATCAGGAGCCCTAAGTCCCTGAAGGCGATGGTCTTGCCGAGCAGGGCATGGGTGCCGATGACGATATCGACATCGCCGGCGGTCAGCGCCTTCCTGGTCTCGCTCGCGTCCTTGGCCGAGACCAGGCGCGAGAGCTGTTCCACCCGCACCGGCAGGCCGGCGAAGCGCTTGGTGAACGTATTGTAGTGTTGGCGGCACAGCAGCGTGGTGGGGGTGACGACCGCCACCTGCTTGCCCGACAGGGCAGCGACGAAGGCGGCGCGCAGGGCCACCTCGGTCTTGCCGAAGCCGACGTCGCCGCACACCAGGCGGTCCATCGGCTTGCCGCTGGTCATGTCTGACATGACCTCGGCGATGGCTTTCAACTGGTCCTCCGTCTCCTCGTAGGGGAAACGGGTGCAGAATTCCTCGTAGAGGCCGTCGCTGACATCGAGGCGCGCCGCGGTCTTCAGGGCACGGGCCGCGGCCACGTCGATCAGGTAGGTCGCGATCTCGCGGATGCGGCGCTTCAGCTTGGCCTTGCGCGCCTGCCAGGCGCCGCCGCCCAGCTTGTCGAGCTGAACCTCGCCCTCCCCCGAACCATAGCGCGACAGAAGCTCGATGTTCTCGACCGGCAGGAACAGCTTGTCGCCGCCGTCATAGGTCAGGTGCAGGCAGTCGTGCGGTGCACCCGTAACCTCGATGGTCTTCAGCCCCTCGAAGCGGCCGATGCCGTGGTCGACGTGGACGACCAGGTCGCCCACACCCAGGCTCGTCGCATCGGTCAGGAAATTGTCGGCGGTCTTGGACCGGCGCGACGAGCGGATCAGCCGGTCGCCCAGCAGGTCCTGCTCGGTGACGACCGCCATGTTGTCGGTCTCGAAACCGCGGTCGAGGGCGACGATGGCCAGCGCGACGCAATTGGCCGGCAGGTTGCCGATCCCCTTGGCGCTGTCGACCGCGGCCAGCGGCTCGATCCCGTGTTCGCGCAGCACCAGGGTCAGACGATCGCGCGAGCCGGTGGTGGTCGCGGCGATGACCGGCCGCTTGCCCTGTTTGACCAGGGCCGCCAGATGATCGCCCAGGGCATCGTAAGGATTGCTGCCCTGGGTGCGTTCGGGCGCGAAATCGCGGCCATGTTTGCCGCCCAAGTCGAGGGCGGCCTTGGGCGCGGCGAAGGGCTCGAAGACGCGGACGCGGCGCCGGTTCAAGGCCGCGTCGAGGCTGCCACCGGTCAAGTACAGCAAGCCCGGCGGCGACGGCTTGTAGATGGTGCCGGACATCGAGGCACCCTTGGCCTCGCGGGCAGTGACACGGGCGGCGTGGTAATCGGTGATCAAGCCCAGGCGGGCCTCGACGGCGGAGTCGAACTGGGCGTCCTGGGTGACGATCGCCTCGGGGCAATAGTCGAGGATCGAATCCAGCCGGTCATAGAACAGGGCCAGCCAGTGCTCGACACCGGCATGGCGCCGCCCGGCCGAGACCGCCTCGTAGAGCGGGTCGTCATCGGTTACGGCGCCGAACAGCTCGACATAGGCCTGGCGGAAGCGGCGGATCGCCTCGGCCTCGAACGGCACCTCGGCAGCGGGGATCAGGGCGATCTCGCTCGCCGTGCCGGTGGTACGCTGGGTCGCAGGGTCGAAGCGGCGGATCGCCTCCAGGCTGTCGCCGAAGAAATCGAGGCGATAGCCCTCCTCCTCGCCCGGGGCAGGATATCGACGATACCGCCGCGCACGGCGTATTCGCCCGCCTCGGTCGCCGTGCCCGATTTGGCATAGCCGACCCTGCCCATGTATCTGGTCAGGTGGTCGATGGGCAACTCGTCGCCCACCTTGGCGCGCAGGGTCTCGGCAGCGATGGCCTGGCGCGGCGGCAGGCGCTGCAGCGCCGACTCGACCGAGGCGATGACCACCCGGCCGCCCTTGGTTGCCTTGGGATAGGCCAACCGGCTGAGCACTTCCATGCGCCGGGCCACCACTTCCGCCCCGGGCGAGACCCGGTCATAGGGCAGGCAATCCCAGGCCGGCAGGACCAGCACCTCGAGTTGGGGCGCGAAAAAGCGCAGGGCCGCGACCAGGGCCGGCACCCGCGCCTCGTCCCGCGCCAGGTGCAGGACATCGACGCCGGCCGCCATCTGGGCGATCGCCAGGGCGTCGACCCCTTCAGGGGCGCCGGCGATGGTCAGCCGCGGCCGATCATCGAGAATTTTGCCGAGCGAAATCACGGCCGGGGCTGGTATCTGAACTTCAAGAGAAGCTCGAGCACGTCGGAGCGGACCCGCTCGGGCGCCGCCACCCCGCCCGTCAGCCAGGCGTAGATGTCCGGATCCTCCTCTTCCAGGAGTGCCTCGTAGCGGTCGAGCTGGGCTGCGTCGAACCCGCCGACATGGGCATCGGCAAAGCTGCCCAGGATCAGGTCGGTTTCCTTGGTGCCGCGATGCCACGAGCGGAAGCGCAGGCGCCGGCGCGCAATGTCCAGGTCTTCAAGCATCGCGGAGATATAGTGCGCCCCGCGCCGCCTGTCACGCCCGACCGGCCGGTTTCAGGGAATGCCCAGCTTGCGTTTGCGGGCGGTGGCCCAGGCGGCGATCAAGCGGTCGGCGGTGATGCCGAGGAAGGCGATGGCGAGGCCCGCCACCAGGCCGTCGCCCGGTTCGGCCTTGGTGATCGCCATCTGTACCGCCTTGCCCAGGTCGTTGGTGCCGATCAGCGAGGTCACCACCAGCATCGACAGGGCCATCATGATCACCTGGTTCACCCCCAGCATGATTTCCGGCAGGGCATAGGGGATCTCGACCTTGAACAGGATCTGGCGGCGGGTGCAGCCGTCCATGGCGGCCGCCTCGATCAAATTGGGCGGCACGCGGCGCAGGCCGTGGTCGGTATAGCGGATCGCCGGCACGATCGAATAGGCCACGACCGCGAACAGGGCCGAGACGTCGCCCACCCGGAACAGCATCACCACCGGCAGCAGATAGACGAAGCTGGGCAGGGTCTGGAGCGTGTCGTTCATGTTTTCCAGGAAGCGGTGCCAGCGGTCGGAATGGGCGCCCAGGATGCCGAGCAGAACCCCCAGGACGACCGCGAAGGCGGCCGAGATGCCGCACAGATAGACCGTGGTCATGCCCCGCTCCCACATTCCGGTCAGCGGGATGAAGGCGAGCAAGGCGACCACCAGCAGGGCCAGCCGGCGCCCGCCCAGGCGCCAGCCGATGGCGCCGACCAGCAGCAGCATGGCCGGCCAGGGAAAACCGATGAGAAATTCCTTGAAGGGTTTCAGCAGGTTCAAGACCAGGAAGGTGCGGATCGCGTCCAGTTGCTCGAACATGTTGAGGTTGATCCAGCGCACCAGATCGGACCAGATCGCGCCGGTCGACAGCCGCGCGCCCTTGGGCAGCTCCTCCAAAACCGGCACGAACACCGACAGCAGGGTGAAGCCGACCAGCAGGCCCAGCCCGAGGCGCAGGCTCAGGCGCCGGCGGGCCGGGTCGAGGCCGCGGCGCGGTGCTGCCGCCGCCTGGCTGTAGCGATCGAGCACGATCGCCAGCGCCACCACCGCCAGGCCGGTCTCCAGGCCCGGCCCCAGGCCGTTGGCGATGCGCAGGGCATTGAGCACGTCGAAGCCCAGGCCGCCCGCCCCCACCATGGCGGCGATGATCACCATGTTCAGCGACAGCATGATCACCTGGTTGACGCCGACCAGCAGCCCCTTGCCGGCCGAGGGCACCATGATCTTCCACAGGATCTGGCGCGACGATGCCCCGGCCATCAGCCCGGCTTCCGCCAGTTCGGGCGCCACGCCGTCGAGCGCGATCATGGTCACCCGGGTCATCGGCGGCATGGCATAGAGCACGGTGGCGAAGATACCCGAGACCGGGCCGACGCCGATCAGGAACATGATCGGCACCAGGTAGGCGAAGGTCGGCACCGTCTGCATCAGGTCCAGCAGCGGGACCAGGGCCTGGCGCAGGCGGGGCGAGCGCCAGGCGGCAATGCCCAGCAGCAGGCCCAGGCCGATGCCCAGCGGCACCGCGATCACGATCATCGACAGGGTCAGCATCGCCCCGTTCCACTGGCCGAACAGCGCGATGTAGCTGAGCGAGACGAAGCCGACGGCGGCCAGCCCCCGGCCCCCCAGGGCCCAGCCCCAGACCGTCATGGCCAGGATGACCCCTGCCCAGGACAGGCGCGGGAGATGCACGTCGCCCAACGTGACGCCGTCGAAGAAGATCGCCTTGGCGAGATCGAGCGGCCAGGCCATGACCGCCGCCATGGCGCGGGTCATTTCCTTGAAGGTGAACAGGCCGAAGCTCAGGTCCTTCACCAGCCAGTTCAGGCCGTCGCGGATCCAGACCGACAGCGGCACTTTCCAGGCATCGGGGAAGACTTTGGCCCAGGGCAGCGCCTCGGGCGCCAGGTAGGGAATGACGGCGAGGACGAAGATCAGGCCGTAGATACCCGACCAGTCCTTGGCCCGCGGCGGCGCCACATAGGATCCGCTGAAGGTAACGTCGGTCATGGCACGCTCACCCGACCAGGACGGCGATGACCGCGTCGCGTTCGATCTTGCCGATCAGCCGATAGTCGTCGTCGACCACGCCCAGCGGCAGGCTGCTGGCCACCGCCTGGCCGGCAATTTCAGCGATCCGCGACCGGGCGCCGACCATGGCCCCCAGCGCCTCGCCCGGGATCGTCGGCTGGGCCAGCGAGCCGGCGGTCAGCACCTTGGCGCGCGAGACTTCCTTGGTGAATTCGGCGACATAGTCGGTCGCCGGATTCATCACCAGTTCCTCGGGCGTGCCGATCTGGATCACCTCGCCGTCCTTCATGATGGCGATGCGGTCGGCCAGGCGGATGGCCTCGTCGAAATCATGGGTGATGAAGACGATGGTCTTGGACAGCAGGCGTTGCAGGCGCAGGAACTCGTTCTGCATCTCGCGCCGGATCAGCGGGTCGAGCGCCGAGAACGGCTCGTCCAGGAACCAGATCTCGGGCTCCACCGCTAGGCTGCGGGCAATGCCGACACGCTGCTGCTGGCCGCCCGACAATTCGCGCGGATAGTAGTGCTCGCGGCCTTTGAGGCCGACGAGCTCGATCATGTGATGGGCCCGCTCGTCCCGCGCCGCCTTGGCGATGCCCTGGATCTCCAGGGGGAACGAGACATTGCCCAGCACGGTGCGATGGGGCAGCAGGGCAAAGCTCTGGAACACCATGCCCATCTTGTGGCGGCGGATGTCGATCAGTTCCTGCGGCGTCGCCCGCAACAGGCTGCGCCCTTCGAAGAAGACATCGCCCGCGGTCGGCTCGACCAGGCGGGACATGCAGCGTACCAGGGTGGACTTGCCCGACCCCGACAGGCCCATGATGACGAAGATCTCGCCCCGGGGCACGACCAGGGTTGCCGCGCGCACCGCGCCGATCAGGCCCGCGGCCTTCAGCTCATCGGCGCTCGGGCAGGGATTGGCGGCCAGGAAGGCTTGCGCGCCCGTACCGTAGACTTTCCAGACATCGCGGCAGACCAGCCCCATCTCGTCGAGAAACAGGGCCCGCTCGCGACCCTCGGCCGCCAGCTCGGGCGAAGACGCCGCCCCAGCCTCACCTTGCAACTGATGTATCAACGGCATTCTTCCTTGGACCTGGCGGATAGAATCTGAGCTTCAGCACCTGATTTGCGAGCCGTTAGAGGTACCGATTTCACCCCCGCCGTCATCCCGGCGAAGGCCGGGATCCATTCTGGGGCAACGCGCGACGTCGCAATGGAGTCCGGCCTGCGCCGGAATGACGGGTTAACCCAAGGGCACAGGGGAAGGCGTGCTACTTGCCCCAGGCCTGCCACTCGGCTTCATGCTTGGTCATCCAGGCGGCAACCACCTCCTCGATGGGCTTCTGCTCGAGGTCGACGGCACCGACCATCAGGTTGAGTTCGGCCCCGTCGATCGTATAGGCCTTCAACACCGCATAGGCGGTGGGCCACTTGGTTTTCATGTCGCCGACGCCGTATTTCCAGATCTTGCCGGTCGGCTTGCCGCAATCGTAGGGCTTGTCGGGATTGACGCCCCATTTGGGGTCCGTGTAGCAGCCCTCGGCGTAGGGGGGGAATTGGACCCACTCGCCTTCGAACTTGGAACTCACCCAGTGCGGCGAGTAGACCCACAGCATGATCGGCGCCTTGCGCTCATAGGCCGATTGCAACTCGGCATACATCGCCGCCTCGGTCCCGGAGTCGACCACGACGAAGGGCAGCTTCAGGGCCTCGGCCCGCTCCTCGTCATAGCCGCCCCAGGTACCAGTCATGCCCATGTAGCGGCCCTTGGGCGCGGTCTCGGGCGTGGAGAAAGCTTCGCCGCATTTCAGCAAGGCCTGCCAGTCGGGCAGGCCCGGACACTTCTCCTTCATGTAGAGCGGGTACCACCAGTCCTCGCGGGCGTCGGGGCCCAGGGCGCCCAACCGCTCGGTCTTGCCGGAGGCATCGGCCTTGGCCATCGCCTCGCCGGCCGTGGTATCCCACAGCTCGGGCATGAAGCTGATATCGCCGCTCTCCATGGCGACCAGGCCGCTCAGATAGTCGATCGTCACATATTCGACCTTGAAGCCCTTCTTCTCCAGGATCGTGCCGGCGATGCGCGCGGTCAGGTGCTCGCCCGTCCAGTCGTGCAGGCCGATCTTGATCGGATCGGCGGACTCGGCCCGGGCCGGCCCCATGGAAAATGTCGCCAAGGTCGCTGCGGCGAGCAGCGCACCAGTACGCAGGCCTCTGATCATCCCCGATCCCCCTTACAGCCGGTCACTGCCTCGATGATTGTGCAAGGCACAAAACTGTTGCGCGGTGCGACGAGACCGTCAATGAAAATTGTTTCGTGAGAAGAAAAGGATTTGCCGGAGGCCTTGGTCCGGCCGACGACCACGGCGCTGTGGCGTTCCTGGCGGGCGGCGGTTAGCTTGCGCGGGCGATGCGCCCGGACCGACTCTTTCCCCTCTTCGCCCCCCTGACCTCGCTGGCCGGGGTAGGCCCCAAGCTGGCCAAGCCGATCGCCAAGGCGGTGGGCGGCGACCGGGTGGTCGATGTCCTGTTCCACCTGCCCTTCGCCCTGGTCGATCGCCGTGCCCGGCCGACCATCGCGGCGGCACCGGTCAACCAGGTCGCGACCATCGCTGTAACCGTCGACGCCCACCGGCCCGGGCGCTCGCCCAAGCAGCCCTACAGGGTCGTGGTCAGCGATGAAACCGGCGAGATGCACCTGATCTACTTCAAGGCCGAGGGCGACTGGCTGCAGAAACTTCTGCCGCTGGGCAGCACGCGCCTGATCAGCGGCCGGGTCGAAAGCTATGACGGCCAGGCCCAGATGCCGCATCCCGACTATGTCGTGGCCCTGAACGAGGAAGAGCGCATTCCGGCGGTCGAGCCGATCTACCCGCTGTCGGCCGGCATCACCACCCGCCCGATGGCCAAGGCGGTACAGGCTGCCCTGGCCAAGGCCCCCACCGATCTGCCTGACTGGCTGGACGGCCCGCTGAAGGCCCGCGAGGGCTGGCCCGAATGGCATGGCGCCTGGACCAGCATTCACCGGCCCCAATCCGCCGACGATGTCGCGGTCGACGGCGCCGCCCGGCAGCGCCTGGCCTATGACGAATTGCTGGCCAACCAGCTTGCCCTGGCCCTGGTACGCCGGCAGTTGCGGCGGGTGCGGGGGCGCCCGATCGTCGGCACCGGCACCTTGCAGGACAAGCTGCGCGCGGCCCTGCCCTACCGGCTGACCCAGGCCCAGGAACTGGCGATCGCCGAAATCGCCGGGGACCTGGCGGCCCCCACCCGCATGTTGCGTCTGCTGCAGGGCGATGTCGGCTCGGGCAAGACCGTGGTCGCGCTGATCGCCATGGCGATCGCCATCGAAGCCGGCGCCCAGGCCTGCCTGATGGCACCGACCGAGTTGCTGGCGCGCCAGCATGCCGCCAGCTTAGGCCCCCTGTGCGAGGTCGCCGGCATCCGCCTGGGCATCCTGACCGGCCGCGATACCGGCACCGCCCGGCGGCGCATCCTGGAACAGCTCGCCCGGGGCGAAATCGATATCGTGGTCGGCACCCATGCCCTGCTCGAGGACGGGGTGGCCTACCGGAACTTAGGCCTGGCGGTGATCGACGAGCAGCATCGCTTTGGCGTCGACCAGCGCCTGACCATGGCCGCCAAGGGCAAGGAGGACGGCCTCGACGTCCTGGTGATGAGCGCCACGCCGATCCCCCGCACCCTGACCCTGACGGCTTTCGGCGACATGGATGTCTCGCGCCTGCTGGACAAGCCGCCGGGGCGCCAGAAGATCGATACCCGGGTGGTCTCCCTGGCCCGCCTGGGCGAAATGGTCGAGGCGGTCGCCCGCGCCCTCGACCGCGGGGCCCAGGTCTATTGGGTCTGCCCGCTGGTGGCCGAATCCGAAACCAGCGACGCCGCCGCGGCCGAAGAGCGCTTCGGCCATTTGCAGGCGCGTTTCGGGGAACTCGTCGGTCTGGTCCACGGCCGCCTGAAGCCCGCCGAAAAGGACCGGGTGATGCAGGAATTCGCCCAGGGCCACCTGAAGCTCCTGGTCGCCACCACGGTGATCGAGGTCGGCGTCGACGTGCCCCAGGCGACGGTCATGGTGATCGAGCAGGCGGAGCGTTTCGGCCTCGCCCAGTTGCACCAGTTGCGCGGCCGGGTCGGGCGCGGGGCCCAGGCCTCGTTCTGCATCCTGCTCTATGCCGCCAATACCGGGGAGACCGCCCGCAAGCGCCTGGAGGTCCTGCGCGATACCGACGACGGCTTCGTCATCGCCGAAGCCGACCTGAAGATCCGCGGCGCCGGCGAAATTCTGGGCACCAGACAGTCGGGCGTGCCTGAATTTCGCCTGGTGGATCTCGACCGTCATGGTGCTTTGATGGAGATCGCGCATGATGATGCACGCATGATCCTCGAGCGCGACCCACAGCTTCGCACGGCGCGGGGCGAAGCCTTGCGTACCCTGCTGTACCTGTTCGAACGTGATTCCGCGGTTCGCTATCTCGGTTCGGGCTAGCGGAACGCCACCACTCAAGACCCTAGGAACCCCGCATCATGGCCCAGATCGCCGTCCGTCTCGACAGCGGCATCGCCCTCGTCACCCTGGCCAGCCCGCCCGAGGGCCAGATCGGCAGCGACACCGTCGCCGAACTCGCCGCGACCGTCGCCTCGATTGAGGCGGATGCGACGGTCCGCGCGGTTGTCATCACCGGCGGGCTGGAGGACATCTTCGCTTCGCATTATTCGGTCCAGGAGCTGGAAGACCTCAGCCGCCGCCTGCGCGATGGCGACACCGGCGCGCCCGCCACGGCCATCGCCCTGCTGGTCGCCTTCGAACAGGTGCTCGGCCGGATCGAGGCAAGCCCCAAGCCCTGGATCGCGGCCATCAACGGCACCTGCCTGGGGACGGGTTTCGAACTGGCCCTGGCCTGCGACATCCGCATCGTCGAGGACGGCGACCATGCGATCGGCCTGCCGGAAATCAATGTGGGGCTTTTGCCGGGCGGCGGCGGCACCCAGCGCCTGCCGCGCCTGATCGGCGAGGCGCGCGCGCTCGAGCTGATCTTGATGGGCCGGACGGTGTCGCCCATCCAGGCGGTGCAATTGGGCCTGGCCCAGGAACTGGCCCCGGACCTGGCGATCGATGCGGCCATGATCATGGCCCGGCGCCTGGCCGACCAGCATCCCCCGGCCATCGCCCGCATCAAGCACCTGGTGCGCGGTGCGCGTGCCACGCCGATCGAGGTGGGCGCGTCGCTCGAGCGCGAGCGCCTGATCGAACTGCTGGGCCAGCGCGAGGTTGCCGAACTCCTGTCCGACCTCAACCACGGCTATCGCGACATCACGGATTAACAATAGCCTTCAAGCTATTGATTTTGCCTGCGCATCGTCCTGATTGATTCGATTGCCACCAGCACCAGCGCGGCCCAGATCAGGCCAAAGGTGACGAGGTGATAGGTGGTGAAGGTCTCGCCATAGGCGAAGACCGCGATCACGAACATGCCGGTCGGCGCGATATACTGAAACAGCCCGAGGCTGGACAGGGTCAGGCGCTTGGCAGCGGCGTTGAACCAGATCAGGGGCAAGGCGGTGACTACCCCGGCCAGCAGCAGCAATGCATCGGTCTGCCAGCCCAGGCGGAACAGGCTCCCCTGGCCTTGCAGCTCCAGCGCTGCCAACCAGGGCAAGGCGACAACCGCCATCGCCAGGCTTTCGATGGCAAAGCCGACCAGGGGATCGGCCGGCGCCATTTTCCGCAACAGGCCGTAAAGCCCGAAGGAGCCCGCCAGCAACAAGGCGATCCAGGGCGGCACACCCAGGTGGACGGTCAGGATCGTGACCCCGAGGGCAGCCAGGGCCACCGCGGCCTGCCGGGGTCGCGACAGCTTCTCGTTGAGGACGATGACCCCCAGCAGGACGTTCACCAGGGGATTGATGTAGTAGCCCAGGCTGGCCTCGAGCGCGCGTCCGGCCTGCACAGACCAGATGAAGAGATACCAGTTGCCGGCCAGCAGGGCCGCCGTGACCGCGAAGACAGCCAGGCGCCGCGGCTCGCGCAACTCACGCGCCAGGCCATCCAGGCGACCGGTCAGCGCCAGCAGGCCTAAGATGAACACGACCGACCAGACCGCGCGGTTGAGCATCACCTCCAACGCCGGAACCTGGCCCAGCATCTTCCAGTAATGCACCAGGGTGGCCCAGGCCGTGAAGGCGACGACGGCATAGATGCCGCCGGTCAGGCTGCGCTGCCGGGCGTCGGCTGTAACCTGGCTGTCGCTCATTTACTTGATGACTGTCGGACGCTCAATGCAGGCCCCGGCCAACCCCGGCGCGTGCCGCCAGCAGAAATTCGACGGCGACCACGATCGCCTCCCAGGCGGCGAGGCCGTCGGGATCGCCCATGGCGGCGAATTCGGCCGCGCGCATCTGGGCCATGTTGGTCGCCTCGGGGCCGTACTGATCGACGAGCTGGCGGGCGGTGGAGAGCACCTCCCGCTCGGTCTGCGACCAGGCCATGGACTCGCCGTCACGCCCGCGCAGCGGCGGCGTCAGGTGCGGCGGCCGGCGGCCGGCGCGGCGCGGGCGCGAGGGATTGAAGGGGCGTCTCACGGCTGCTTCTCGGGCACCGGCGCGAACGCCCGCACCAGTTCGTCGGCCCGGGCGAGTTGATCCGCCGTCAGGCCGGACTTCACCTTGTCGCGATTGCGCGCGGCATAGGGCGGGCCCTGCTCGACCGCCAGGGCATAGTAGACATAGGCCTGGACCGGATCCTTGCCGACGCCTTCGCCGTCTTCGTACATCACGCCCAGGTTGAACATGGCCGTCTGGTCGCCCTGGCGCGCGGCGCGCAGATACCAGCGTGCCGCTTCGGCCCGGTCCTGCGGCACCCCCAGGCCATTGTCGTACATCGCCCCGATATCGAACTGGGACGCGGCGTCGCCGGCTTCCGCCAGGGGTTTGAGCTCGGTCAGCGCGGTCGCGAAGTCGCCGTTGTGCAGCGCCGTCACCCCGGCGGCGCGATCGGCCAGGGCGCCCGGCGCCGTCGCCATCATCAGCCCCAGGCCGAAAAAGGCGGCCGCCAATCTTGCACTCGCACGCATTCTCTTCTCCATGACGGGCCCAACATCTCGGCCTTCGCCGCCCTTGGCAAGCCCAAGCCGGCGCAGGGCTGCCTTTCGCTTCGGCAATCAATCGCCCCATGCTCTACTGTATCCAGCCAGAAAAGACCCGAGGAAACGCGCTGATGGACCTGATTCTGCATCATTATCCGGCCTCGCCGTTTTCCGAGAAAACCCGGGTCGCCTTGGGCTACAAGGGGCTGACCTGGTCGTCGGTGACGATCCCGATGATGATGCCCAAGCCTAGCCTGCTGCCCTTGACGGGTGGTTACCGGCGCACCCCGGTGCTGCAGATCGGCGCCGACATCTATTGCGACACCAAGCTGATCCTCGACGAGGTGGAGCGGCGCCATCCCTTGCCGACCTATCATCCCGGCGGCGCGGCCGGGCGCGGCAGCGATCACATCCTGTCCTGGTGGGCGGATCACACGGTCTTTGCCTGTGGCGCGGCGGTCGTCTTCGGCGCCATCGCCCGCTTCGTTCCCGAGCCGTTCCTGGAAGATCGCCGCCAGCTCAGCGGCAGCCCCCTCGACATCGAGCAGATGGAAGCAGCCGGGCCGGCCATGCTGGGCCAGTTGCAAGCCCATCTTGCCGCGGCCCAGGCGCTGCTGGGGGCCAATCCCTATCTGCGCGGCTCGGCCCCCGGCGAGGCGGATTTCGCCCTATATCATGTCGTCTGGTTCGTGCGGAATTCCTATCCGGGCCAGGCGGCACTGTTCGGCCCCCTGCCCGCCCTGGCCGCCTGGATGGACCGCATCGCCGCCTTCGGCCATGGCATCGAGGTGCCCCTCGACGAGGCGGCGGCGCTGGACATCGCCCGCGCCGCCGCCCCCGAAGCCGACCTCCCCTTCGAGCCGGGCGATATCACCGGCCTGGCGCCGGGCGATGGCGTGACCGTCATGGCCGACGATTATGGCCGCGACCCGGTGGCCGGGCGTCTGGCGGGCCTGACGGGCGAGCGGATTTCACTCCTGCGCGAAGATTCCGCGGTCGGCAGCGTGGTCGTGCATTTCCCCCGCACCGGCTATCTGCTACGCCGGTTGCCCAATTCCTGATGTGTGAGGAGGCCCATGGACCGGGATCGACGCGATCAATTGATCGAGGCACTGCAAGGGCTCGCCGCCGATGACGATGCGATCGTCGTCGAAAATGCCCGGCGTGTCGCAACACTGGCCGATGAACTGGGCCTCGACTGGGCGGAAGCCCTGCCACGCCTGGGCGGCGGTGGCGGCCTGGAAGCCGATTTCGATCACGGCTCGATCGATTTCGACACCGAAGACGACGTCGCCGAGGGGCCTGCCGCCGCCGCGGTCGACGACGGCAACCTGGGGGCCTTGTTGCAGCGCCTGACGGCGCAGGCGGGCGTGTCGGTCGAAACGCGCACCGAACTGGAAGAATTCGCCCGTGACCTGGCGGCCGGCACCCTGGATCCGGGCGACCGCCGTTACATCGTGGCCCTCGCCGGCCGGCTGGGTCTGAGCACCTGAACGCGCTCTCTGTCACCTAGCGCCGGGAGCGCCGGCCGGTGACAGAACCGCCGGCTGGCCCGGCGCTGCCGGCGCCGTGGCGGCGGGCACGATCCGGCAATCCGGTTGGGCCAGTGTCTCCCGGCAATGGCTTTCCGCCGTCATCTTGTCGTAGGCGGCGCGATCGGCGCCGGGCCAAGTGTCGCCACTGGGGTTGGCTAGGCGGGAATCGGTCAGGCCGAGGGCCGAAAGAGATTCGCAACCAGTCAATACACCAACCGAACCGATCAGGCCGGCCGACAAGACTATTCGCCCCAAGCAACACTTCATTCCGGTTACATTCATGGCCATGGCGTCACCTATTTTTGGTGCGATCCAGCCCGACTGTGGCTGCACCGCAACACTTGCCCCAGAGTTGCCCCAAGCTTGGAGGGTCTCCAAATCGGCAGTTGTCGCTATCAGGGGGCGAGAATACATTGCCACTGCGAAAGTGGTTGGTGCATTAGGTACTTGGCGCCTGAATTGCGGTCTGTTTTTCCGGTCAGGATCGCCCTTGGTTCCTCGCACCGCACCATGTCGAGTTTTCGTTACGTTGGGCCAGGCTGGAACCCGTAACGGATGCATTGAACGATAATGAATTGAACGGAGACGGTCATGAGACTTGCCCTGGGTCTGGTTAGCGCAGCCGCTATTCTCGTTGCTGGCGCAGCCGCGCAGGCCGACATGGTGTCTGGTCCCTATATCACCGGCTTCGGTGGCTACACGATCAACCCGGATGTCGGGGTCGATGTGGGTCCCTTCCACGGCGATCTGTCCTTCGAAGACGGTTGGATCGGCGGCGCCGCGGTCGGTTATGACTGGGGCCGTGGCCGCCTGGAATTCGAAGGCGCCTACCACTTCAACAAGCTCGACTCCCTGGATCTCGACGGCTTCGCCCCCATCCAGGCCGGCGACGAGGATGACCTGTCGGCCATCTCCGGCATGATCAATGCCCTCTATGACTTCGAGAACACCTCGATCGTCACCCCCTATATCGGCTTCGGCATGGGCGCCGCCTATCTCGACGACGACAATGACACCGATACGGTCCTGGCCTACCAGGGCATCGTCGGGACCAAGGTCTCGATCACCGAGAACCTCTCGGGCCTGGTCGACTATCGTTACTTCCGCACGCTCGAGACCGATCTGGGCGGCGTCAAGTTCGAATACGAGCAGCACATCATCACCGCGGGCCTGACCTACAACTTCGGCACCCCGCCCGCCCCGCCGCCGGCCGAACCCGCCCCGATGGTCGAGCCGGCCCCGGCGCCGGTGCTCGCCCGCTCCTACATGGTGTTCTTCGATTGGGACTCGGTCGCGATCTCGTCCGAAGCCTCGCAGATCATCCGTGATGCGGCCGCTGCCGCGCAGCAACTGGGCGTGACCCGTATCGAGCTGACCGGCCATGCCGACCGGTCGGGCTCGGCCCGTTACAATCAGCGCCTGTCGCTGAAGCGCGCCGATGCCGTGAAGGCGGAACTGGTGGCGCTCGGCGTGTCGGCCGACTCGATCAGCACCGTCGGCAAGGGCGAGACGGCACCGTTGGTGCCGACTCCCGATGGCGTTCGTGAACCGCAGAACCGTCGCGTCGAGATCGTTCTGCCGTAAGACATTGACGGGTAAAGGTGGACCACTCGCCCGCCGTCAAGTGAACCAGTACCGTCGGCGCAGTTGAACAGGCTGCGCCGACGTCATGTGATGAAGTCCAAACGAATCGAAACGGAGATACCTATGCGCATTACCTTGGGACTCGTTAGCGCCGCCGCGATCATGGTCGCCGGTGCCGCCGCTCATGCCGAGCGGGTCGGCCCTTACGGCAGCGTCTTCGGCGGCTATGTCATTCTGCAGGACGCCGACCTCGAGGTCGGGACCGCCAGCGCCGAGGCGGAATTCGATGACGGTTGGGCCGGCGGCGTCGCCTTCGGTTACGACTGGGGCGGCCCCCGCCTCGAAGCAGAAGTCAGCTATCGTCGCAACGAAAACGACCGGATCAGCGCCGGCGGTGCCTCCGCCCCGCTGGCGGGTCATGTCTCGGCGCTGGCGGTCATGCTGAACGCGTTCTACGACTTTACCAACTCGTCGCGCTTCACGCCCTACCTCGGCGCCGGTATCGGTGTCGGGGTGATCGACGCGGCTGACGGCCGTGTGGACCCCGGCCCCGTTTTCCTGAACGACACCGACGTCGTCTTCGCCTACCAGGGCATCGCCGGTGTGAAGGTCGCCGTCACCGAGGGGCTGTCGCTGTTCGTCGACTATCGCTATTTCGCGACTCTCGACCCCAGCTTCAACCTGCCTGGCGCCGGTCCTGACCTGGATGCCGAATACGCCACCCACAACCTCATGGTGGGCCTGACCTACAACCTCGGCACCGGCATCGTCACCGCCGAGCCGACCCCGCCGGCCGTGGCGCCCCCGCCGGCCGAAGTCGCCCGCAACTACATCGTGTTCTTCGACTGGAACTCGACCGCGATCACCCCGGAAGCCCAGGCAATCATCCAGGATGCGGCCAATGCGGCCTCGTCGCTGGGCGTCTCGCGCATCGAACTGACCGGTCACGCCGACCGTTCGGGCTCGGCCGCCTACAACCAGGGCCTCTCGGTGCGTCGCGCCAATGCCGTGAAGAAGGTGCTGATCGGCCTGGGTGTCCCGGCCGCCGGCATCACCACCATCGGCAAGGGCGAGAGCGCCCCGCTCGTCCCGACCCCCGATGGTGTCCGCGAGCCGCAGAACCGCCGCGTCGAAATCGTGATGTAATTCATCACGATCCAGCTACGGGATCGAGGGCGCCGGGGAAACCCGGCGCCCTTTTCCGTTTCTGGCTACCCCGCGTTGTAATTTGATGGACCATGAGAATAAATCACTTTTAAGTTGTGTTATTCGCGCCAACAGGTGCATTGAAGCAACACTTGGCGGCGACCGGCTCGGGCCAGGCAAAGTTTGCCGGAGAGTTGTTGACCTCGCGCCCGACCTGCCGGAAATCTAGGCACGGTTCCGCCTTGGAAAGCTCCCAAGACGGCGGTAGGTTCAAAAACGTAGTCGAATCGGAGAAGACAATGCGCATTACCCTGGGTCTCGTCAGCGCTGCTGCGCTCATGGTTGCCGCGTCGGCCGCTCATGCGGATCGCGTCGGCCCCTACCTCAGTGCTTTCGGCGGCTATGTCATTCAGCCTGATCTCGAGATCAGCTCGGGCGGCGCCGACGGCGAACTGTCGACCGACAACGGCTGGGCCGCCGGCGGTGCCATGGGCTACGACTTCGGCCGTCCCCGCGTCGAAGCCGAGGTCACCTATCGCCGCAACGAAGCCGACGAAATCTCGTCGGGCGGCGCCACGGTCGATGTGGACGGCAACCTGTCCTCGCTCGCCGTGATGATCAACGCCCTCTACGACTTCGAGAATTCATCGCGCTTCACCCCGTACATCGGTGCCGGCATCGGTGCTGCCTGGGTATACGCCAATGACATCGGCGTGCCTGGTGCCCGTGTGGACGATGACGACGTGGTCTTCGCTTACCAGGGCATCGCCGGCGTAAAGGTTGCCGTCACCGGCGGCCTGTCGCTGTTCGTCGACTACCGCTATTTCGCCACGCTCGATCCCGAGTTCGACGCGCCGGGCGGCGGCACGATCGAGAGCGAATATGCTACGCACAACATCATGGCCGGCCTGACCTACAACTTCGGCACCGGCGCTGCGCCGATGGCCGAACCGGCCCCGGCGGCGGCTCCGGCTCCCGCCCCGGCGGATGCCCGGTCGTACATCGTGTTCTTCGACTGGAACTCGACCGCGATCACCCCGGAAGCCCAGGCGATCATCCAGGACGCGGCCAATGCAGCCTCGTCGCTGGGCGTCGCCCGCATCGAACTGACCGGTCACGCCGACCGTTCGGGTTCGGCCGCCTACAACCAGGGTCTGTCGCTGAAGCGCGCCAAGGCGGTTGCCACGGTGCTGGTCGGTCTGGGCATTCCGGCCGCCAACATCACCACCGTCGGCAAGGGCGAGAGCGCCCCGCTCGTCCCGACCCCCGATGGCGTCCGTGAGCCGCAGAACCGCCGCGTCGAAATCGTGATGTAATTCATCACGATCCAGGCACAGGATCGAGGGCGCCGGGGCAACCCGGCGCCCTTTTCTTTGCGCGCAAAGGCCGAGACCTTGGCATTGCTGGGATTTTAGGTTCAGCCCACTGCCGTCATTCCGGCGAAGGCCGGAATCCATTGTGACATCTCGTGCTGCCCTACGATGGAACCCGGCCTACGCCGGGATGACGATACTGGCTCCGAGAATACCGGCCGGGCAGGGTACCGAAGTTCAGCAGGTCTTGCCGTTCAAGGAACTGCGCACGACCATCGGCGCGGTCGCCGAGAAGGTGCCGAGTTCTTCGGCCTTCACGGCATTGACCTTGTCGAGCAGGCCGTCAGCCACCTTGCAATAGTCGTACGTCTTGCCGCCGCGCTGGGAAATTTCGTTCGCCAGGGCGGTCACGTAGATGTCGAACTGCTTCATGTAGGCCGTGCCGAACTGGCGCTTGAACAGGGCCTGCAACGCCTTGGTCTGCTTGACCATCTCGGGCGAGAACTTGCGCACGAAGGCATTGTACTTGTCGGCGATCTTCAAGTCGGGATTCTTGTGGCAGCGCAAGGCCGCCACCATCAGCTCGGTCTGCAGTCGGCGGACATCGTCGGCGGAAACCTCGGCCGGTTTGCGGCAGATGGTGGGGGCGACGACATCGGCCTGGATCTGGTTGCCGGGGCCGATCTTGGGCGCGCCAGGGGCGACCGGCAGGGCCGGGAGCGCTGGCCGCGGCATTGCCACGGTGGTGCCGGCGGCGGCCGTCGGCTTGCGGCTGGGCATCGGCGGCCCGCCGGCAACCAACGGGCCGGTGATTTCAGGTATGACAGGTGCCACCGCGACAGGCGCGGGCGGCGGCGCGGTCACTGCTGCTTCTTCGGGCTTGCCCCCAAACATCGAACAGGCCTGCAACCCCAGAGCGACAGTCAACGCCGCGAATGCAATACGGGTCGACGACATCCCCATGCCCCTTGAACAAGTCGAATCATCTATTGACCACAAATACACCAGCAGGGAGTCCGCTGGCGAGAAAAAGAAACCAAGATTGCGGGATCTGGGCGACTTGGGTCAATTCGGCGGCGATAGGCCGGCCGCCGGGCATTTGGTGAGCCGGAAGGGAATCGAACCCTTGACCCCAAGATTAAAAGTCTCGTGCTCTACCGACTGAGCTACCGGCTCTCACCAAATTGGGACATACGGCTTCGAACGATAGTCGACTCGGCCGCGGCGCGCACCTTAGAGGGGTGGCTACCCCGGGGTCAATAGCCCCTCGCCTGCTTTACTAATAGTCGGCGGCGCCGGTCTCGAAATCCGCGACGAAGGCGGCGAGTTGCCCGCGCCGGATCGCCGTGCGCAGCCCGGCCATCAAATCCTGGTAATAGGTCAGGTTGTGCGCGGTCATCAAGGTGGCGCCCAGGATCTCGCTCGACCGTACCAGGTGGTGGATATAGGCGGCGGAGTAGTCCCGGCAGGCCGGGCAGCGGCACTTGTCGTCCAGCGGCCGCGGCTCATCGGCGTATTTCGCGTTACGGATGTTGACGGCGCCCTGCCGGGTGAAGGCTTGGCCGTTGCGGCCGGACCTGGTGGGGATGACGCAGTCGAACATGTCGATGCCGCGGGCGACGGCGCCGACAATATCGGCGGGCTTGCCCACCCCCATCAGGTAGCGCGGCCGCTCCTGCGGCAGGTGCGGGGTGGTGGCGGCGATGACCTCGAACATCACCGCCTGCGGCTCGCCCACTGCCAGGCCGCCCAGGGCGTAGCCGGGAAAACCGATCTCGATCAGGCCCTGCGCCGATTCCTGCCGCAGGTCCTGCTCGGTGCCCCCCTGCACGATGCCGAACAGCGCCCGGCCCGGCGGCGGCGCGCTGGCCTCGAAGGCTGCCTTCGATCGCCGGGCCCAGCGCAGGGAGAGCTGCATCGCCCGGGCGGTTTCCTCGCGACTGGCCGGCAGGGCGACGCATTCGTCGAGCTGCATGGCGATGTCGGAATCGAGCAGGCGCTGGATCTCGATGGATCGCTCCGGCGACATGGCGTGAGCGCTGCCGTCGTGATGCGAGCGGAAGGCGACACCCTCCTCGGTGATCTTGCGCAGGGAAGCCAGCGACATGACCTGGAAGCCGCCGGAATCGGTCAGGATCGGGTGGGGCCAGTTCATGAACTTGTGCAGCCCGCCCAGGCCGGCCACCCGCTCTGCCCCCGGCCGCAGCATCAGGTGATAGGTATTGCCCAGCAGGATGTCGGCGCCGGCCTTGCGCACCGCCTCGGGCGGCACCGCCTTGACCGTCGCGGCCGTGCCCACCGGCATGAAGGCCGGCGTGCGGATCACACCGCGCCCCGTGCGGATATTGCCGACCCGGGCGGCCCCGTCGCGCGCCTCGACATGGAAACGGAAATCGGTCGCGGTCATGAGCCAGGATCCACTCGGTCGATCAGGCAGGCATCGCCATAGGAATAGAAACGATACCCTTGGGCAACGGCATGGGCATAGGCCGCCTTCATGCGCGCCGTCCCGGCAAAGGCCGAGACCAGCATGAACAGGGTCGATTGCGGCAGATGGAAATTGGTCAGCAGCAGGTCGGCGGTGCGGAAGCGGTAGCCTGGCGTGATAAAGATATCCGTCCAGGCCCCGAAAGGCGCCACGGTACCGGCCGGCGTCGCCGCACTTTCGATCAGGCGCAGGGCCGTGGTGCCCAGGGCCACGATCCGCTTGCCGGCGGCACGGGCGGCATTGATGCGCGCGGCGGCATGGGCACTCACCTCGCCCCATTCGGCGTGCATCCTGTGATCGTCGGTATCGTCGACCTTGACCGGCAGGAAGGTCCCTGCCCCCACGTGCAAGGTCACCGCCACCCGCTCGACCCCCATCGCGTCGAGCCGGCCCAGCATGGTCGGGGTCAGGTGCAGGCCGGCCGTGGGCGCCGCGACAGCGCCGGTGCGCTCGGCAAAGGCTGTTTGATAGTCGGTGCGATCCTGGTCGTCGGGTTCGCGCTTGCGCGCGATATAGGGCGGCAGGGGCATGGTGCCGACCCGGTCCAGCGCCGCCATCAAGGCCGCCCCCGCCACATCGAAAGACAGGGTGATGGTGCCGTCCTCGGCCTTGGCGATGATGTGGGCGACAAGCGCGCCGAACACGACCGTGCTGCCGGGGCGAAAGCGTTTGCCCGGCCGCGCCAAGCATTCCCAGGTATGGTCGTCGACGGCGTGGATCAGGTTGACCTCGACCCGCCCCTCGCCGATCCGACCGACCAGCCGCGCCGGGATCACCTTGGTGTCGTTGACCACCAGCAGGTCGCCGGCACGCAACAGGTCGGGCAGGTCCCCGATGGTGCGGTCGCTCAGGCCGTCGGCGGTGATCCGCAGCAGGCGCGCGCTCTCCCGCGGCTCGGCCGGGCGAACGGCGATCCGATCCGGCGGCAGGTCGAAATCGAAATCGGCGACTTTCATGAGGGTGCTGCACCTTTGCCCTCTCCGCCGCTTGCGGGGGAGAGGGAGGGGCCCGTCGCGTCAAGCAACGGGAGGGTGAGGTGGTCGGTGGAATAGAACTCTATGCCGGCGCCCACCTCACCCAACCCTCTCCCCCCTGAGGGCGGAGAGGGCTCGCCATTTACTTCACGTCGGCCTGGACCTTCATCGAGACGATCTTGTCCGGCGGCGGGGCGACGGTGCCCGACTGGCCCTGGCCACGCTTGATCTTGTCGACGAATTCCATGCCCGAGACGACCCGGCCGAACACCGTGTACTGGCCGTCGAGGAAGCGCGAGGGCTGGAAGCAGATGAAGAACTGGCTGTCGCCGCTGTCGGGGCTCTGCGAGCGGGCCATGCCCACCGTGCCGCGCAGGAACGGCTCCTGGGTGAATTCGGCGCGCAGCTTCTTGCCCGAGCCGCCGGTGCCGGTGCCGGTGGGATCGCCGGTCTGGGCCATGAAGCCCTCGATCACGCGGTGGAACACGATGCCGTCATAGAAGCCCTGGCGGGTCAGCTCCTTGATGCGGGCAACGTGCTGGGGCGCCAGGTCCGGGCGCAGCTCGATGACGACCGTGCCGTCCTTGAGCTGCAGGAGCAGCGTGTTTTCGGGATCGGTCGCGGCGGAGGCAGTCGTTGTCATGGCAAACATCGCTAAAAGGAATGCAAACAGGCGCTTCATACCCCAACTCCTGTGGTAGGTCTCGGGTAAAGAGGATCGGCCGTCAGGCCGACTTCAGGCTTTCGAGCTTGGCGGTCAGCCGCCGGGCCACAGAAGGCGGCACGAATGCGGCGAAATTGCCGCCCAGGCGGGCGACATCCTTCACCAGGCTGGAGGCGATCGCCTGGTGCACCAGATCGGCCATCAGGAACACGGTCTCGACCTCCGGCGCCATGGTGGCGTTCATGCCCGTCATCTGGAACTCGTAGTCGAAATCGGTGCCCGAGCGCAGGCCGCGCAGCAGCACCGTCGCCTGGTTGGCGCGGGCGAAATCGACCACCAGGCCCTTGAACGGCACCACGTCGATCGCGCCGATGCCGGGCTCGTCGGCCAGATCGGTGACGATCTCGTTCATCATGTCCATGCGTTCCTCGAAACTGAAGAACGGTGACTTGCCGGAATTGACCCCGATGCCCACCACCAGCCGGTCGACCAGCTTGGCCCCCGGCGGATGATGTCGTGATGGCCAAGCGTCGGCGGGTCGAAGGTGCCGGGATAGACGCCGATGCGGGTCATGCTTCGGTTGCCCCCTCGCCCGTTTCGCCCTCGATCTCGTCGTCGTCCATCCCGTCTTCGATCCGGGTGACCGAGACGACATGCTCGTCCTTGGCGGTGCGGAACAGGGTGACACCCTGGGTATTGCGGCTGGCCACGCGCACGTCGTGCACGGGGCAGCGGATGACCTGGCCGCCGTCGGTGACCAGCATGACCTGGTCACGGTCGGTGACCGGGAAAGCCGCGGTCAGATTGCCGTTCCGGGCCGAGGTCTGGATCGCGATGATGCCCTTGCCGCCGCGCCGCGTCAGCCGGTATTCATAGGCCGAACTGCGCTTGCCGTAACCGTTCTCGGTCACGGTCAGCAGGAACTCCTCGCGTGCCTGAAGCTCGGCGAAACGCTCGTCCGACAGGGCCACTTCCGCGCCGTCCTCGCCGCCCTCCTCCTCGTCGTCGACAGCAACGTCGGCGATCTCTTCATCGCCACCAGCGGCAGCCTTGCGGGCAGCCTTGAGATAGGCCCGCAACTCGGCCGGCTCCGCCTCGACATGGCCCAGCAGGCACATGTCGACGACCTTTGCCCCCTCGTCTAGGCGGATGCCGCGCACGCCGGTCGAATGGCGGCTGGCGAACTCGCGCACCTCGCCCACGGGGAAGCGGATGGCGCGGCCGCTATCGACGGCCAGCAGGATGTCCTGGCCTTCGTCGCAGGGCGCCACGGCGATCAGCTCGTCGTCGGCATCCTCGCCCTCGAACTTCATGGCGATCTTGCCGTTGGCGCGGACATCGACGAAGTCGGACAGGGCGTTGCGGCGGATATTGCCCTTCCTGGTCACGAAGACGACGTGCAGGCGGGCCCAGCTTTCCTCGTCCTCGGGCATCGGCATGACGGTGGCGATGCGCTCGCCCGCTTCCAGGGGCAGCAGGTTCACCAGGGCCTTGCCCCGGGCCTGGGGGCCCCTTCGGGCAGGCGCCAGACCTTCATCTGATAGGCGATGCCGCGCGACGAGAAGAACAGCACGGGCGTATGGGTATTGGCGACGAAGACGCGGCTGACGAAATCCTCGTCGCGCGTCGACATGCCGACCTTGCCCTTGCCGCCGCGGCGCTGCGCCCGATAGGCCGACAACGGCACGCGCTTGATGTAACCGCCATGGCTGACGGTGACGATCATGTCCTCGCGCTGGATCAGGTCCTCGTCTTCGAGGTCGCCGGTATAGGCCACCACCTCGGTCCGGCGGGCGTTGCCGAACTCGGCCTTAACCGCGACCAGCTCGTCCTTCATGATGCCGTAGAGCACGTCGCGGCTGCGCAGGATGCTGAGCAGGTAGATGATGCGGGTGCCCAGTTCCTTGAGCTCGGCCTCGACCTCGTCGCGGCCGAGCGCCGTGAGGCGCTGCAGGCGCAGGTCGAGGATGGCACGGGCCTGGATCTCGGTCAGGCGGTAGGTGCCGTCGACGGCGCCTTGCTGGCCGGTCTCCTCGACCAGTTTCAGCAGGGCATCGACCGAGGCCACCGGCCAGTCGCGGCCCATCAGGGCCTCGCGCGCGCTCGCCGGATCGGGCGAGGTGCGGATGACCCGGATCACCTCGTCGATATTGGCGACGGCGACGGCCAGGCCGGCCAGGATATGGGCGCGGTCGCGGGCCTTGTTCAGTTCGAACTTGGTGCGCCTCGTGATGACCTGCTCGCGGAATTCCACGAAGGCGTGGATCAGCTGCTTGAGGTTCATCAACTCGGGCTTGCCGTGGTTGAGCGCCAGCATCTGCACGCCGAAGCTTTGCTGCAGCGGCGTGTGCTTGAAGAGCTGGTTCAGCACGACATCGGCCACCGCGTCGCGCTTGAGCTCGACCACCACGCGCACGCCGTCGCGGTCGGATTCGTCGCGCACCTCGGCGATGCCTTCGATGCGCTTGGAGCGCATCTCCTCGCCGATCTTCTCGAGCAGGGTGGCCTTGTTGACCTGGTAGGGGATCTCGGTCGCGATGATCGCCTCGCGATCCTTGCGGATCTCCTCGAAATGCGTGCGTGCCCGCATCAGGACCGAACCGCGCCCTGTTTGCAGCGCGAGGCGCGCGCCGCCGCCGCCGATGATCAGGCCGCCCGTCGGGAAGTCGGGCGCTTGCACGATGTCGATCAGGGCATCGAGCGAGATGTTCGGGTCTTCCATGTAGGCCAGGCAGGCATCGATAACGTCGCGCAGATTGTGCGGCGGGATGTTGGTTGCCATGCCGACGGCGATGCCGCCCGCGCCGTTGACCAGCAGGTTGGGAAAGCGCGCCGGCAGGACCACCGGCTCGAATTCCGAATTGTCGTAGGTGCCCTGGAAATCGACCGTATCCTTGTCGATATCCTCGAGCAGCGCATGAGCGGGCTTGCCCATGCGAATTTCGGTGTATCGCATGGCGGCCGGCATATCGCCGTCCATCGAGCCGAAATTGCCCTGCCCGTCCAGCAGCGGCAGGCGCATCGAAAACGGCTGGACCAGCCGGACCATGGCCATGTAGATCGCCGAGTCGCCGTGCGGGTGATATTTACCCATCACCTCGCCGACGATGCGCGCCGACTTGCGGTAAGGCTTGTTCCACTCATAGCCGCCCTCTTTCATCGCGTAGAGGACGCGGCGATGCACGGGCTTCAGGCCGTCGCGCGCATCAGGCAGCGCCCGGCTCACGATCACGCTCATCGCATAGGAGAGGTAGGAGGTGCGCATCTCCTCTTCGATGGAGATCGGCACGATGTCGTGACGCGGAGGGACACCGCCAGGGGGGACGGCGCCGCCTTCGTCCTGCGGCTCCGGCTGGTCTGCAGTATTGGGTTCGGTCAACGGGAAATGCTTGCTGTGGGCGCCGGTGATCGACGTCTAGGAAGGCCGGGCGCTGGCCGATTCCGTAACGCGACTGTAGCAAGTCGCAGGCCCGCGAAGCAAGCCGCACCGGTGCCCTCTGCCGGTGTGAAAAAGGCCGCATAAGCCATTGTGGCTAAAAGGTTTTTTTGGCAATGCGGAAATCCAGGAAGAGGCCGCCGCGGAGGCCATCGCGAAAACCCGCCGACAAACCCCGGAATCACCCTCAAAGCCGTCCTTCACCGCCCGTCCGCCGAGCGCCGACTACCTGGGTGATAGCCATCTTGACGGGCAATGGACTTTGCAAAACAACCGGATTAGCCTTTCAGCCTGTTCGACCGATGGAGGGACCCATGCGGCAAGGCTTATTCGCGCTGATCGTGGGGTTGGCGGCACTGTTTGCGGTCGCTCCGCCCGCGCTGGCCCAGCAGGACCAGGCCGAATTCGAGCGGATCGTGAACTCGCTCGATTTCCGCCGCGGTGCCATCAAGCTCGACAACGGCTTGGCTACGATCGACCTGCCCGATGCCTTCCGCTACCTAGGCCCGGCCGATGCCCAGACCATGCTCACCAAGCTGTGGGGCAATCCGCCGGGGGCCGGCCAGGGCACCCTGGGCATGATCCTGCCCACCGACCCCTCCCCCTTCTCGCCCGAAGGCTGGGCCGTCATCGTCTATTATAATCCAGCCGGTTACGTCAGCGACGAAGATGCCGCCGACCTCGATGCCGAGCAATTGATGAAGGACATGCAGGCGGCGACGGCCGAAGGCAACAAGGAGCGGGCCGCCCAGGGTTACGAGGAGGTCCACCTCCTGGGCTGGGCGCGCGAGCCGCGCTATGACGCGGTGGCCAAGAAGATCCATTGGGGCAAGCGCCTGACCTTCGGCACGGCGACGGATGAAACGCTGAACTACGAGATCCGCGTGCTCGGCCGCCGCGGCTATCTCGAGCTGAACGTGGTGGCCCCGATGTCGGCCCTGCCGAATATCGACCAGACCTCGGACAAGATCCTGGCCATGGTCCATTTCGACCAGGGCAATACCTATGCCGAATTCAATCCCGACGTCGACGAAACCGCCGCCTACGGCATCGCCGGCCTGATCGCCGGCGGCCTCCTGACCAAGGCCGGTTTCTTCAAGGGCCTGATCGCCTTGCTGATAGCCTCGAAGAAACTGGTCGCCATCGGCGTGGTGGCTTTCGGCGCCGGCATCTATGCGGCGATCAGGCGGTTCTTCGGCCGGCGTGGCACACCGCCCAACGCCTGAAGGATTGTTTCGAAAGTCAGCCCTGCGGGAGACGCCGTGGCGATCAATTCGTTGCCGCGCCGACCAGGACCGGCTTCTCGCGGTAGAGCGCCGGGAACAGGCGCTCGAGGTTCTCGATCTTGGGCAGGTCGTTGTAGACGATATAGGGATAGGTCGGGTTCAGGGTGAGGAAATCCTGATGATACCGCTCGGCCGGATAGAACGCCTTGCCAGGCTCCAGCGTGGTGGCGATCGGGCCGGCAAAGACCTTGGCCTCGTTCAATTGTGCGATATAGGCCGCGGTGATCTTCTGCTGTTCGGCATTCTGCGGAAAAACCGTGGAGCGGTATTGGGTGCCGGTGTCGGGGCCCTGGCGATTGAGCTGGGTCGGATCGTGGGCGACCGAGAAATAGACCTGCAACAGCGTGCCGTAGGAAACCAGCCTGGGGTCGTAGCTGATCTCGACCGCCTCGGCATGACCGGTGCGGCCGCTGCCGACGATCTGGTAGATCGCCGTGTCCTGCGCCCCGCCGGCATAGCCCGAGACGGCACCGGTGACGCCCGTCACATGCTGGAACACCCCCTGGACACCCCAGAAGCAGCCACCGGCGAAGACCGCCGTGGCCGTTTCGGCACTGCCCGCCGCTACGTCGATCGCCGGCGGCGGGATGACGACGGCCGCCTCGGCCGATTGGGCCGGCAGGCGCCACAGCAAGGCGCCCACGGGCAGCAGGGCAAACAGCCCCAGGAAGGCGGCGCGGGTCATTCTGGCACTGGCAACCATGGTGGCGATCCTTTGGAAAACCTGTAGAGCAGGTTCGCCCGGGCCAGCCCTGAAGTTACGGTGAGCTGCCCGGTCCGCCGGCCGCGCTACTGATGGACCAGCCTGGCACTGCCGCATTGAAGATCGATCACCGCCACCTCGGCCGTGCCGATCCGAACGCCCAGGGTATCGAGCAGCAGGTCGACGATACCATCGAGAAGCGGCCCGAGAACGTCGCCGATCAAGGTGCCGGCGACGAACGTGACGAGATCGACGATCGGCTGCAAAAGGCCCCCGACGGCGCCCGAGACTTGCAGCCTCAGAGCATCTTTCAGTTTTTTGCCGAGATTGGAGAGGATATCGGTCGTGCCGACCGAGGTGCCGCTGGGAAAATCGGCCGTGTCGGACTTATGCCCCGGCTGCGCGAAGGCCGCATAGATGTCGGGAAAGACCGCCTGGTCCAGCGTGTCGGCTCCTTTGACGTCCGGCGAGGCGGTCGGGGCACCGATGGGCAGGTTCACCCCAAGATCGACCGACAGAATCTTGAGCGGCGGCTGGATGAGACCCCAAAGATTATAGCCGATGCCAAGGACGTTGAACGGATCGGCATGGGCCGGCGCGCTGTTGGACAGGAAGTCGGTGGGATCGATCTGGCCGACATGGGCCGAGGCCAGGCCGGTATCGATGTCCATGCCGACGTAGCGATCGGCCGTCGATGCCGGTTCGCAGCCGAGCTTGGTGACGCGCACCTGCGACGGCGCGACGGCGATGCCGACGCTGAGATTGTCGTTGGCATTCGGGCCGTAGGTCGGCAGCAGATCGACGTCCAGCCCCAGAAGCTGCACGATGTCGAGCAGGCCGTTGACGAGGCCGAGCACCCCGCTCAGCGCACCCTGCCAGTCGACGCGCAGCAGCAGGCGGATCTGCGCGGTGCGCAGGATGTTGTCGCCGTTGCGGATGTCTTCCTCGGTGATCTTGCGGAACCCCAGGGGCGGTTGCGGCTGCTCGGTGATCGAAAGATCCAGGCTGGCGCCGAGAAACGTCCCCAGGGAGACCGACACGGGATGCTGCCCGGTGGCGTTGGCGGCGGTCGACGCGGCCAGGATCGATGCCGTCACCAGATCGAAGACGTTGACCGGGATGGCAAGCCCGGCATCGTTGTTGCCAAGGCCCACGCCCAGAAGCTCTCCCAGCTTCAGGTTGACGTCCTGGAGTTGGAGCAGCGGCAGCTTGTTGATCCCCGGGAAGGCGTCGCCCAGGCCGACACCGAGGTCGACGGCCGACGGATCGCCGTCATAGGCATTGTGGGCCAGTTCGGTGACGACCCCAGGACCCCCAGGACCGAGGCATCCGCGCTCAACAGGCCGTCGTAGTCGCCGACGGTGGCGCCGACCTTGACGGCATAGGCGTCCAGAAACGACAGCAGTTCGACGTTCGCCCCGACCAGACCGTTGTAGTCGAGGGCACTGAGGCTGACATTCCCGCCCAGCAAGGCGCCCAGCAGCGCATTGAGCAGCCCCTCGTCCAGGTTGGCCAGGCCGCTCGCGATCTTCACCGTCGTGTAGCGGCCGGTGGTAACCGCGGTCGAGGTGACATCCAGATCAAACGCATCCGTGGCGATGATCCGGGAAAAAAACCGCGGGGAGTCGGTCGTCCCGGTCAGCTTGACGGCGTTGGGCGAGTTCATGTTGCTGCCCGAAGCCTGGAAGCGGCTGCCCAGGGCGCGCGTGCGGCTGTAGTTGCCAAAGTCGATCCCGGTCAGGGATTGCGCCGGAAAATCGTTGGCGATCATGGTGTTCAGCGCGGCGTTGCGTGCGTTCGCCCGTTCGGCGCCCGAACCGTCCAGGGCGCCAGCGGCGGCGATGGCGGCCAGATCGAGGGAATCCTGCAATCGCTGCTTCGAGTAGTAGGCATAGCCCAGGTCGACGACGAAGGCGGACATGACCAGCAGCAGCGGCAGCGCGACCGCGAAGAGCATGGCCGCCGCACCCCGCTCGCCATGCGACTGCCTCGATGTCAATTCGCGCATTTTTAGGCCCCTGGAAGCCGACACAACCAAACTCGAATCCCATTTGCAGCCTATTGCGGGGATTGGCCAAATCACCCCGTTTCCGATCCACTTTGATATCAAAATAGGGGGAATATTCGCGCGTTCGCCGCCCACCAGGGATTGCGGCCGATCGGCTCTGCCAGCCGATCACCCCTGGAATTCCAGCTTTTCCTCTAGGAAAACCGGCGTTTTTCTATGGAGCAAGCCTGTCCGCATGCCCTGGCGATCGTGCCGCTCCATCGCGCTCGCGCGCACGGCTCGCCGGCCATATATTCCCATTACGGATGCTTTTACCGCAAAAATGGGCGCCCTCTAGTCCGGGCGGTAGGTGAGCGGCCCCGGGGCGTTGCCCTGGATGGTCAGGCTGTTGGCGGCCGCCTCGAAACGAACCGCCCCGCTGACGCTGAAGGGGCTGCCGTCGGGCTGCCGGCAGCGCTCGAATTTCAGGTCGGCGGCGTCGAGCCGCCAATCGCACTGGCCGCTCGTCTTGTTGCCCAGAAGCGGCCCGGTCACGAACGAGGCGCTTTCGCCCTGGAAGACGATGACCATCAGGCCCTTCTGCTGCTCCAGGGTCTTGCGCGTCTGCGGCGTGGCGGCGCCGGCGGCCTCGAACGCCTGATAGGTCGCGTCGACATCCAGCACATAGCGGCCCTGGGGACCGGACCCTGCCGCCCAGGATGCGGCCCCGCCGGCCATGCTCAGGGCGAGGGCGAGCGAGCACGAAAAAATACGCATATTCGTCTCCTGCGGTAAGCGGCAGGTGCCGTGACTTGCCTTCACCCTGACGGCCGGACGTTCCGGCCAATCAGGCTCAGAACGGGATTTCGTCGTCCAGGCCCGGGCCGCCGCCGGGGCCGCCACGGCCACCGCCGCCGCCCGAACGACCGCTACCGCCGCCGAAGCCGCCGCTGGAACGGCCACCGCCGCCGCCGCCGTAACCGGGATCGCTGTCGTCATCGCCGCTGCCAAAGCCGCCGCCCTCACCCTTGCCGTCCAGCAGGGTCAGCTCGCCGCGGAAGCGCTGCAGCACCACCTCGGTCGAAAATTTCTCGGCCCCGGACTGGTCGGTCCATTTGCGGGTCTGGAGCGAGCCTTCGATATAGACCTTGGAGCCCTTGCGCAGATAGTTCTGGGCGATCTTGGCCAGGTTCTCGTTGAAAATGACCACCCGGTGCCATTCGGTGCGCTCCTTGCGCTCGCCCGACATCTTGTCCTTCCAGGTGTCGGATGTTGCCACCGACAGGTTCACCACCGGGTTACCATCCTGCAAGGTGCGGGATTCAGGGTCGCGCCCCAGATTGCCGACCAGGATGACCTTGTTGACGCTGCCTGCCATGGCTCTCCCTTGGTGCTTGCAGCACCGCAAAACTGGAACATAATAGGAACAAATATGCCGACTCGTTCAAGTGGCATGTTGAGGTGGTTCTAGCTCATAATCATGGCCGAGGGCACCTGGACTTTCCATGATGCCCGACCCCATATCACACTTCCCGTCCGGCGCCGGTTCGCGTGCGTGAGGCCCCATGTCGTCCAAGTTCATTTCCGTCCGCGGCGCCCGTGAGCACAATCTCAAGAACGTCGACGTCGACATTCCGCGCGACCGCCTGGTGGTGATCACCGGCCTGTCGGGCTCGGGCAAGTCGTCGCTGGCCTTCGACACCATCTATGCCGAAGGCCAGCGGCGCTATGTCGAAAGCCTGTCGGCCTATGCCCGGCAGTTCCTGGAACTGATGCAGAAGCCCGATGTCGATCACATCGAGGGCCTGTCGCCGGCGATCTCGATCGAACAGAAGACGACCTCGCGCAACCCGCGCTCGACCGTGGGTACGGTGACCGAGATCTACGATTATCTGCGCCTGCTCTATGCCCGCATCGGCGTGCCCTACTCGCCCGCCACCGGCCTGCCGATCGAAAGCCAGACCGTGAGCCAGATGGTCGACCGGGTGATGAGCCTGGCCGAGGGCACCCGCCTCTACCTGCTGGCGCCCTTCGTGCGCGGCCGCAAGGGGGAATACCGCAAGGAACTGGCCGACCTGCAGAAGCGCGGGTTCCAGCGGGTGAAGATCGACGGCACCCTGTACGAGATCGCCGACGCCCCGACCTTGAACAAGAAGGTGAAGCACGACATCGACGTGGTGGTCGACCGCGTGGTGGTAAGAGGCAATATTTCCCAGCGCTTGGCCGATAGTTTTGAGACGGCGCTTGAACTGGCGGACGGCATTGCCGTGGCCGAGAATGCCGACAATGGCGAGCGCACGATCTTCAGCCAGAAGTTCGCCTGCCCCGTCTCGGGCTTCACCATCGACGAGATCGAGCCCCGGCTGTTCTCCTTCAACAACCCCTTCGGCGCCTGCCCGGTGTGCGACGGACTGGGCACCAAGCTCTATTTCGATCCGGCCCTGGTGGTGCCTGACGAGAACCTGAGCCTGGCGCGCGGCGCCATCGTGCCCTGGGCCAAGACCACCTCGGCGTTTTTCCACCAGACCCTGGACAGCTTGGCCAAGGCCTTCAAGTTCAGCCTGAACAAGCCGTGGCGCGAATTGCCGGAGAAGGTGCGCGACCTGCTCCTCAACGGCTCGGGCCGCGAAGCCATCACCATGACCTACGAGGACGGCAGCCGGCGGTTCCAGACGACCAAACCGTTCGAGGGCGTGCTGCCCAATCTGCAGCGGCGCTGGAAGGAAACCGAGAGCGACTGGATGCGCGAGGAACTCGCCGCCTATCAGTCGGCGTCGGAATGCGAGGCCTGCCATGGCCACCGCCTGAAGCCCGAAGCGCTGGCGGTGAAGATCGGCGGCCTGCATGTGGGCGAAGTGACCGAGAAATCGATCGCCGACGCCGCCAAGTGGTTCCTGGCCCTGGGCGACAAGCTGACGCCCAAGCAGGCGGAGATCGCCGCGCGGATTCTGAAGGAAATCAACGAGCGGCTGGGCTTCCTGGTCAATGTCGGCCTCGACTACCTGACCATGGCGCGGGCCTCGGGCACCCTGTCGGGCGGCGAGAGCCAGCGTATTCGCCTCGCCTCGCAAATCGGCTCAGGGTTGACTGGCGTGCTCTATGTCCTGGACGAGCCGTCGATCGGCCTGCACCAGCGCGACAACGACCGCCTGATCGAGACCCTGAAGCGCCTGCGCGACTTAGGGAATACGGTCATCGTGGTCGAGCATGACGAGGATGCCATCCGCACCGCCGACCATGTCATCGACATGGGGCCGGCGGCCGGCGTGCATGGCGGCGAGATCGTCGCCGAGGGGACGCCGGCCCAGATCATGGCCGATCCCAAGAGCCTGACCGGCCAATACCTGTCGGGCGTGCGCTCGGTCCCCATCCCGCCCCTGCGCCGGCCCTTCAACAAGAAGCGGGTGCTGACCGTCACCGGTGCCCGCGGCAACAATTTGCAGAACGTAACGACCAGCATTCCGCTGGGCACCTTCACCTGCGTCACCGGCGTCTCGGGCGGCGGCAAGTCGACCCTGGTGGTGGAAACCCTGTACAAGGGCTTGCACCGCCGCCTGAACGGTGCCCGCGAACTGGCGGCACCCCATGAGTCGATCGACGGCGTCGACCATATCGACAAGGTGATCGACATCGACCAGTCGCCGATCGGGCGCACGCCGCGCTCGAACCCGGCGACCTATACCGGCGCCTTCACGCCGATCCGCGACTGGTTCGCCGGCCTGCCTGAGGCGGAATCCCGCGGCTACAAGCCGGGGCGCTTCTCGTTCAACGTCAAGGGCGGGCGCTGCGAGGCCTGCCAGGGCGACGGCGTGATCAAGATCGAGATGCACTTCCTGCCCGACGTCTATGTCCAGTGCGACGTCTGCAAGGGCCGGCGCTACAACCGTGAAACCCTCGAGGTCATGTTCAAGGACAAGTCGATCGCCGACGTGCTGGACATGACGATCGAGGAAGGCTGCGACTTCTTCAAGGCGGTGCCCGCGGTGCGCGACAAGCTGGAAACGCTGAAACGCGTGGGCCTGGGCTACATCAAGGTGGGCCAGCAGGCCACCACGCTGTCGGGCGGCGAAGCCCAGCGGGTGAAGCTGGCCAAGGAACTGGCCAAGCGGG